>PLXO01000124.1 GCA_003151425.1 Acetobacteraceae bacterium
CGGCGATTCGAGTCAGACTCTTAGAGACGCCGTCATATCGCTATGGTGTTTTCATTTTGGGGCGCCTGTATATGGCGATGGAGCCAAAAAAAGTTGAGGCCCGAACTGACTCTGTCTTGCCATGCATTCCAAGAATTGCTGTCTGGTTACACTGAATTGTCCAATACTCGCGTTATAACGTCCTGTGCTGAGAAATACCGTCAGCAGAGACTTGTCTACCAAATCGGCCAGGGCGTTGTACACATCACTAATCGGAAGGACGGCTATATCCGTGGACTGGTGCATTGCTCCTCTGCGAGAATCTAAATCAGTCTTGTCTTCGGAGTGAGCTACGTCCAATTGTGCAATCATTCCACTATCCGCAAACACAATTGCATCGGGCGGATGTGAAGGGGTTTTTATAAAATACAATCCCAGCGATACATAGGCGGACGCTATTGGACTGAAAGCGAACCCGAACGTCTGCCGATTGAAGGCCAACGCCGGCAAGTGCTGAAGCATTACTTTTTCTGCCACACAGACATTTTTCGATAACGACGCGGTCCATCCATCGACTTCCGACCAACTCGCATTGTCGGGTTCAGCCCATACAGGCCGTGCAAGCAGCAGCAGAGTCGTCATACTCAAAAGTATCCATCTCACTGCCGCAATTCCCCATGCTGTGCTTTTCGCGCGACCACAGTTACGTCGTAACCCGCTCTGGTAGCCCCGGCCGAACTCACCACGAATCCCTATGATGCTTCACTCAATACAGTATCTGCCAAACTTACAGGCGGTGACAACCCTGATCGGGCTGACCACCCTGACCATGCCTGTGGTCAGGGTGGTCGTCCATGCACGCCTGAAGGTGACCATCCGCACCGCTCAGAAATCCCCCTCGCTGACCGTCCGTGAAATCTGGCTTTCGACCAGGGTTTCCACGGTCGGGCCGACCGCATCCAGAACCATCTGTTTTCGCTGACAGCGACAACCAATGGCGGTCGCCCACTGTCGCGGCAGTATCGATGCCGAGCACGAGCTGCCGGAACCTAATCCCCGCCATCGCCGTCACTGATCCGCTGACGGCGTGCCGGTCACGCTGCCGGTCACGCTGGCAGTTACCCGCGACCACGACTACATTGCGCGCCATGGACACCACTCCGCTCCCCGCCGCCCGCCTCCAAACCGAGGCGGGCAGACGGCGCCGGCTCGCCCGGGAAGCCGAGATGATCGCCGAGGCCCGCGCATCGGCCGCCGCCGGGCGTGTGGTGTCATCGCAGGAGGTCGACGCCTGGATCGACAGCCTCGACACGGACCACGAGCTGCCGCTACCCCCTACCCGCCATTCCCATTGCTGATCCGCCGGCCGCGCGCTTGTCACGCTGGCAGTTGCCCGCGGCCACGATGATATTGCGCATCGTGGACACCGCCCCGCTCCCCGCCGACGACGCCCCCGCCGCGCGCCGCGAAACCGAGGCGGACAGGCAGCGCCGACTCGCCTGGGAAGCCGAGATGATCGCCGAGGCCCGCGCCGAACTAGACGCCGGCCTCTACGCCACCTCGGCCGAGGTCAAGGCCTGGATCGACAGCATCGGCACCGACCACCAGTTGCCAGTCCCCTATCCCCGCCATCCCCGGCGCTGATCCGCTGGCCGCCTGTCGCGCGGGCTGATCTATGCGCCGCGAGCATTCGCCGACCTCGACGCGATCACGAACTGGCTGACCCAGCCAAGCGCGGGGCCGGCGGCCCAACGACGGATGACGGCGATCTGGACCGCGATCGAGCGCCTCTGCCTGCACTCTTGCCTCTATCCGGCCGGCCAACACCCGGGCGTGCGCGAACTGCCCTGCGCCGGCGGTTACCGAGCGCTCTACGAGGTCCGCCCCGACACCGGCCGCGACGAAACCGCCGGCGATGTGCGGGTGCTGCGGGTGTTCGGCCCCGGCCAGTCCCGCGACCGCCTCTGACGCCGCGCTCGATCGGACTGCACACCGTCGCCGCCGTTCCTGCCCGCCCGGTGCTCCGGTCGTGTCCGACAGGCCGTCTGGGCGCCGCTCGTCGTAACGCCTGGCCGAGCGGCGGAGCGCGCCCCTACTCCAGCGCGGCATCCAGCGTGATGGTCGCGTTCAGCACCTTGGAGACCGGACAGTTCGCCTTCGCCCCCGCCGCCAGCTCCTGGAACTTCGCCGCATCGATCCCCGGCACCTTCGCCCGCAGCACCAGATGCACCGCGGCGATCTTCCAGCCGCCTTCCACCTGCTCCATGGTCAGCGTCGCCTCGGTGTGCAGGCTCTCCGGCGGATGCCCGGCGCCGCTGAGCTGGAACGCGGTCGCCATGCTGAAGCAGCCCGCATGCGCGGCGGCGATCAATTCCTCGGGATTGGTGCCCTTGCCGTCGCCGAAGCGGGCGTTGAAGCCGTAAGGCGTGTCCTTCAGCGTGGCGCTCTGCGTGGTCAGGCTGCCGGCGCCGTCCTTGCCGCTGCCGTGCCAAGCGGCGCTGGCGTGGCGTTTGATGCTGGCCATGAGGTCCCTCCTTCAGCTGGCGCCCGTCATGTGGGGCTGGCCGCACCGCGGTGCCACCTCCCGCTCTCCGCCGGTTGCTCCCCGCCGGCCGATCCAGGTTGGGCGGCTCCCGGCTGGCCGCTCCCTTCCTGATTAGGCCGCTGGCATGATACTGGCGTCCGTATGGATGGGCCCGACGCGCAGACGTGGCGCCGCCTGCTGCGCCGGTCGCCGGCGGACGCGGGCCTGTCGTCGCTGTACGGACCGCTGCTGACGAGCGAGCGCCCCGGGGAACGGCTGGTGCTGGGCCGCATTGCCCAATCGCTGGACGGACGCATCGCCACCACGACCGGGGCCTCGAGCTGGATCAGCGGGCCGGACGACATCGTCCACACCCATCGGCTGCGCGCGCTGTTCGACGCGGTGGTGGTCGGCGCGGCAACGGTGCGGGCCGACAATCCGCGGCTGACCACGCGCGCGGTGGAGGGCGCCTCGCCGGTGCGCGTCGTGCTGGACCCGGACCGGCGGCTGGACGCGCGGTTCCAGATCTTCCAGGAGGGTCCGCAGACGCTGCTGCTGTGCGCCGAGGATGCGGCGGGGCCGGACCGGTTGGGCCAGGCCAGCGTCGTTCGGCTGCGGCGGGCCGGCAATGGGTTCTGCATCGAAGCCATGCTGGCGGCGCTGGCGGCACGCGGCCTGCACCGCGTGTTCGTGGAGGGCGGCGGCGTCACCGTCTCGCGCTTCCTCGCCGCCGGCGCGCTGGATCGGCTGCACGTTACCATCGCGCCGCTGCTGCTGGGCGGGGGCGTGCCGGCCTTCCACCTGCCGCCGGCCGCGTCGCTGGCCGAGGCGATGCGCTTCGAGTGGACCGTGCATCGGCTGGGCGCGGATCTGCTGCTCGACATTCCGCTGCGCCGCCCCCCGGCATGACGGCGCCTGCATGCCAGCGCCTGCATGCCAGCGCCGGTATGAAAGCGCCGGCATGACGGCCGCGGCATGACGGCCGCGGCATGACGGGGACGGTATGACCATCGCCCGCGCATTCTGGTGCACGGAGCCGGGAAGCGGTGAGCTGCGCGAGGAGCGGCTGGCGGACCCGGGCCCCAAAATGCACCTGGTGCGGACGCTGGCGAGCGGCGTCTCGCGCGGCACCGAGGCGCTGGTGTTCGCCGGCCGCGTGCCGCCCAGCCAGTACCAGGCGATGCGTGCGCCGCTGATGGGTGGCGATTTTCCGTTCCCGGTGAAATACGGCTACAGCGCGGTCGGTGTGATCGAGGGCGGGCTGACCGAGGGCGGGCAGCGCGTGTTCGTGCTGCACCCGCACCAGGACCGGTTCATCGCTCCCGCCGCGATGTGCATCCCGGTCCCCGACAGCGTGCCCACGCCGCGCGCGGTTCTGGCCGCGAACATGGAGACCGCGGTGAACCTGCTGTGGGATGCCGCGCCGTTGCCTGGCGAGCGCATGCTGGTGGTCGGCGCCGGCGTCGTCGGCCTGTTGGCCGCGTCCCTGTTGGCGCGCATCCCTGGCGCGGTGGTGACGGTCGTGGACATCGATCCCACGCGCGCCACGCTGGCCCAGGCGTTCGGCTGCGGCTTTGCACTGCCGGACGCGGCGCCGGGGGAGCAGGAGCTGATCGTGCACAGCTCGGCCTCCGAGGCCGGTCTGCGCCTGTGCCTTTCCCGCGCTGCGTTCGAGGCCCGCATCATTGAGGCAAGCTGGTATGGCGACGCCGCCCCCGCGCTGCCGCTGGGCGAAGCGTTCCACGCGCGCCGGCTGCGCCTGGTCGCCAGTCAGGTCGGCGCCGTCGCCGCGCCGATGCGTGGGCGTCGCAGCCACGCCGCGCGGCTGGCCATGGCGCTGGCGCTGCTGGCCGACGCGCGCTTCGATGCGTTACTGGAGGGACCGACGGCGTTTGCCGATTTGCCGGCGGCGATGCCGACGATCCTGCGCGCCGGTGGGCTGTGCCATGTCGTCAGTTATGGCGACTTCTGACCTGTACACCGCTCCCGCGAAGGGCGGCCGAGACACGCAGTCGGTTGGTTGGGTCGACACCGTTTCTCTCCCGTCATGGCCGGGCTTGTCCCGGCCATCCCCTCAAGCACAGTGCCGCGATGGACGGTCTGGACAAGACCGGCCATGACGTCGGGCGGGGCGACGCCAACCAAACTGGTCGCCATTGAGGGATGCACGCAGTTCCAGTCAACCGAACCCTGCGCTAAAACGCATGCGCAGCCAGAAAGGGAGTAGCCCAATGCAATCCAACGCCCTGTACCAGCAACGTCAGATCATCGATACGCGCCGGACCGCTTTGCGTCCGGATGATCGCTACGGCGAGCCGACGCCCGGGCTTTCCTGGCTGCCGCTCGATTTTGACGAGACGCGGGGCGAAGGCCTCTATCTCGTTCGCTTTACCGCGGGGGCAAGTTCGTTGCCGCATGAGCATGTCTTCGGCGAAGCCTTCATCGTTCTCGAAGGCGTTCTGATCGACAGCGACGGACAGGAGCTGCGGGCCGGGGAATTCGTGCGCTATGCGCCGGGAAGCCGGCATTTCTCGACCTCGCCCGAAGGCTGCCTGTTAGGGGTCTTCCTGCGTGGGCGGAACCGCAGGCTCGTTGATGGCGAGCTCTAGCGTTCGATGTTCAGAACGTATCAGCCGTGTCGGCTGTCGATGGCCGCCGCGGCTGCACGACGCTGAACGCCTGCCCATCCGGGTCGGTCAAATCGGGAGGATCGACTGAATGTTCAGCCTGACGGTCTGCGATCACATCATGATCGCGCACAGCTTCCAGGGCGAGGAATTCGGCCCGGCGCAACGCCTGCACGGCGCGACCTTCGCCGTCGAGGCGGAGTTCCGCGCGCCGAAGCTCGATCCGCATCAGCTCCTGGTCGACATCGGCCTCGCGAAGACCGAGCTGCGCCGTGTGCTGGAGCCGTTGGACTATCGCAACCTCGACGATCTGCTGGCATTCGCCGGGGTCAACACGACCACGGAACAGGTGGCCTTCCACATCCACACGCGTCTCGCCGCCGCCTGCCGCGACGGGGCGCTGGGCGCCGGCGGTCGTGCCGTCACCGGACTGAAAATCCTGCTGCGCGAGAGCCCGAACGCCTGGGCGGCCTACGAGGCGCCGATCTGATCTTCCAATAACCTTGTGTATGGTAGCAGGAGACGGTGATCGAACGCGAGCAGGCCAAGTCGGGCAGGCCAAAGAAGAGCAGGCCAAGGCGAGCGGAAAGAAAATGAAATGAATGTCATTTCGGAGCAGCGCCAAGAGCTGCTCCCCCACGCGCATGGCCGGTTCGACAACTGCCATGCCTCCACCCTGATCGCGTTGCCGTCCGGCGATCTGCTCGCGGCCTATTTCGCCGGCACGCGGGAGGGCGAGGGCGATACTGCGATTTTTCTGTCCCGCCAGCGCGGCGGCGTCTGGGGCGAGCCCGTCAGGGCGTTCGCGGAGCCTGGGCTGGCGCACTGGAACCCGGTGCTGCACGCGGACGGCGAGCGGATCACGCTGTTCTACAAGGTTGGGCCGACTGTGCATGACTGAATCACCCGCCGCGCGGTGTCCGCGGACGGCGGCGCCACCTGGAGTGCCCCGCTTCCTCTGGTGCCGGGCGATCGTTCTCCGCGCGGACCGGTCCGCAACAAGCTGCTCGTGCTGTCGACCGGCGCTTGGCTGGCGGGGGCCTCGATCGAGACGGCGCGGCTCTGGGATGCCTTCGTGGATTGCAGCGCCGACGGCGGCGTGACGTGGCGGCGCGTCGACGTTCCGCTCGAGCACCGTCCCGAGGCGCCGCCCGACCCCGCTGGGGTCTGGCACGGGCTGCGCGAGAATGCGCTGTGGGAAACCGATCTCGATCGTGTATTCCGGTGGGACGGCGTGATCCAGCCGACGCTGTGGGAATCGGTTCCAGGCGATGTCCACATGCTGCTGCGGAGCACGCGCGGCCGCGTCTACCGCAGCGATTCGCACGACGGCGGCGCGACCTGGTGCGCGGCCTACGCCACTTCGCTGCCCAACAACAACAGCGGTCTCGACCTTGTGCATCTCGGCGGCGGACATCTGGTGCTCGCCCACAACCCGGTCGAGGGCAACTGGACCCGCCGCACGCCGATCTCGCTGACGGGCTCGACGGACAACGGCGAGACGTGGTCGCGCCTGCTGGATCTCGAGACCGATGAAGGCGAGTTCTCCTACCCGGCAATCATTGCCGCCGGCGGTCGTCTGCACGTCACCTACACATGGAACCGCAAGAACATCGTTTATCACAAACTGAGGCTTGCCTGAACTGTCCGACGTGGCCCGAGCAGCCAAGTGCGACATAGACATCAGCGTGCTACCGTCGCTCAACAAGTCTTCGAACAGTCCGATGGTGGAACCGAAATGCACCAGCCACGCATGCCGCGCCGCGCCCTGTTGGCGGCGGCTACCGCAACGATCACCGCTTCGGCCGCGTCCAGGGCTGCCACCTCGTCGCCACCGCAGCATTTCGGCTATGTGTGCAGCTACACGTCGGTTTCAATGCCTGGCGGTGCGGGGCACGGCGAGGGCATCACGCTGGTGCGTATCGATCCGCAGGCGGGCCGGCTGACCGCGCTGCAGACTTTCCCCGGCCCGAGCCCCTCCTGGATCTGCGTCTCGCCCAAGGGCGACCGCGCCTACGCGGTGAACGAGATCGGTCAATTCGACGGGCAGAAACAGGGGGCCGTTACCGCATATGAAGTCGATACATCCAGCGGGGCGCTGCGGCAATTGAACGCCGTCGGATCGGGCGGTACGGCGCCGGTCTACGCCGCCGTCCATCCGTCCGGTCGCTATCTGCTGGTTGCGAATTACGATAGCGGGCATATCGCCGTGCTGCCGATTCAGTCGGACGGTTCGCTCGGCCCCGCCACGGACAGCGTCGCGCCGCAGGGCACGCTCGGCCCGACGAAGGCGGCCGCGGCGGGGCCGGGCAGCTTCGCGCAAAGCGGCCACACGGCGTCCCACGCGCATATGATTGCGACCGATCCCGCCGGGCGATTCGTGCTCAGCACCGATCTCGGCCTGGACCGGACCTTTGTCTGGACGCTTGACCTGGACAGCGGAAAGTTGCGCCCGGCGGCGAATCACGGCTTCCCCACGACATCCGCCGGCGCCGGCGCGCGGCATTTCGCATTTCATCCGAATGGTCGCACGCTGTACGTAATCTACGAGGAAGCGTCGCAGATCGCGACCTATCGGTACGACGGCCAGACCGGCGGGGCCACGCCGCTGCAGACGGTCAGCACGCTGCCGGCGGACTTCGCCGGATCAAGTTTCGCTTCTGCAATGGCGGTCAGCCGCGACGGCCGGTTTCTATATGCCGGCAACCGTCTGCACAACAGCATCAGCAGCTTCGCGATCGGCGGGGATGGCACGCTGCGCATGATCGGCAACGAATGGGCGCGAGGGGATTATCCAAATCAGGTGGCGCTGGATCCGACCGGCATGCTGCTGCTGGCATGCAACCGCCGCAGCGACCAGGTCACTGTGTTCAAGGTGGATCGTGCGACGGGTGGGCTGCGCTTCTCCGGGCAGTATTTCCCGGTGGGTAGCCCCAACATGATTGGATTCGGCGTGTGAGGGCGCGCGACCCGACGTATCGCGGCATTTTCATCGACAGCACGCGCCCTGCCAGTATGTCCGGCTGCCCTCGACAGGCACGTGCACGAACTCCAGCTTCATCCCATCGGGGTCGCTGAAGAATACCGCATAGTACCCTGGCTCGTATGAATATTCCGATGGTGCATCGAGTTCCGTCGCGCCGGTCGCACACAGAAGAGCATGAAACCGGTCCACCTCGTCGCGGCTATCGGCGTTCCACGCGAAATGATGCAAGCCGGGCGAATACCGATCGTGCGTACGCGCCGCGCCGGCATCGCTGACGAGGCTCAAGATGACCCATTGGAGGCTGCCGCTCGGCGTCATGGCCGCCCAGGCGAGCCTGCTGTCGCTCTTCTCGACAAAGCGGTACCCCATGAAACGCAGAAGTGGATCGTAGAACCGCTCTGCTTTCGGGATGTCTGTCACCGTCAGCCGAATATGATTCATGCTGCCAATTCGATGCGCGACGTTGCCGGTCTGCGAGGCGCGTTCGTCGGCCTGGTCTCTATCCCTCATGATGCACTTGTCTCCATGATGACGTCGCCGATGGTTCAAGAGCGACGCGCTCTGCGGTATGCAAGAAATTCCAGTATGATGGAAAATGCCCGCGTGCAGGAAAATTCCTGCGTGCAGGAAAATCATTGGCCGGATTTTGCCTGCTTCGGAGGTCGATCGTTCTCGCTTTTCCTTCTGTGATAAATATAAGGCTGTCGCTACGCGTACGAACACCGGGTGTTACGGCCCATCCGGACGATTCACCCGGGCCCATACAACGCAGTCGCCGGAAGGAGAAATGCCCGATTGGTCACAGCTTTATTTTCCTCATCGACGCAAAATCGCCCGGCGGTGCACCGGCAATCGCGCCAAACGAGGCAAGCAGGTCTTTGCCCACATCCGATGCCTTGGGTGAAAAGTAATAGACATGTTCGCCGTCAACAGTTCTGTTATGGTACACATCAATGTCTGGCGGAACGCCGCATTCCATGAATATAGCGGAGAATTTGTTCATGAGGGATCTGGCCGACGTTTCCCTGATATCTTCCCCGCTTTCTATAGTGACCCGGTGCCATTGGCCGATTTTGAGCGAGTCCATGTCCTTTGGTCGAATATGCAAGCGGCCAAACTGATCAAAATTTTCCGGATCTGTGAACGCCAGAGCAACCGCATCCAATATCTTGCCGTGATGCCGTTCAAAGGACTTGAGGCAAGCCGCTTCCGTCATGGACCCCGGTTGCTCCGTCAGGTCTTCAAGCACAGTATCAGCAACGAAAACCGTAACGATTTTTCCTTGGTACTCCACGGCAAAGGGCAACCCTTCCCACTGCATCGTGCTGGGGCGGCGAATGATGTTGGGTTGGTCGGCAACAAGTCGGACCCCGGGGCCTTCGCCCGGGAGTCCGCCGGTGAAGACGACCCCCCCGTTCCAAAGGGCGCTGCGGATGGATGCCACGGCTGCCGTCTCGGCGGCACGCCTAGCGCTTTCCGCGTCACGAACCGTGCTCAGGCCCACCTCGGCTTCCTTGGCGAGATGCTCCTGCGACCAACCAAGCAACGCCCGCCCGGCACGGATTTGCGCCGGGATGATGATGTTGTTGTGTTTCATTTTACCTCGATAGGCAAGATTCACCAATGAAAAGTCATATGTGTCAATAGCTCAAAGCATCTCCCCGCGGCCTTCTGGCTGGGTGCCATGGCGCCGCGCCGTGCGGGCACGTGCCGCGTACTGAAGCCTCATGGAATTGGCATAACTGGCACAATCCGCCTTCGGCCAAACCTCCAAGCCGAGAACGAAGCACGTGCGCTCTACCAGGGGGCGGCGACCCATTGCAACACCATCAAGGACTACGTAACGCGCGGCCTGTTCGAATAGTTGATGCACAACGAAAAAGGCCACATGGATTTCCTGGAAACGCAGCTCGATCTGATCCGCAAACGTGGCCTTGAGCGCTACGTCCAACATCACATCGGCGATCTCAGCAAGGACAAGTGCCGCTGCACGGTGGGCCGAATCAGCAGTTGACCTGATGTATCATGGCCGGCAATCCCCGGGCCAAGGCGCCTTGGGTCAGATTCTCGATCGCCGGCACGCCCACGGTCTCGAAGGTCACGTCCAGCATTGCACCGCGCACCACGACGAAGTGACCCAACGTCCGATTAGAGCAGCTCAGACATCGCATCCGGCGAATGAGCAATGGCCCGCACTAGATCGGCACGTGAGACGACACCTATCACTTTGCCGTCGCGCACCACCGGCACGCGCTTGATACGACTTCGTATCATGATATCGGCGATTTCGCGCGCCGACACCCCCTCCGTCACGCTGACCACCGGCGTGCTCATCAGGTCCCTCGCGCGGCGCTGATCCTCGCGGACATACTTGAGGAACTCCGGCGCAAGGTCCGTGCCCTCGGCGAGCGTGCGCAGCCACCACGCACGACGCGTTGCGGTCTCGCTGGCAAACGGCCGCATCAAATCGCCCTCGCTCAACATCCCAACCAGCTTGCCGTCGGCATCGCATACCGGCACCGCACTGATATGGTTGTCGGCGAGCAGCCGCGCGACTTTCGCCACCGTATCGTCAGGCGCAACGCTGACGACCTCGGTTGTCATGAGGCTGGCGGCATCGATCGGCATGACACGACCCTTCCCGGCATCCAATGTGATGGCCCACCACGACACGCCATCCACACCGCCGCATTGATTTACGTCAACCCCGCGCAGCAAGGCCAGGGGCGCCGCTCTGGACCCCACCAAGGGGCGCGGCCCCTTGGAACCGCGCCAATAGTGGGTCCTTGGAGCCCGCCTTTTTGGTTGGGGCGCCTCGGTCCCGCCTCCCGCGCCCCAACCAAAAAGGGATGGGGTCCAAAGGCTGGCCGGCGCCTGTCCTCGGGCGTTTGACCCGAGGGGTGGGGGTCAGGGGTCAAAGCTCCCTGGTGGGTTTCAGTCGGCTTCGGGTTCTTTCAGTCGCCCAACAACCGGCTGATGATCGCCAGCGCGCCACGCGACCGCGCCGGGGCGGGGCGGGCAGCGGCGTGCTGTCGACTTCGCGCCTGGTCGGCCAGACGACGGGCAGTGCCTTGGTGGCTCTGCTGTTCGGGCTGACCCATGGCGGCAACGAGGGGGTGACGCGCGGCACCACACTGTCGGTCGACCTGGCGGCGTGCTTCGCCGCGGTCGCGATGGTGCTGAGCTCGCTCCGCCTGCGCCAACCGGAGCACGTCTAGTCCGGCCTCCTAACATTGTTGCAAGCGCTGGATCGATCCTTGCCGCGCCCCATGAGACCATGGGGTTTTTGCGCTTTGCCAATACACTCGGTATTGGCGCCTGCGCTCAGTCCTCCCATGGGCCCTTGGGACATGACAACGATCTTCGCCAGCATCCGGTAACAGTGTGCGACCGCCGGCCTATCCTACCGGCGGGCAAACCCGAGCGGCAGTTTCAGATTCAGCGTCAGGCTGCCGCTGTCGTCTTCGCGTTCATGGCCATGCTCGCGCTCGTGCTTGGGTTCGGGAGGCTCGTTACGGTCGCGATCGTGACCGTCGTGCGCTTCCTCCTTGGCGCCGACATGCACCGTCACCGGCTCCGAAATGATACCGTTGGCGATCACCACAAGTTCGTACTCGCCATGCGGCAGATGCGGTGGCACCACGAAATTTGTGTGATGGACCGCGCTACCCGTCGCGACCGCCATGGTCGAGTGGTCGAACGTTCGGCAGAACACCATTCCGACGCTTGGCGCGCCAAGCAGCCGGACCAACGGATAGTTGGTCGCCATCTGTGCGTCGTCGCCATAGGCAACCGCCTGCGACAAACCGTTGATCTGGTGGCCATGCAAGCGATAGGTCTCGCCCGGATGCAGATGGTGTGGCACCTCGGTTATGTGCGGCCGCCATGCCGACTGCGGACCGCCCGCCGGCGAGTAGATCTCGATCGTTTTGGTGCAGTTGGCATACAGCACCTGGCCGCTCGGCAGCAGCAGCAGACGCGCATTGTAGGTGGGCTCGCCGGCGGCACTCGCCGGGTTCGCCACGGGATGCAGCGCCGCGCCGTCGAATTCGAAGAACACGGTCGGCGGTCCCGACCATCCGGCGTTCAACGGTCCCACCGCGCACAGCACAAACCCGTTCGGCAGCAGGCATGCGGGGGCATCGAAGGCACGCATCAGATGACCGCCGGAGACCGGGAAGTTCGGGCCCGGGATCCATGTGCCCGGCTGGGTCGGCAGCAGCGGCGGCAGATAGAGCGCGGTATGTCCGGTCGCGCCGGCGCAGAACACGCGGCCGTCCGGCATCAGGATGGCCGGCCCGATCTCGATCGACACGCCTGGCTCGTTCAACACAAGATCGTGTCCGGGCGGTGTCGATCCGGCATTGATCCATTGATTGGTGGCGATCAGGTATTTCTCGGCATGCGGGTGGTTGTTCACCTCGGCAACGATGATGGTGCCGTCCGGCAGCAGCGTCCAGCTTTCCTCGGAGCTGGTGTCGTGTTTGTTGCCGCCGGCGCTCCAGCTACGCGTCACCGGGTCCAGAATCGCCGTCTGTACAGTCTTGATGTTGCCCAGCAGCACCCTGCCGTCCGGCAGCACGCAGCTCGGTGCGTCGCCGATGTTGGTCCACCCCGGCGGCGTGGGAATGCTGGTCCATGAATCGGCCACCGGATCGAAGATCGAGGCCGCCAGAATATCGACATTCGGGCTGGCGTTGTATTCCCCGCCGGCGACGAACACACGACCGTCGCGCAGCACCGCGGAGGCGAAATAGAGCGGGGCGTCCACCGGCCCGTTCTGCGCCACCGGTGCGTTCGCCGGCATCGGTGTCAGCTTGTGCCAACTGCCGTTGGCATAATCCATGAATGCGTCGGGTACCAAACGGTACCAGTCGGGCGTGTAGGCACCGCCCGTGCCGTAGTCGTGGCACATCACGCTGCCATCCGTCAGAAGCAGCATGGTATCGATCGCCACGGGCGGCTGATGGCCCAATGGCTTCCACGTTCCAGTCATGATTTTGGTTCCTTCCCTTCGCCGGTTTCACACGCCTGGTGTCCGAAGCCATGCGCTTGGCGTGGCCGCTCGGCCGAGCCATCGGGTGGCGTCAGAGCACCGGTCTTTCACCATCACCTTGGAAGGTTGCGTTGCCGAGCGAATCACCTGTCCGACCAGCCGCGCGATCGCCGCACCAAGATGCCTTGAAGCATTGATCCGGTAGTTGGTGCATCGTTGCAGGAAAGCCGGCCGTGCGCTGTGATATAGCTCACAGTGCCGCAATCAGTGGTTGGCACCATCCCGTGATGGTCGGCCGCCGACCGGCACGGCCGAAAATTCCGTCCGGTGATCCGACAGGCTATGGCGATCAGTGCTGATGCGCGTGTCCGCTGCCTGTATCGGCCGCGATCGGGTGCGCCGCGAGGTCGGCCACCACGGAAGCGAACGCCTGCGGATCGTTCCAGTCTCCGGGCTCACCCGGCCGCCAGTGCGCGCGCAGCCAATGGTTCTGATCGACCAGCACCTGCTCGCCCACCAACGCGTCGTCGGGCACGCCGGATAGGATCGCGAAGGCGGTCCAGGTCTCGGGTTCGCTCGTCACGCAGGCTGCCGGATCCGTTGCCGCCATATGTTTCCTGGCCAGAAGGATCGTTGTGATCCCGCGTGCCGCCAGCGGAACGGATAAGGTCGCCGCGTCGCCGGACACCGCGATGATGCGCAGCACGCGCCCGCGCAGATCATCCAGGTCGATGGCGTGCCCGTCCGCGCAGGTCGCATCGAATTGCGGCACCGGCACCGGGTGCGACCATGTGCCGGTGGACCGCATGCTGTCGCCGGCGTTGTGCGCGTGCAGATAGTCGATCAGGTCCCAGCGCGCCTCGCTCGACAGCGTGCCGGCGAAGCCGGGCATCGCGACGCCGCCCTCCGGCGCGTCGAAGCCATGCGAAACGTACCAGAACATCTCGCCGTCGCTGTGTGCCCAGAGATGTTGCGCGGTCAGATCGGCTGGATGGATGGGAAGCGACTTCGCGGTGGGGCCGTCGCCGTGTCCTTCGGCGCCATGGCAGGCGACGCAGTTGGCCGCGAACAGCTTCGCGCCGTGCGCGATCGCCGTAGCCGCGAACTCGGTCGGCGAGGTGAAGAAGCTGGTGGGGAACGCCTCGACCAACAGCAGATCGAGATGCGGGATCGCGCGGGCGGCGATGATCGCGGCAACCACCAGCGCCGGCCAGCGCATCCGGCGCCAGATCATTCCGGCGACAGTCATGATGACGGCCACGCCGACGGCCACCAGCGCGCCGATGACCTCGCCGCGCAGGTCCGGCTCGGCGAACACCGACAGGCTCGGTCGCCATGGGAAAGGCCAGACCGGCTCTTCATGCGTGCCCGGCGTGTGGGTCGCGAGAAAGCCGGCCGTGATCACCACCACCGCGCCCAGCACCGTTTCGATAGCGATCGAGGTGCGCATGTGGCGGCGCGCGGCGTCCGGTGCGGCGCCGGCCAGCCGATCGGTCAGCGCGAGGCGATTGACCGCGGCCAGCGCCAGCAGCACGCCGAACAGCCCGACCTTCACCAGCGCGACATGGCCATAGCCGGTGCCGAACAGCCCCGGCATGTCGCCCATCAGGTCCGTCACCTGAAGCACCGCGGTTCCCGCCAGCACCAGCACCGCGGAGAGGCCGATCGGTGTGAAGCTGCGGCACGCGGTTGCCGCGAAGTTGTGCGGGAGGGTGCCGATCGTAATGAACAGCGGCAGCAGGCTGCCGAGCCATGCGCCGGCGGCCAGCAGATGCATGACCTCCGAGGCGATCAGCGTGGCGCCGACACCGCCGCCGATCGCGCCGGCATGGCCGAGCAGCGGCTGCAGCACGAGCGCGATCCCGGCCAGCAAGACGGCGCCGAGCATTGGGGCGCCCGGCATGGGCGCGCGCAGCATGGGGGCGCCCAGCATGGGGGCGACGGCGAGCCCCGCGCGCCGCGGCCTGAGCAGCCCCAGAACCACCAGCAGCAGGAGGCCGCGCAGCAGCAGCCATTGCCCGAACTGGGTCTGCCACGCGACCACGGGCAGGGCCCGCAGCGTCGTTGCAATGTCGTCGGTGCCGGCGATGACCACGGTCTCGACCACCAGCCAGGCCGTGCCGATGACCAGGGCGAAGGCCGTGCTGACCCGCGCGAGGCGCAGCAGGCGCCAGTGCAGGCGCGGGGCGTCAACGGGCGCCTCCGCCATGGCGGCGCGTGCCACTAGCGTAAGGAACACCAGCGTGCCGAACAGCGACACCAGCGCGGCGACATGCGCGCCGCGCAGCGATGCCACGATGATCTCCACGCTGCTCATGTGCGATCTACTGAAGCACCTGTCGGATCATTCCGGTCACGGCGACTTTCCGCCACCCTGCATCGGCATGCCGCCCATGGCGCCGTGATCCATCCCCGGCATGGCGGCGGCACCCGCCTTGGCCACCGTCGCCGTGGCCGTCACCTGCCCCGCCTTGGCGAAGCTGAGCGTAACCGGGAAGCTGTCGCCTTCCTTCAGTGCCTGCTTCAGGCCCATCAGCATGATGTGGCGGCCGCCCGGAACCAGCGTCACCGGCTTGCCGGGTTCGATCGGCAGAGTAGTCACCGGCCGCATCTTCATTACGCCGTTGTCGTTCACGGTTTCATGCAGACCGGCCATGGCGGCGACCGGCGTCGTGACGCCGGTCAGCGTGTCCGGTGGGCCGGTTTCGGTGATGGTCAGGTAGACTACGCCCTCATGTCCGGCCATCGCGGCGCGCGACCAGACGTGATCGATCTGGATCTCCGACTGTTGCGCCCCCGACTGTTGCGCTCCCGACTGTTGTGCGAAACCGGCAAGTGGCATGGCGATCATGGCCACGGCAAGCAATCTACGCATCGTTCTCTCTCCAGACTGAACAGATCAATGGGTGACGGTGAACCTGTAGTTTCCCTCGGTCTTGTGGGTATCGACCGAGGTGACATGCCAGATCACCGTGTAGGTGCCGGGGGGCAGCTTCGGCAGCTCGATGATCAGCCGCCGGTTGTTGTCGGGCGCGACGTGTTGCTTGCCGGTGGCGATCGCCGCGCCGTCCGCGCCGTCCACTTCGATCTTGCTGAACAACGGCTCCACACCTTCGGTGAAGATGATCGAAACCTCGGGCGGCGAGGCGGCGATCTCGCTGCCCACCGGCGGACTGGCGCGCTCCAGAAACGCATGGGCGTACGCGCTCGGCACCGGCGCCAGCAGCGCCGTCGCCAGCACCGCCGGCGCGATCAGATTCCCGGGCAGACCCCCGAGCAGAGCAACGTGCCGCATCAGAGCCTCCACTCCGAGATCGGCTTGCCAAGACTGTTCGGGAACAGATCGTCGAAGTACAGGTGGAACTGTGCGATCACACCGAGATGCGAGCCGGTCGCCTTGTTGCCGGGAATCAGTGCCTCCACGGTGACCGCATAGGTCGTCGCGGTGTAGTTGATGCCCGGCGCGATCAGGTAGGTCGTGCTGCCCTGGCTCGGCCGGCCGGTCGGAGACGACCACTGGAACTCGACCAGTGGCGTGAGCTGGTTGACGAACTCGGGCAGGCCGTAATCCTTCACCTGCCCTGCGAGGTAGCGCATGCTGTATTGCAGCGACAGCCCGCCGGTCCACCGGTTCGAGGTGCCGTTGTTAAGGTCACCCGCGGCGTCGATGACCTTCAGGTTCTTGTCGGCGATCTGGTAACTGAGCTCGCCGGTGATGGCGAAGGCGCGCGCCCAGCCGATCGGCAGGTCGCCGAATCCCTTGCCGAAATAATAGGTGGGCGCGGTGGAACTGCTGTCGTCGTTGCCCAGCGTGGCGCCATTCTCGCCGGTCGCACCGGTGCGCGCGAAGTTGCGGACCACGCCGACCGACATCATGAACTCGTGCTCGGCGTTGACATACGGCTTGTATTTGAGCGTGCCAGAGAGATTCTCCCAGCCATTGGCGGTCTTGTTGCCCGGCTGGGTGAGCCACTGGTATCCGCCGTTGATGGCAAAGCCGAAATTCTCAGTAATGCGCTTGTCGAATTCGAAACCGGCCGCGTAGAGGTTCGACACCATGCCACCATCGCTCGGCTGCGGCTGGTAGGAAAGGGTTGGCAGGCTGGCTTCGTCGGCGACATTGGGATCGTCAAGGATCAGCGTGCTGACGAACATGTGCGGACCGGCGAAACCGTGCGCGAAGGCGGGTTGGCTGGCCAGCAGGCTGGCGCCGCCGAGCGTGGCAAGCAGGATTGGGCGGTACATGACTGGGAGACTCCACTGAGATTGAGCTGGCGACGCCGGCGCCGTCGGCACCCAAATGCCGTCGGCATCAACGTCAGAAGACCCGACTCAGATCAGTGAAGGCGGTCCGCGCGGCTGGGCGGCAGCCACCGGGTGGACCGGCGGCGCGCGCGGTTGCGCCGCGCCACGCTGCGCGGTGGCAACGAATTGTCGTTCCGGCAGTGCCGGCGTCGGCGGCAGGATGGCCACCGGCGCTGCGTGCGCCATGCAGATCGCACACAGGGCGCAGTTGTGCGCGGGCTGGGCCGGTGCCTGCTGCGCCGGCTGTCCTGCGTCCTCGACGTGGCAGATCGGAACATTGCCGAGTGGATCGGCGGCAACGGCCAATGGCGCCAGCGAGATCGTGGCAAGCAGAAGGAGCTGGCACCAGACGGCAAGCAACGACGCGGCGAACCCGATCGTGGGTTGCAGCCCTGAGAAAGCGGCGGTCGGGTTTCGCTCCGGGGCTCGACGCACAGGGGGCCATTCAATCTGTCACGGTCCAACACCTAGCCTCGCGTCGTGCCGCGGGCAAGCGGCCGCACGCCCCTTTCCGTCATGCCCGCACTCGGACTCTTGACCCGGGGATCATCCGGGCATCCTCACCCGTTCGGTCGAAGCATGCCGCGCTCTGTCGGCACGGCAAGTGCCGCGGCGGATGGCCGGATCAAGCCCAGCCGCGACGACGGGGCAACATCGTTGCGCCAGCGTTAGACTTGCCAGCGTGATGCCCCGGTCATGTCGCTTGGTCATTGCCCCACCCAAGTGACAGAAGCTAACATGGCGATCGAGGCGAGGGCTTTGATCCCCCAAGCGGGACATGTCGGCGCGGAGAGTCAGGTGCGGACGATCAATTTCCGTCTTGCTATGACCTATGTCGGGTGGGCGCGGTGGCTGCCGCGCGCAGCAGTGCTGATGGCGTTCGCGGCCGGCTTGCTTCTCCCCGTCGGGGTTATGCCTGCCCGCCCCACGTCCGATACCCAGGCATTCGACAGCATCTATTACAATGCCCTGCTGTCGGGCCGGGATGCCGACGCCGCCTTGCGCAAGGCGCATTACCTGACTGGCAGTCTCATGCAGCACTTCGGCATGACAAGGTTTGAAGCTGCCGCCGAGGTCGCCAGGATCATGATCATGCGTAGCGGTGCGCTGTGTTCCGGGGGCTGAGCCGGATGCGCCCGGGCGGGTAACTGCCTCGACCTGACTAACCCCCGACCTGACCAACCCCCGACGTCGGCAGGCACAGAGGGCGGCATGCTCCACCACGTCGCGTTGTAGCGTCGCCGGCAGCGGCTGTCGCACCGGTTTGCGACGCTGTGTCCCAGTCTCTAGCGGTGCCGCGGTGGGTTCTTCCAGCGCGGCAGGTGTGATCTCCCCCACCTGCTCCTCGAGTTCGCCAAGAATCAGTTCAATCGGCGCTGGGAGTAACCCGCACCCAACAGATCGGCGGCGAAAGACGACGGCTGCCGTCGATGGTGTTCGAGGCTACGAACGGCCTGATAAACGAATTTCGCACGAGAATTACGGTTGCGGGTCGGACCAGAGCAAGGACAGGTGTATCCCCGAATGCATAGTATGCCGCTGTATCAATCCTTATCCAACCCCCCGCTGGCGTTCAGCCGTTCCGCGGTGATGTAGTCCGGCGCGTCGAGCGCCAGCCAGACTACCGTCCTGGCGACCGTTTCGCAATCGGTGCGCCGGCCCAGCGGGATGCGGCGCGTGCGCTCGGCCAGGAACACCTCGAAATCGTTGCGGCCTTCCAGCGCGGCGAGCTGCTGCTCGGTGATGCGCTGCATCGGCGTGTCCATCATCCCGGGCGCGACCGCGTTCACCGTCACGCCGTAAGGCGCCAGCGCGACCGCGGCGGCACGGGTCACCGCGTCCACGCCCGCCTTGCTGGCGGCATAGGCGAGATAGTTCGGCAGCGCCATGCGCGAGGCGGGCGAGGTCACGTTGACGATCCGCCCGCTGCGTTGCGCGCGCATGTGCCGGCCCGCGGCGGCACAGATCAGCGCCACCGCCTTCAGGTTGAGATCGAGCGTGCGGTCCCAGGTCGCGCCGCGCATCGCGAAGAAATCCTCGCCCGCACCGTAGCCGGCGTTGTTCACCACAAGGTCGAGGCCGCCGAGCGCCGCGATCGCGCGCTCCACCGCTGTTTCGGGGCCGGCCTCGGCGGTCAGGTCCTGGATGATCACCGTGGTCGGGGCGCCGCACTCGGCCGCGACTGTATTCGTTGCAGTGGCATCGATATCGATCAGCGCCAGCGTGCAGCCGCGCTCGGCCAGGGCGAGTGCGGTCGCGCGACCGAGCCCGCTGCCCGCGCCGGTGATCATTGCCCGTGTGGTCATCATGGCTCCGTGTGTGCCAGGGCACAACGTTCCGGTCGCATCATGTCATGCCCGGGCACGATTGAGAGGGCGACGTCCACGCCTCAGTGTTCCTGCAGCGCGCGCCAGATTCGTTCCGGTGTCGCAGGCATGTCGATATGCGTGACACCACGCGGCGCCAGCGCATCCAGGATCGCGCAGATGACCGCTTGCGGCGCGGCGATGGCACCGGCCTGGCCGGAGCCTTTCACGCCGAGCGGATTGGCCGTGGTCGGCACGCCGTTGAACGTGATGTCGAGCGACGGCAGGTCGTCGGCGCGCGGCAATGTGTAGTCCATGAACGAGCCGCTCAGCATCTGGCCGGACTCCGGGTCGTAGATCGTGTGCTCCAGCATTGCCTGGCCGATGCCCTGCACGACGCCGCCCTGGATCTGCCCCAGGGTGAGCATCGGGTTCAGCAACGTACCGAAATCGTCCACCGCGGTGTAGCGTTCCAGCGTGAGGGCACCGGTGTCGGGATCGACCTCGACCTCGGCGATGTGGCAGCCGTTGGGGTAGGTGATCAGGTCGAGCAGGTTCCAGACATAGGTGTCCAGGCCTGGGGTTTCGCCGTCCGGTACATTGGCGGGATCGCGCGCGGCGCGGGCCACGCTGAGCAGGTCGATGCCGCGGGAGGGGTCGTCGCGCAGGCTGAAGCGTCCGTCGGCGAACGCCACCTGCGCCGGCGAGGCCTGCAGCAGCCGTGCGGCGATTTTCGTGCCCTTGGCGAGCATCGTATCCGCTGCCTTGCACAGTGCGGCGCCGCCCATGTGCATCGAGCGCGCGCCGCCGTGCCCGTTGCCATCGCGCACCGAAGCGGTGTCGGCCTGCACGTAGCGGAACGTCTCGATCGGCAGGCCGAGCAGGTCGGCGGCGATCTGCGGATAGGTCGTTTCGTGGCCCATGCCATTCGATTGCGTACCGACCAGCAGCGCCACCTTGCCGTCGGCATCGAAACGGATTTCCGCGCCCTCGTTCGGTGCGCCGCGCGCGGTCTCCATGAAGCAGGTCACGCCGATGCCGCGCAGCAGGCCGCGCGCGCGGGAGGCGTCGCGCCGTGCGGCGAACCCCGCGTGGTCGGCGGCGCGTGTGGCGTCGTCCAGGTTGGCGCCGAAGCGGCCGCAATCGATCACCGTGCCCAGTGCCTTGCGGTAGGGGAATTGCGCGACAAGATTGCGCCGGCGCAGCGCGATCGGATCGAAGCCGCAACGCCGGGCGGCGGCGTCGATCAGCCGCTCGATCATGTAGTTGACTTCGGGCTTGCCGGCGCCGCGGTAGGCGTCGATCGGCACGGTGTTGGTGAAGGCGCCGCGCACGTCCATGAAGATCGCCGGAATGACGTAGCCGCTGCCCATCGCATTGGCCGGCGCGTTGGTCGAGCTGCCCGGGCCGCCGGTGGACAGATAGGCACCGAGATCGGCAACCGTGACGACGTCGAGCGCGAGGAAATTGCCCTCCGCGTCCAACGCCAGGCGCGCGCGCGTGGCATTGGCGCGGCCCTGCGCGGTGGTGACGAAGTCCTCCGTGCGTTCGCTGAGCCACTTCACGGTGCGGCCCAGGTGGCGAGCGGCCCAGAGCAGCATCACCCATTCCGGATACAACGCGTTTTTCACGCCGAACCCGCCGCCGACGTCGGGGCAGGAGACGCGCATGCGCGCCGCCGGCACGCGGAACACGGTGTCGGCCAGTTGCGATTGCAGCGCGTGCACGCCGGCGCCGGAGTATTGCAGGTGGAAACCGTGCGCGTCGTCGTATGCGCCGATCGCGCCGCGTGGTTCCATGGCCGAGATAACGATGCGATTGTTGATCAGCTCCAGCTCGACCACATGCGCCGCGCCGGCGATCGCCGCCTGCACCGCGACGGCGTCACCCTTCTGGAAGCGATACGTCTGGTTGCCCGGCGCCTGATCCCAGATTTGCGGCGCGCCGTCGCGCAGCGCGGCTGGGGCGTCGACGATTGCGGGCAGTTCGTCGTAGTCGACGACGACGGCTTCCGCGGCATTGCGCGCCGCGTCGCGGGTTTCCGCCACGATGAACGCCACCGGATCGCCGACATGTCGCGCGCGGTCGGTCGCGAGCGCGCGGCGCGGTGGCACGATCATCGGCTGCAGGCTGGCCACCGGCACATTGCAGGGCAACGGACCGAGATCGGCCAGATCGGCGGCGGTGAACACGCCCAGCACGCCTGGCGTGGTTCGAGCCGCCTCGGCATCGATGCGTGCGATCGTTGCGTGTGCGTGCGGCGATCGCACCACGTGCATCCAGACCTGGCCTGGTTCGTCGATATCCTCGATGAACTGGCCGCGCCCGGTCAGGAAGCGCGCGTCTTCCAGCCGGCGAAGGGATTGCCCTTTGAGTGGCGCGGCCATCAGTCAGTCCGCGAGGCCGAGCTTGCCGGCGATGCCATACTCGGCCGCCAGCTTCTTCAGCACACCCCAGGTGGCATCCTCGATCGCGATGCCGTTCTTGCGACGGTCCTGCTCTTTCCGGAACTCGATCTCGCCGGGGTAGTAGACCTCTTTGAAGCCGTCGGCCGGCGGCGTGTCCTTCAGGTAGTGGGCGAAGTCGGTCACCTCCTGCTTGAAGGTGTCGAGGTTGCGGAAGGCGCTGACCTTGAACACGGCGATGAAGCAGCCGTCGTTGTGGCGGCCTTTTGGATCTATACCGAAACCTAAACCGGTGAGCAGACCAGAAAAAATCTCGACGATCGTTGCCAGACCGTAGCCCTTGTAGCCCTCGGCGCCGCCCAGCGGCAGCAGCGCGCCGCCCTGGCGCAGCTTGCGCGGATCGGTGGTGGGCTTGCCTTCGGCGTCGATCAGCCAGCCCGGCGGCACCTGCTCGCCGCGCGCCAGGGACACGCCGATCTTGCCGGCGGCGGCGGCCGAGGTGGCCATGTCGAAGAACAGCGGGCCGTCGAGGTTGGACGGCACGGCGAAACAGATCGGATTGGTGCCGAGCCGCGCCTTGGCGCCGCCGAACGGGGCGACGTGCTTCGGGCTGCGGCCGGAATCGGCGGTGATCATTGCGATCATGCCGCGCTCGATCGCCATCAGCGGGTAGGCGGCGAGGCGGCCGATATGGCCCTGGCGGAACACCGTGCAAGCTGCAACGTTCTGCTTGTCCGCCTTGTCGATCGTCAGCTTCATCGCCTTCTCGGTGACGACGTAGCCGAAACCCCAGTTGCCGTCGACGACAGTGGTGGTCGGGGTTTCCTCGACGATGGTCCAGGGCGCGGCAGGCACGATGTGGCCGACCTTCACACGGTCGATGTAGGTGGGGATCAGGATGATGCCATGCGAATCGTGGCCGGCGAGATTGGCGCCAATCGACAGGCGCGAGATCGTATCGGCCTCGGTGTCGGGTGTGCCGGCAGCGATCAGCAGGGCGCGGGCGATCTCGGTCAGGCGGTCGGGGGTGACGTTCGGCATGGGTTTCTCCTTCCTCCCCTGGCGGCGGTTGGCTTCAGTGTCGGCCGAAGCGGGGTGGATGGGAAGGCGGGGCCGGCGCGGATATTCCCGGGTCGCGGAATTTGGCCTAGGCTTGTGACACGTCCTAGCGACAAGTCCAGGTAACACGACAGCAGCGGGAGAAACTCCGATGGCGCAATCGCATGTCTACGCCGGCGTGGCGGGCTATTTCGGGCGGCAGGGCCAGGAAGGTCTGGTCGGCGTGTTCCGTCGCGACGCTGCGGGCGGCGAGTGGGAGCACTCGGTGAAGGATGTCGAGGCGCACACCGTAATGGTGCATCCGCGCGATGCCGGTCAGGTGCTCGCGGGCACGACTGATGGCGTGTGGCGCAGCACCGATCGCGGCGCGCACTGGCACCGCACGAACTTTCCCGACAAAGGGATGCAGATCTGGTCGATCATGGTCGATCCGACCGATCCAAAGTTGCTGTACGCGGGCGGCTCGCCGGTTTCGGTGTATCGCAGCGAGGATGGCGGGGAGAGCTGGAAGCGCATGCCCGATCCGGGGATGCCGGACCGCGCGAAGATGCCGTTCGCCTGCCGGGTGATGCGCTTCGCCGCGCATCCGCGCCATGCCAACGAGCTGTATGCCGCGCTCGAGGTGAACGGCGTGATGCACAGCACGGACGGCGGCGAGAGCTGGAAGGATTGCAGCGAGGACCTGATCCGCCTGGCGCAGACTCCGCATTTGAAAAGCCGGATCGTCAGCGATACGGAGAACGAGGGGATGCTGGATGGGCACGCGATCTGCACCACCTCCGCCGATCCGGATGCGGTGATCCTGGCCGTGCGGATGGGGCTGTTCCGCACCAAGGATGAAGGGCAGAGCTGGGAGGATATGCAGGTCGGGCGATTCTCGCCGACGACCTATGGGCGGGATGTGAAGGTGTCGCCGCAGGATCCGAAGACGCTGTACGCGGCGCTGAGTGTGGCGGCGTCGAGCAAGGGTGGCGGGCTGTATCGCAGCCAGGACTTGGGCAAGACATGGCAACGATTCGACAAGGTGCAGGTGCACGGCACGATCATGTCAGGGGCGTTGCATTCGGACGATCCGGCACAGGTGTATCTGGGCGCGCGTTACGAGGGCGAGATCTACGGCACGCAGGATGGCGGCGCGACGTGGCAGGCGATGCCACTGCCGGCGGGGGTGAAGGATATCTATTCGCTGGCGTGCGGATAGATGCCCCGGCCGAGGATGAACTGCTGCCATGAGTAGGCCGAGCACCAGAGCGGAAGCGACGTGGTTTACCAGGCTTCGCGGCTTGCGCATCGAATGCCACAAGGCATCGACGAAGCGGTGGGTTAAACGTCGGCTTGCACGAGCGCGGCGGGGATGCATCAAGGAGCTGTCAGGTCAATTCGCGGATGATGCGAATGCGTTCTGAGCCGCGGTTAGGCAACAGCTCCCTTGTCGCGCAGGCGGCCGATCTCGTCCGCTGAATAGCCCGCTTCGCGCAGCAGTTCGTCGCTGTGCTGGCCGACCGTCGGTGCGCGGCGGGGGGCGACCTTGGCCTCGCCGGCGAGCTGGAACGGGCTTGAGACGGTGAGGCCGTCGCGGTCGGCGAACGGCACCAGTGCGTCGATCGCGCGCATCTGTTCGTCATCCGGAACGTCATCCAGTGTGCCGACTACGCCGAACGTTACGCCGGCGGCGTCCAGCAATCGGCGCCAGTCGGCCACGTCGCGTTCCGCAAACGTTGCGTCCAGCATGGCAACGATCTCGGCGGCGTGCTGGCGGCGCGTGGCGACGGTGGCGAAGCGCGCATCGCCGGCCCAATGCTCGCGGCCGATTGTTTCGAGGAACGGGCGCAATTGCCGCTGCTCGTTGAACAGCGCCATGATGAACCAACGGCCGTCGCGGGCGCGGTAGTGATTGGCCAGCGGGTTCGGTGCGTGCTCGCGCGGCGGGCGGTGCGGGACGTGCTCGCCGTTCAGACGCGTCTGCACGAAACAGGCATTGGCCCACAGGCCGTTCGCGAGCAGCGAGGCGCTGACCTGGCCGCCGTGTCCGGTCTTCTCGCGCCGATACAGCGCGGTGACGATCGCGGCGTAGAGGCTGGTGGCGGTGGGGTGGTCGCCCATGCCGGGTGCGGAACGAGCGGGCACCGTGTCCGGGTCCGCGCGCACCACGTCCATCAGTCCGGTTCGTGCCCAGTAGGCGGTGGAGTCGAAGCCGGTCTTCGCCGCCTCCGCGCCGGTTTCGCCGTAGGCGGTGAGGGAGGCATAGATCAGCCGCGGATTGAGCGGCAGCAGGTCGGAAGGCGCGAGGCGCAGCCGGTCGCGCACCGGCAGCGGGAAGTTGGTGATGAAGACGTCGGTGGTCGCGACGAGGCGGTAGAGTATCGCGCGACCGTCATCGTGCTTCAGGTCGAGCGCCAGGCTGCGCTTGTTGCGTCCGGTGTGCTGCCAGTAGTGGTCGGCCTTGGACTCGGGGTTGGCGCCGCGGGCGCGCCAGGGATCGCCGGCGCCGGGTGGCTCGATTTTGATCACGTCGGCGCCGAAGTCGGACAGGATCGTTGCGGCGGCGGGGCCGGCGATCCAGCTTGCGCAGTCGATGACTTTCAGGCCGGTGAACAGGTGGTCTGGCATGTGGTTGCGCTTTTCGTTGGATTGGCGTGGTCGGAGAAGACGACAGGACTCTCCCCCTCCCCTTGAGGGAGGGGGCTGGGGGGAGGGGCGGGGGCACAGGTCGTCCCGACGCTTCTCGCGCATTAACCCCTCCCCCCAACCTTGGTCCGCTTCGCGGCCCAAGCCCTCAAGGGGAGGGGGAGAAGAAGTCCTAAACAGTGCGCCAGACTCAAATCTACGGTACCTCGTTGGAGAACACGATCGTTCCGGATGCAGCGAACATGCCGCCGACACCGTGGCAGACCGAGATCTTCGCGTCGGGGATTTGCGCCGGGGCGATCCCGCGCATCTGCCGCACGCTCTCCTGCAGCGCGTACATCCCGTACATGCCGGAGTGCATGTAGGACAGCCCGCCGCCGTTGGTGTTTAGCGGCAGCTTGCCGCCAGGCGCGGTGTTGCCCTCGCCGATGAAGCGCGCTGCCTCGCCGCGCGGGACGAAACCCAGATCTTCCAGTCCATACAAGGGCAGATGCGCGAATGCGTCGTAGATCATCAGGTGATCCACGTCGCGGCGGTTGATGCCGGCCTGCTGGAACGCGGTCGGGCCGGCGACGCGGAAGGCGCGCGAACTGGTAAAATCCTCCATCTGGCTGACCATCGGGGTTTCGACGCTTTCGCCGGTGCCCAGGATGTAGACGGGTCTGGTCGGGAAGTCCCGCGCGCGATCGGCCGAGGTCAGGATCAGCGCGCCACCGCCGTCGGTGACCAGGCAGCACATCAGCAGCCGGAACGGATAGGCAATCATGCGGGAGCTCAGCACGTCCTCGACCGTGATCGGGGTGCGGAACGTTGCGCGCGGGTTCTTGCCGGCCCATTCGCGCTGCACGACGCAGACCTTGGCGATTTGCTCGACGGTCACGCCGTAGCGTTTCATGTAGCGCAGCACAGGAACAGTGAAGAGGCTGGGCGGGCCCATCGGGCCGTAGGGCTGCTCGAACTGGCCCTGCAATGACGACGGCGGGACGCTGCGCGGCGGGTTCCCGACGCGCGATTTGCCGCTCTCGCCGTGCGTTATCAGGATGGTCTTCGCGAGCCCGGTCTCGATGGCCGCGGCGGCGTGGCGCACATGGATCATGAACGAACAGCCGCCGACCGAGGTGCCGTCCACCCAGGTCGGCGTGATCCCCAGATAATGCGCAAGCTGCACCGGGGTTTCGCCTGCGGTGGCGATGCCGTCGATGTCCTTTGGTTTCAATCCGCACTCGGCCATCGCGTTCAGCGCCGCGTCGGCGTGCAACTGGATCTGCGAGAGGGTGGGGATGACGCCGAGCTCCGTCGTCTCCGCCGCGCCGACGACCGTCACTGCCTTCTGTCGCATCGGGTCAGTCCTTACGTCAAAGCGACAGAGGCCAACGGGACAAGGGCCGGCCGGAACAAGGGCAGGGTGATGTCGTCGTTCTGTTTCTCGAACATGACCTCGAGCTTCATGTCGAGCTGCAGGGCTTCCGGCGTTTGCGGGCACTCGACGATGTTGGTCATCATGCGTGGGCCCTCGGCGAGCTGCACCACGGCGATGGCATAGGGCGGGGTGAAACCGGCCACCTTGCGGTGGTGGATGACGTAGCTCCACAGGATCGCCTTGCCGGAGGCCGTGAAGACGCTGACCTGGCGCGAGGCGCAGACGGCGCAGAACGGGCGCGGCGGGAAATAGACCTTGCCGCAGGAATCGCAGCGCTGCAGGCGCAGCTCGCCGGCTTTCGTTCCATCCCAAAAATGTTGCGTCTCGGGTGTGGGCTGCGGCAGGGCGCGGCCGGGGTCTGCCATCTTGCGGTCCTCTCGATCGGGCGCGTCAGCCTGGCATACGGCGGCCGGCGACGTAGCTCGCACCGTCGGGGCCGGCGATCTCGGCGTGGCGGTGGCCGTGGGTGATCTCGAACGTCTCGCCGGGGCGGTACGCGTGGCGGGCGCCATCGCGATCGAGGGTCATTTCGCCGGCGACGACCATCACGCGGGCGTCGAAGTCGTGCGCGTGCTCGGGATTGGTGGTGTTCGGCTCCATCGTGCGGGCGACGACCTCGTAGCCGTCTTGTTGCAGTGCCGCCTCGAACTCGGTGCGGTTCATGATGGTTCCCCCCTGATGCCGGGCCGGCGTGGCCCCTTGCGTCGGGCGAGCATTCACCGAACCGCGCTAGTCGGCAAGCCGCGCCCAGCGTTCGTGGTCGCGCCATTCGCCGCCGATGCGCAGGTAGCGCGGGGAGAAACCTTCCAGCGTGAAGCCAAGGCGGCGGACCAGGGCGATGGAGCGCGCATTGCCGGGCTGGATGTTGGCTTCGACGCGGTGCAGGCCGAGCGTGTCGAAGGCGTGGCGCACGGCGAGGCCCACCGCCTCGGTCATCAGGCTGCGCCCGGCGCACCAGACCATGCCGTAATAGCCGAGATAGGCGCTGTGGAATGCGCCGAGCACGATGTCGGAGATGTTGACGATGCCGACAATGCGCGCGGTGGCGGTCTCGCGTGCAACCAGGCCGACGTTTGAGCCGGTCAGGGTGCGGGCGAACCAGGCGTCGAAGCCGGGGTCGTCGGTGAACGGCTCGACCCACGGCAGGTGATGCGCGCGGCTGTCCTGGTTGGCGCGGATCAGCTCCGCGCGGTCGGTCCGCACGCCGCGGGATAGCGTGACGCGGGCTTCGGTGGGGTCGGTCAAGTTGCGCGCATTCTTCGGGGCCGAGCAAGACGTGGATGGCCGGCCCACCGGGTCAAGCCCGGTGGCCGGCTCCGCCTGTCCTCGGTAGGCCTTGCCCCCGGGTCAAGCGCCTACGGCAGTCCCACAAGTGCGAATCGAATTCCCCGAGTCCTGGCCTGCGGCTTTGAGGGGGGTCGAGTCTGGATCAGCAATCGGCCCGGCTTGGCGTTTGTTGCGCGCGGCGTCGGTGCGCCGCCAGCCCCCTTCCCAAGCCTGCGGGAGTGCGATTCGCTCCGGACCACCCACCGGAAGGAACTGATTCGCATGGATCAGCCGCAACTTGGCCGCTTCGGCGACCGCCGCCTGGCATCGATCGGCGACAGCCTGCTGGCTGCGATGCAGAAGCGGCGAATCATGTGCCTGCACGCGTTGGCCGAGGACCGCAGCCAGGGCCGCCGGTTCCACCGCTTCCTCGACAGCGAGTCGGTCAGCATGCACGAGATGCTGGTCCATGCCGGCCGGCAGACCGCCGAGCGTGCGATCGGGCGGCACGTGCTGGCGATCGCGGATACCTCGGAGCTGAATTACGCCACCCACACAGGCCGCAAGCGCGGCTTCGGCACTGTGGGCAACGGCCAGGACATGGGTGTGCTGCTGCATCCGATCATCGCGGTGGACGCCGAGCAGGGTGGGCTGCTCGGACTGGTTGGCGCCGAGGTAATCAACCGCCCCGAAGGCCAAAGCCCGCTCCCAGCGACCGCCAAGGCCGAGGCCCTCAAGCGGCGCCCAGCCGACGAGAAGGAGTCGCGTCCCACGGGTCAAGCCCGAGGGCAGGCTAAGGTTGGCAGGGGCGGAGACCGCCGGCGCGGTGCTGGCGGAGGCGGCGATGATCACCATGGTGGAGGACCGCGACGGCGACATCTATGACCAGTTCGCCCGCAGGCCGGACAATGTGCACCTGCTGGTACGTGCCGCGCAGAACCGCACGCTCGAGGACAATGAGAAACTGTTCGAGCGGTGTGCCGCCTGGTCGGCGGTGACGCACCACACGATTCGGGTGCCGGCGAAGCACGGCAAGGTGCAGCGCGCCGAGCGGACCGCCGTCGTGGCGGTCCGCTATGGCGAGGCCACGGTGCAGCGGCCTCGCCGCGCCGACGACGGTCTGCCGGCGACGCTGAGTCTGCGTGTGGTGGATGTGCGGGAGGTGGATCCGCCGGCGGATCCCGATCAGCGCGTGCATTGGTGCCTGCTGACGACGCATGCGGTGGGCAGCGCGGCGGAGGCGATGCGGGTTGTCGGCTGGTACCGGCTGCGCTGGATCATCGAGCAGGTGTTCCGCACGATGAAGACGGACGGTGTGGACGTGGAGACCTCGCAGATCACCACGCCGGGCAGTCTGCTGAAGCTGGTCACCGTGGCGCTGCTTGCCGCGATCCGGGTGATGCAATTGGTGATTGGCCGCGACGGCAGCACCGGCCAGGAGTTGACGGATGTTGCGGACCCGATCGAGGCGCCGGCGCTGCGGGCGATCAGCATCTCGCTGGAGGGGCGGACGGAGAAGCTGAAGAACCCGTTCGATCCTGCCTCGCTCGCCTGGTACGCCTGGATTGCCGCACGGCTCGGCGGCTGGTCCGGATACACCTCCAAGGGATACAAGCCGGCCGGCCCGAAGACCATGGCTCGCGGCATCAAGCGGCTCGATGCCATGGTACAGGGTTGGATGCTGGGAAATCGTTCCGCATTTGTGGGACTCCCGTAGGGCGCTTGACCCGGGGGTTGACCCGTGGGCCGGCCATGACGGTGGGGGCCATGACGGTGGAGCGGCCGGTGCGGCGCTGTCGCCGCTCCCGCCCGGTTGCGTCAGTCTTCCAGTCTGAACCCTGCTTTCAGCGTTACCTGATAGTGCGCCACCTTGCCGTTCTCGATGTGGCCGCGGATCTGGCCGACCTCGAACCATTCGAGGTGGCGGAGTGTGGCGGCGGCCTTCGCGATGGCGGTCTCGATCGCCTTGGTGACGCTCTCCTCGGAGGTGCCGGCGAGTTCGACAACCTTGTAGACGTGATCTGGCATGTGTGGTCCTCCCGCAGATGGTGATCGTGGCGGCGCGCGTTGACGGACACGGATGCATGACCGCGCGTGTCGCAGCCGGGCCGCCGCTTACCGATAGTATAGATTGACGGCGGGGAGAAGCGCACTTCACCAGGTCGACAGACCAAAGAACGAGGCCGACCGCATTGCCATGCTTTGCCGGGGCGGCTTCCATGCGGTCCCTGCCAGCGGGCGACGGGCTTGGTTGACCACGCGGCGTGCTTCAGGGGATGCCGTGCGCGCGCGCCTGCCGCCAGGGTACGCCGCTCACCGAGATGGACGTGCGCACTCTGCGCAGCCCGGTGGTGCAGCGCTCGGACCCCGAGATTGCCGGTCGCTATGCCGACCGGGGCCGCTTCGTCCTGACCGATGCCGGGCGGCGCAGCTTCCCCTCGCCGGCGAAAGTGCCGGCGCTGATCGGCGACTTTGCCGCCTGGCTTGGCGCTGCACCCGAGGCGCCGGCGACGGCGTTCGCCGCGCACCGACGGCTGGTGGAGATCCATCCGTTCAACGACGGCACTGGCCGTACGGCCCGGCTGTTGATGAATCTGATTTTGTTGCGCGGCGGTTATCCTCCGGTCGCGGTGCGGCCGGAGGACCGGTCGGCCTATGTCCTCGGCTTGCAGCCGGCCGAGCCGGAGAGCTTCGATCGCCTGCTTTATGAGCGGCTGGACGCGATGCTGGGGGAGTATCTAAGTGCCTTGCAACAGGCGCTGCCGTCCCCGGCCGCGAAAGCCAGGGAACCGACGCCGTGAACCTGAAAGTGCCGGTTCTTCCGGTTAATGGCTCTACCCCTCGCTGTTGAGCGACGCGGGGCCGCTAGTCGTGGCGCTTGTTCAACACGTACATCAGTTTCCTGAGCGCGGACATCTTCAGCCCATATTCTCCCGCAGCGGGCGGGCCGATCAGAGAAATCTCCGTGTTGGTATCGACATGGATAGCCGAAACCTTCACCGCGTTGCCGACTCGCTGAAATTCAAACAAAACTTCGCCGATGGGGACTTCGGGATGCATCGCCGCACTGGGCCTCCGCTCTATACAGAACTTCCATCGCCACGTTCACTCGGGGCGGGCTGCGGCATGCCATCGAAACTTTGATTCGGTGTTAACGCAGTTCGGGTGGGTATTGACGAACGCGGTCTCGCGGAGGATGACGGGTCGCCCTCAGGCGCTGATTTCACGACATTTTGCGGCTCCCGCTCACTGGCTTGTTGGTTAATGGCGTGGAGATGTCGCCCAAGCTCGGCGACCACGGCTTCCGGGTGACCTGGATCACGGCGTATCTCAAGAACGCGGCACGCTGCCGAAGGCGGCGCAGATGGCGGGCCATGCCAGCACGCGCGCGACGCAGCTCTGCGACCGCTGCCGCGACAAAGTCAGCCTCGATGAGGTTGACCGGGGTTACAATGTTCAAATCAAGTGATGAGCTAACAAGATATGCGTCGGAGAACCGCCCGGAGGCAACGGACCACAAGAGCGATAACGAACATTCGGGCTTGGAATGCACGCATTCTGAGATAGTGTGGGGGTTTCAAAGGGCGCTGACGGATTCCGGTCTGCTGCCCATACCAAGTGACGGGCCTGGCACCGATCGCGGCCAGAGCCGCGGTGGCCTCGTCCCCCCCCATGCGGGCCGTCGCGCCGCAGGACGACGAGGGTGCGGCGGAACCGGGACATGCTCGCCAGGGCCCGGATGCCGAGGCTATCCACCAGGTCGGGGTACCAGCCGCGCGAGGCAAAGCGTTCCAGCCAGTGCGAGATCGGCTGGCAGTTGATGTGACCACGGCGAGGCTGGCCCGGCTCGGCGGCCGAGAAGATGTCGGCGGCCGAGAAGATGATCGTGCGGCCGGCGTGACGGGTGACGCTGTCGAGCAGGATGTCCGCGTCCCGGGGGTCCAGTCGCTCCGCAACCTCCGTGCAAACGACCAGGTCGAACACGCGGCCGAGATCCAGCGGTTGGGACAGGTCCCGGACGAGATACTCGTCGTCGCCGAGGACGGCAGCGGGAACGCCGTCCACGCCCAGCACCGCAACGGCCCGAAGGCGTTTGAATAGCGCGAGGTACGCTCCGTTGCCGCAGCCGATGTCGAGCACGGTGTCGGGGCGGTCCTTTTCCGCAATGAAGCGGAACGGTGCAACGTCCACGAAGAGATCATCCCAGTGCCGCGCCGCATCGAGCGACGTCGCGGTTGCACCCGAACTGTTCATTGCCGTCACCGGGCGGTTACCATGCAGCAGCGCCGGTGGCGGCGATAGCGAGCGCTCCCACGAGCGGGCGATTAGGGCGAGCGGGTCGCCGAACGCGCCCGTTGAATACCGGCGCACGTAGTCGGACGGCGGCTCGCCCGCGACGACGTCCGCATCCCAGTCGATGCCCGGCCGGATTTGGGCATACCGCATCGAAATTTCTGCCAGCTCGGCCGAGCCGGCCCGGCCTGACACGGCCCGGTCGAAGACGTCGCGCCACTGGGAACCCGCGCCCGCCTCCCGCGCGCCCGGGTCCTTGGCGAGGTAGGCCATCCAGCCCACGACACCTTTGACAACGAGCTGCTGGCGGCTGCGCACCGGGAAATGCAGCAGCGGCAGGTCGTCCAGTGGGATGGTCGGCAGCCGTCCGCCAGCGGTCGTGATAATGTCGTGGTTGCCCTGCATGATCGACAGATTGGCGCGATAGGTCCCATCCAACCGTAACACCGCCTTGGAGAACAGCGGCGTTTCTGCGACCCGGCGCTGGCGGATAGTCTGCGGCGGATCGTCCGCTGCTGCGGCCGCCTCGTCGGCCGTGAGGACGAAGGTCTGCCAGGGCATAAGGCCGACCCCGCCCGGGGCGATCCGCTCCAACGTCGCCAGCAACGCCCCACGATCCACGGCGCCGAGGAACTCGTCGGCGTCCAGCAGTACCACGTAATCCGCGAAGAAGGCGGACTGGCAGCTTTGCAGCAAGCGCGTCATCCGCTCCGCCTGCGTGTAGCCGAACCCCTCGCAGTCGGCGACGACCACGCTGCCGAGCTCGCGAGCACAGTCCATCGCAATGCGTCGGGTCTCGTCCACCGATACGTTGTCGAGGATGATCATGCAGTCGACGAAGCGAGCGTTGTGGCGGATGAACGCCTCAATGATATCCTGCTCGTTCTTCACTATGGACAGGCTGATGATGCGGCGGCGGTCCGGCGGCGGCGCGAGCCCAGGCTCGGCGACCACCGTGGCGACCTTCCCACGCAAACCACGCCTGATGGCGAACATCAACGCTCCCGGGGGGCGTCCAGACTCTCGGCAAGGCCGTAATCCAGTTCCTCGCTGGCCTCGACGACGCGCACGCGCATGAGCCGGTCGCCGCCGGGCAGTTCGCCGCCGGTGCTGACGATTTCACAGACCGGCCAGCCGAACCAAAGCGCCGCCATGTCCCGACAAGGTTGGCGGGGTGCGGCAGCTTCGCGGTGTCAGTGTGGGTCTGCTTCATCGCGGCAATGTAGGACGGGAGAAGCGGTTTGCAGAGATCAAACTCGTGGATGGCCGGCCCGCGGGTCAAGCGCCCGGTGGCAGGCTCCGCCTGTCCTCGGGGTTGACCCGTGGGCCGGCCATGGCGGGGAAATGGCGACGACCCCGGTGGACCCTGCGGCATCCTTCAGGGGATGCCGCCGCGCGGTCCCCTCCCTATCTCCTGACCACACCAGCCAGGAGCTTTCCGCCATGCCCGACACCCGCATCGAGAAAGACGCCCTCGGCGAGGTCCATGTTCCCGCCGACCGCCTCTGGGGCGCGCAGACCGAGCGCTCGCGCACAAACTTCCTGATCGGCGTCGACCGCTTCCGCTTCACCCGTCCGGTGATCCGCGCCCTCGGCATCCTCAAGCAGGCCGCCGCGCGCGCGAACCAGCAGCTTGGCCAGCTCCCGCAAGACAAGGCCGCGCTGATCGCCACCGCCGCGCAGGAGGTGATCGACGGCAAGCTGGACGCCGAGTTCCCGCTGGTCGTGTTCCAGACCGGCTCCGGCACGCAGACCAACATGAACGCCAACGAGGTGATCGCGAACCGCGCCACCCAGCTCGCCGGCGGCACGCTCGGGGACCCCAAGGGCGCACCCGAGGGGGGGAAACACCGGATCCATCCGAACGACGACGTGAACCACAGCCAGTCGTCGAACGACACCTTCCCCACCGCGATGCACATCGCCGCCGTCGAGGAGATCGCCGACCGCCTGGTTCCCGCCGTGCGCGCGCTGCGCAACACGCTGGACGCCAAGGCGCGCGACTATGCCGATATCGTCATGATCGGCCGCACCCATCTGCAGGACGCCACGCCGCTCACCGTCGGGCAGATGATCTCCGGTTGGGTCGCCCAGCTCGACCAGGCGCTCGGCTTCGTCACCGCGTCGCTGCCGGCGCTGCTGGAGCTGGCGATCGGCGGCACCGTGGTCGGAACCGGCATGAACGCCCACCCGCGCTTCGGCGCAGCGGTGGCCGCCGAGGTGGCCGCGGTGACCGGGAAGCGCTTCGTCTCGGCACCGAACAAGTTCGCCGCGCTGGCCGGGCACGAGGCGATGGTCAACGCCTCCGCCGCACTGCGCACGCTGGCCGGCGCGCTGATGAAGCTGGCCAACGACGTGCGCTGGTACGCGTCGGGCCCGCGCGCCGGCATCGGCGAGCTGCGCATCCCCGAGAACGAACCCGGCTCATCCATCATGCCCGGAAAAATCAACCCGACTCAGTGCGAGGCGCTGACCATGGTCTGCGTGCAGGTGTTCGGCAACGACGCCGCGGTGGCCTTCGCCGGGTCGCAGGGCAACTTCCAGCTCAACGTCTACAAGCCGGTGATGCTGCACAATCTGCTGGAGTCCACCGCCCTGCTCGCCGACGCCTGCCGCAGCTTCGACGAACACTGCGCGCGCGGCATCGAGCCGGACGTGGCGCGCATCGCCGCCAACCTCAACAACTCGCTGATGCTGGTGACCGCGCTCAACCCGCATATCGGCTATGAGAACGCGGCGCGCATCTCGCTCACCGCCCATCGCGAGGGGATCACCCTGCGCGAGGCCGCGCTCAAGCTCGGCACCGTCACGCCCGAGCAGTTCGACGCCTGGGTCCGCCCCGCGGACATGACCCACCCGCTGGCGGAATAATCCATGCTGATGCCAGCCGCCCGGATGTTTGCATATCCGCCTGGTCGTCGGGCGGCCGCGGCGAACTGCGGGCTAGCATGGTCCCGGTATGATCGCGTCGATGACGACGCGTATGGCCTGCGCCATATCGGCGAAGCTTCCGAGCCCTGTGGGGTCGTCGTCGACCATCCTGAATACGTGGATCACGCCATCCCGTGCATGGATGATGAAGCTGACGACGCGCCCATCCGACTGTACCGAAGCAAGATCCAGGAACAAATCCGCTTCGCAGCTCTCACAGCAATCCAGCGCCCACTCGGGATCGAGGCCAAGCAGCGCGGCCTGTGCGGATTTTACCTGTTCATCGGTCAGGCTGTTCTGACAGAACATCGACATTGCGGGCTCGTCTGCCAGCGAGATCGGAAACGCGTCCACCGACATTGAGAATTCTCCAAGGGGGCCGGCACGTGCTGCGCCGGCGACATACCTGAGCGTGTCGCCAGAAGATTAACAAGTTATTACCGGCGAGCGGCAAAGTCGGTCCGGCCTATATTAAAAACAACCTATGGGCACTTCTTTTGCGACAGTCCGCGGCAACAAGACGGCCCAGTGAGGCCTCCAGGCCAACGCGAACGCGCTGACGTGCCCGCAACACAGGCAATGTCCACTTAGCGTCAACCCCCCGAACACAACCTAAGGTTGAAGAAGATAAATCTGCATCGGGCGATCATTCTGCGCCTCGCCGCCGGCCAGATCAATCGGCCGGCCAGCCTCACGCGGGGCAATCGGGTGAACGTAGGAAAGGCGGACGATCAGCCGGTTCACTGTCATTGCCCGGTTCATTGTCATTGCGAGTTCCCACCGGCCGGCGGCGGCCGACCGCCTTGGATGAAAAAATGTCGCTAAACCGGATATCTGGAGTAAATTCTACCTTCTTTCTTGTTGGAAGCGCAGCGACGCGGCAATCCCCCCGAGGCTGCGCAATCGCCAGGGGATTGCGTCGCTACGCTCGCAATGACAGCGGCATGCTCGCAATGACAGCAGCATGCTCGCAATGACAGGAACCTCCGGGCGGGCATTGCTTCCCCCGATTGCCCTGTAGCCTCACGCCGTCCAATCGCGCGGCTGCTCAGGCCTTCACCAGCGGACAGCCCCCGTCATTCAGCGGGCGGAACGCGTCCTCGCCGGGAATGACCTCGGCAACCTCCAGCAGGTCCCATTCGCTGTGCGACTGCGCCGGTTGCTTGGCACGCAGCAGGAACATCTCGCGGACCACCGTCCCGTCGATCCGCAGAGCTTGCCGTTCTTCGTCATGAAGTCGTTGATCGGGATCGCCCGCATCTGCTCCATCACCGGGCCCGCCGCATCGGTCCCGGCGGCCTGGATCGCCTTCAGGTAGTGCGTCACCGCCCCCCAGGTGCTGGCCTGGAACGCGGTCGGCGGCCGGTTCTTCCACTGCTTGGCGAACCGGGCGGCGAACGCGCGCGACGGTTCATCATGGTCCCAGTAGTATGGCTGGGAGAAAATCATGCCCTGCGCTGCCGGCAGTCCCAGCGAGTGGATGTTGGTCAGCGAGCAGTTCAGCGCCGCCGGCACGACGCCGCGCTTGATCAGGCCGAATTCGCCCATCTGTTTCGCGATGTTGATGAAGTCGGCGCCGCCCGCGGCGATGCCGACGGCCTGCGCGCCGGACGACGAGGCAGCCAGCAGGGCGGCGGAGTAGTCGGTCTCGCCCAGCGGCACCAGGATATGGCCCACCACCGTTGCGCCCAGGCCCTTGAGGATCGCCGTGGCGTTGTCCTCCAGCGAATGGCCGAACGCAAAGTCGGAGGTGATGAAGAACCACTTCTTCTGGCCCTGCTTCACCAGCGTGGTCGCCGGCCCCTTGGCGGCGGAATAATTGTCGTACGTCCAATGGATGCCGTACGGCGAACATTGCTTGCCGGTCAGCTCCGTCGTTCCGGCAGCGATCGGCACGTCGATGCGTTGCCGCTGCTTGCACAGATCCTGCACCGCCAGCGCGACCGCGGAATTGCCGAGGCCGAAGATCGCGTCGACCTGCTTCGTATCGATCCAGTCGCGGGCGATCGCCAGCCCGACATCGACCTTGTTCTGCAGGTCGGCCTGCACCACCTCGATCGGCGCACCCAGCACATGGCCGCCAAAATCCTCCGCCGCCATGCGCGCGGCGATGTAGTCGCCCATCCCCTGCTGGTCGGCGAACACGCCGGACATGTCGTCCAGCACGCCGATCTTCACCACGCCGTCGGAAATCGCGGCGGCCGCGGCGCTGCGGCGCGGGCGGAGCAGGCTGGCCACCGGCAAGGCGGCGGCGCCGGCGAGAAGGCTTCTGCGGTGCATGGTTTCCTCCGTGGATCGTTTGGTTTTGTAGGCGCCCCTGTCATTGCGGTCGGCGCCCCTGTCATTGCGAGCCGAAGGCGAAGCAATCCCCATCCAGGTGCGCACCTCGCGGGGGATTGCTTCGCTGCGCTCGCAATGACAGGCGCGCCGACCGCAATGACCGGGCGGCTACAGCGACAACCCCGCGGCGGCGAGCGCCTTGAGAAAATTCGGCTCCGGCGGTGGCAGCGGCGGCAGGTCCCAACTGCCGGTGCCGATCGGGCGGATCTCGCGCGCCACGGGCACTTCAACCAAATACGGCCGGTTGGCGGCGATCGCGGTGGCGATCACGTCCTCCACCTCACCCGCGTGAGTGACGGTATGGGACGCTACCCCGAACGACCGCGCGAGCTGCGCGAAATCCGGGCTGTAGGGCGCCCGGCTGCCGTCGTTCTGGAAGCTGGTCGCCAGTTCGCGTCCGGCGAACATGCCGTGCTGGATGTCGCGGATCGAGCAGTAGCCCTGGTTGTTCCACACCACCCAGACCACGGGGATGTCGTATTCCACCGCGGTCGCCAGCGCGTGCGGCGTCATCAGGAACGAGCCGTCGCCCACCACGGCAACGCACGGCCGGTCCGGCGCCGCGAGTTTTGCCCCGAGGATCCCCGAGGTCGCAAACCCCATCGCCGCAAAACCCCACGAGTGGATCAGGTGGCGCGGCCGCAGCGTGTCGAACAACTGGATGATCCAGTTGTGGTGCACGCCGACGTCGCTGGCGATGATCGCGTTGTCCGGCAGCGCGCGCGACAGCGCCCGCATCAATCGTTCCGGCCGCAGCGGCATCTGGTCGGACGTCGCCAGGCCGCCCTGGTACTTTTGCCAGACCTCGCGCCCGTGCCGCAGCCGGTTCAGCCAGTCCTCCCGGCCGGTCGACACAGTATCGATCTGGTCACGCAATATATCGTTCAGGAACGCCAGGCTGGCGCGCGCACAGCCGAGGATGGGCAGTTCCGCCGGATAGTTGCGGCCCAGTTCGGCCGGATCGATATCGATCTGGATCAGCCGTGAGGGCGGGATCGACAGCGTGTAACCATCCAGCCAGGCGCTGGTTGCGCGATCGTCGAAGGTGAAGCCCAGCGCCAGGATGACGTCGGCGTTCTTCGTCGCCTCATTCGCCGCATAGGAGCCGTTGCGCCCGGTCGAGCCGAACGCCAGCGCGTGGCGATCCGTGATCGACCCCTTGCCGTTCGGGCTGGTCACGACCGGGATTCCGGTGCGCTCGGCGAACGCCTGCAACTCCGGCGCGGCTTGCGCCAGCAGCACGCCCTGGCCGGCGATGATTACGGGGCGCTCGGCGGCAAGCAGCATCTCCAGCGCCGTGGTCAGCGCCTGCGGGTTGCCCGGCGCGCCGTTGATGGCGCGCGTCACCGCCTGCGCCGGCGCGACTTCCGCCTCCTCGACAAAGACGTTGAGCGGCACGTCGAGGTTCACCGGGCCGGGGCGGCCGGACAGCATCAGCTCCCAGCCCTGGCGCACCGCCAGCGGCACCATGTCCACGCGGGTCGGCTGGTAGCTGCGCTTGACGTAGGGGCGGATCACGCTGGGGAAATCGCCCTGGTAATAGCGCCCGGTCTCCTGGAACGGCTGGCGGTTGAACTGGCTGGTCGGCACGTTGCCGGTGATGGCGAAGAACGCCGAGCTGTCCATCATCGCCGCGGCCAGCGCCATCACCAGGTTGGCCGAGCCGGGCCCGCAGGAGGTGAACGTCGCCACCGGTTCATTACGGACCTTGAAATATGCGTCGGCCATGTGGCCGGCGGTCTGCTCGTGATGCACCGAGATGGTGCGGATGCGGTTCTGCGCCTTGAACGCCGCATCCAGGAAGCCGACATTGCCGTGGCCGCACAGGCCGAACAGGTAGGGCACCTTCTGGCGGATCAGGAAGTCCACGATGATGTCCGCCCCGCTCATCAGGGCGCGTTCGCTGTGGTGCATGGACGTCCTCCGTCTTTGGTCGTTTTCCAACCGTCATGGCCGTCCCCGGATCAAGTCCGGGGACGGCCATGACGGTTGGGTAACATCGGCGGCCAACGTGAGAATAGCTGATCCATCATGCCGCCCGCGTATCCGCGCCGTGCATCGACGGACTGCCCAACATCCGGGAAATCCGTGCCGCCGCCGCCTTGACCAGCTTCGTCAGCGCCGCGATCCGTTCCGGGTCCATCCGCGCCGCCGGAGCCGAGACGGCGACACAGGCGCACGGCCGGCCGGCATGATCGGTGATCGGCGCGCCGAGGCAGCGCAGGCCAATCTCCATCTCCTCATCGTCCAGCGCCCAGCCCTGCGCGCGCACCTGGTGCAGCGCCTGACGCAGTGCCGCCGGCGAGGTGATGGTGTTGGGCGTGAAGCGGGCCAGGCCGCTTCCCATGAAGCCATCGAGCTCGGCGTCCGGCAGATGCGCCAGCAGCACCTTGCCCAGCGCGGACGCGTGCGCCGGCGTCCGCTTGCCGACGAAGGCGTGCATGCGGACCAGCCGCGTGCCGTCGACCGCCTGCACGCAGATCGCCTCGTTGTCATACAGGATGCCGACATGCACCGTCTCGCCGGTCTCCCGCGCCAGGTCCTGCAGCGGCGGCAGTGCCTGCCAGCGGAGCTGCTCGTGCCGGACGGCGGCCGAGCCCAGCGTATGAAAGCGCATGGCGAGCGAATAGCGGCCGGTCTCGGGGTCCTTCTGCAGGTACCCGAACGCCTCGATCGTGTGCAGGATGCGAAACACCGTCGGCTTGGTCTGCCCGAGCGCGGCGGCGAGCTCGGCCAGGCTCCAGCTTTTCTGCCGGGTGAAGCAGTCGATCACCTCGAGCCCCTTGTGCAGAGAGCCGAGCAGGTAGGGGTCGCGGGACACGCCCTCGTCGTTTCGCATTGCGAAATCGATGCCAGATTTCTGTAACGGCGTACCGTATAGTGGAATCAGCGCGCTGGCAATGGCTGTGACACAACTGCAGCAATTCTCATTTTGGCCCNNAGTCCGGCCATGACGATGACAGGCCTACCGCCCGACCAAAACGAGAATTGCTGACACAATCGGGCTCACCGCACCACGATGTCGGGCACCCGGGATCGCAGCGACGGAAGGACCGCGTCGAGCCAGCCCGGCCCGGCCGGTGCCAGCAGGGCCGCATCGACGCATCCGGTCGGCCGGAACACCTGCAATACCCACCTGCGCACCCGGCGCGCCTGCAGGTCCTCGGCGATCGCCAGCAGATCCGCGGCACCCAGCAGCGCGGCGTGCACGGTGGTGCGGAGTTCGTAGCTGATGCCGCTCGCCAGCACGGCGTCCAGCGCCCGCCGTGCCTGCGCGCCGCTGCCGATGCTGCCGGTGACGGCGGCGTATCGATCGAACGGTGCCTTCACGTCCAGCCCGATCCAGTCGAGCAGCTTCAGTGCCTGCGACAGACGCCTCGGATGGGTTCCCGCGCTGTGCAGGCCGGTGGCGAAGCCCAACGCCCGCACCTCGGCGAGGGCGTCCGCCAGGCCCGGCTGGATGGTCGGTTCGCCGCCGCTGAACACGACCGCGTCGAGCAGGCCGACCCGGCGCCGGAGCCAGGCAACCGTCGCCGCCCAGTCGCGTGCCGGGGACGCTGCGCGCCGGCGCAAATGCGGGTTATGGCAGTAGCGGCAGCGCAGCGGGCAGCCCTGGGTGAACAACACCGCGGCGAGCCGGCCGGGAAAATCCACCGTGCTGAACGGCACCACGCCGCCCAGCGTCAGACCGTTGCGCGTCGCCATCGTTGCGGCTCATCTGTCGGCGGCGGTCGCGACGACGAAGCTGCGCCGATCCTCGTGCTCGCCCTGCTTGCCGATGTTGAACGAGGCGACCGGCCGGTGGTAGCCCATCACGCGCGTCCACACCTCGCACGGTTGGCGTTCGTCATCGGCAAGGGCGATGTCTGGCTCGATGGTTTGCGGTTCGGCGATCGGCGGCATGTTGTTCCTCCTGTGATATGTTGGCGATCGTTAAGGCGTTTCCCGTCATGCCGGCGAATGCCGGCATCCACGACTTTGCTTGCTGCACAAACGCAAGTCGTGGATGCCGGCCTTCTCCGGCATGACGGGGAGGCTGCGCCGGCATGACGAGGCGGGCTTCACGCGCGGACACGCTGCCGCTTCTCGGCAATACGTTGCTCGTCGCACAGCGGGCAGAAGCGGTGCTCGCCGGCGAGATAGCCGTGCACCGGGCAAACCGAGAACGTCGGTGTGATCGTGATATAGGGCAGGCGAAACCGCGACAGCGCGCGCCGCACCAGATCGCGGCAGGCGCCGGCCGACGGCAGGCGTTCGCCGAGATACAGATGCAGCACCGTGCCGCCGGTGTATTTGGCCTGCAGTGCCTCCTGGTGTTCCAGCGCCGCGAATGGGTCATCGGTAAAACCCACCGGAAGTTGCGACGAGTTCGTATAGTACGGTTTTTCTGGTGTCCCCGCCTGCAGGATGTCGGCGAAACGCTTGCGGTCCTCCTTGGCGAACCGGTACGTCGCGCCCTCGGCCGGCGTCGCCTCCAGATTATAGAGGTGCCCGGTCTGTTCCTGGAACGCGACGATGCGCGCGCGCACATGGTCGAGCAGCGCGCAGGCAAAATGATGACCATACGAGCTGGTGATGTCCTCCTGATCGGCGGTGAAGTTCCGGATCATTTCGTTGATGCCGTTCACCCCGATCGTCGAGAAATGGTTGCGCAGCGTGCCGAGATACCGCTTGGTGAACGGGAACAGCCCGTCATCCATGTGGCGCTGGATCACCTTGCGCTTGATCTCCAGGCTGTTGCGCGCCAGGTCCAGCAGCGTGTCGAGCCGCGCGTACAACCCCGTCGCATCGCCCTTGAACAGATAGCCCAACCGGGCGCAGTTGATCGTCACCACACCGAGCGAGCCGGTCTGCTCGGCGGACCCGAACAGTCCGTTGCCGCGCTTCAGCAGCTCCCGCAGATCGAGCTGCAACCGGCAGCACATCGAGCGCACCATATTGGGTTCGAGATCGGAACTGATAAAATTCTGGAAATACGGCAGGCCGAATTTCGCCGTCATCGCGAACAACCGTTCGGCGTTCTCGGAGTGCCAGGGGAAATCCGCGGTGATGTTGTAGGTCGGAATCGGAAACGTAAAGATGCGCCCCTTGGCGTCGCCTTCACCCATGACCTCGATATAGGCGCGGTTGATCGCGTCCATCTCCGGCTGCAGGTCGCCGTAGCAGAACGCCACTTCCTGGCCGCCGATTACCGGCACCTGCTCGCGCAGATCGTCCGGGCAAATCCAGTCGAACGTCACGTTGGTGAACGGCGGCTGGCTGCCCCAGCGCGACGGCACATTCAGGTTGAAGATGAATTCCTGGATGTTCTGCCGCACCTCGGCATACGACAGCCGGTCCTTGCGGACGTACGGCGCCAAGTAGGTATCGAACGAGCTGAACGCCTGCGCCCCGGCCCACTCGTTCTGCAACGTGCCGAGAAAATTCACCATCTGCCCGATCGCGCTCGACAAATGCTGCGGCGGCGCCGCGTCGACCTTGCCGGTCACACCATTAAAACCCTCCATCAGCAGGGTGCGCAGCGACCAGCCGGCGCAATAGCCGGACAGCATGTCAAGGTCGTGGATGTGCAGGTCGCCCTCGCGATGCGCGCCCCCGATTTCCACGGGATACACACTGTTCAGCCAGTAGTTGGCAATGAGCTTGCCGGCGCTGTTGAGGATCAGCCCGCCGAGGGAAAAACCCTGATTGGCGTTGGCCTGGACGCGCCAGTCCTGCCGTTCCAGATACTCGTTGATCGAGGCCACCGCATCGACGACGGCGCCCCGGTCGTGGCGCAGCCTGGTGTGCTGGGCGCGGTAGATGATGTAGGCGCGGGCGGTGCGGAAATGTCCGGCCCGCATCAAGGCGAGCTCGACCTCGTCCTGGATGTCCTCGATGGCTGGCGCGCGACCCGGGAACTGCGTCATGAGGCGATCGAGCACGTCGCCGGTGATTGCGTCGGCGACCGGGTCGGCGAACTCGGCGCTGGCCCGGCCGGCGCGCGCGATGGCGGAACGGATGCGCGCCGCGTCGAACGGCACGGTGGTGCCGTCCCGCCGGACCACTCTGGTCCATGGCAGTGGCGCGGACGGCAGGTCGGCGGCCGGCGCGAGTCGCATGTGGGCGTCCTTTTCAGAATCGGCCCACGTGATTGGCCCACAAGTGAACCGACGGGCCATGATCCAGATCAAAGACACGAGTCGGCGCCGGCCGAATTCGTGGCAAGCTGCCAGTGCTTTCATCGGTCTCAGGGAGGCGTCCATGCGAAGGGTCGACGTGCTGTGCATCCAGACTGTCAGCGCCGATGATCGTGCCAGGATCGAGGCGGTCGATCCGGCGGTCCGCCTGGTCGACGCGGGCGGCTGGTTCGACGGCGAAATTCGGGAAACCTGGTCGGACTACGCGGTTCGACGCTACCTGCCGCCGGGCGCAACCGGGACGGGGACGCGCGCGGACCGCGACCGCCTGCTGGCCGGGGCAGAAGTGATCCTGGGCGGCTGGCCGTTTCCGCTCGATCTGCGGGCGCGGGCGCCGCGGCTGCGGTGGTTCCACCAGCGGCCGGCGGGGGCCAGCAATCTGCGCCTGGGTGACCTGTGGGGCAGTGACGTGGTGGTAACGACCTCGCGCGGGGCGGGGAACACGCTGGCCATGGCGGAATACGCGATCGCCGGCATCCTGTGGTTCGCCAAGGGCCTGCACCGGGCGGTGGTCGATCGGGACGCCGGCGCGTTCGACCATCGCGCCTACCGGCCGCTGTTGCTGGAGGGGAAGACCGTGTGCGTGGTCGGCGCCGGCGGGATCGGACGTGAGGTCGGCCGGCTGGCCGCCGCGCTGGGCATGCGCGTGATCGGCACCAGGCGGCATCCTGAGCTGGGTGCGCCGTTGCCGCCGGGCTTCGCGCAGGTCGGCGGCGCCGGCGATCTGGACCGGTTCCTGGCCGAGAGCGATTTCGTGGTGATTTGCTGCCAATGGACCCCGGAGACCACCGGGCTGATTGGTGCGGCTCGGCTTGCGGCGATGCAGCCCGGGACCGTGCTCGTCAACGTTGCGCGCGGCGAGATCGTGGACGAGACGGCGGTGGCCGATGCACTGGCGCGCGGGCATCTGCGAGGCGTGGTGCTGGATGTCTATAATGGCGAGTTCGAGCGTGCGCCGCCGGAGGTTCTGTGGCGGGATCCTCGGGTGCTGATCACGCCACATGTCTCGGGGGGCAGCGATCAGAACCGGCATGGGGCGATCGAGATCTTCCGCGAGAATTTGCGAGCCTATGTGGACGGGGCGCCGTTGCGGAACGTGATCGATTGGGAGCTTGGGTATTGAGGGCGTGGGTTGCGGGCGGTGCTATTGCCGTCCGTCATCCTGACCTTGAACCGGTGATCTGGGAACCGGTGATCTGGCCCGGGTCGTTTGAGTGATGTGGTGCACACTCGTACTTGAAGTCCGGCGTACTTGAAGTCCGGCGCCTTGTATGCTATTGTCATACACATGGCAGCCACCTCGGTCCTCAGCGTTCGGGTCAATTCCGCCGAGCGCGCGATTCTCGAAGCGGCGGCAGAGCAATCGCATACCAGCCTCAGCGAGTTCGTGCGCCGCAAGGCCTTGGAATCGGCCGAAACCGAGGTGCTCAACCGGACGGTTGTCACCATTCCGGCCAAGGACTGGGATGCGTTCGAGGCCTGGATCAGGCGCCCGGCCAAGGTCATTCCCGCGCTGGCGAAACTCGCGCGCCGCACGCCGTCATGGAAAGGCTGACCGATCGCGCCCGTTACCCCGCCGCGCCCGCTGGCCGAGACCGACGACCGAAGTCTGTTCGATTGCGGAAGAGAGTCGCTCAACGCCTGGTTCCGCCGGCATGCCTGGGACAATCAGGTCAGCGGTGTGTCGCGGGTGAACGTCATCACAGAGGCCGCATCCGAACGCATCGCCGGCTACGTCACCCTGAGCGCCGCGCAGATCGAGCGCGCGTTCCTGCCCAAGTCCCAGCAACGCAATCGCCCCGATCCGCTACCGGCGACGCTGCTCGGTCAGCTTGCGGTGGATCTGGCGTTTCAGGCGCACGGACATGCGACGTCCCTGCTGCTGTTTGCGTTGCGGACGGCGCTGGTTGCATCGGAAACCGTCGGCAGCATGGGCGTGGTCACGCATCCGCTGGATGACGGCGTGCGCGGGTTTTATGGCCGGTTTGGATTTCAGGATCTGCCGTTCGATCCGCGGCGCGCCATGTTCGTACGCATGGTCGATCTGCGGAAGAGTTTTAGGGGGTGACATGTCGTTGCTGACCGGATGTTGCAGGATGCAACGAGTCGCGGCATCCCGTGGTAGTTGGGCTATAGGAAGTGGCGCCCAGGTGTTGGAGGTCCCGTGATGTTGCTAGCGCGTCTTCCCGCCCTACCGGAGCTGGCGCCTCGCTGGCGCGGCGGCACCATCGAGTTCCCGCTGCATCACATGCGCGGCGGCACTTCCACCGGTCTGGTCATCTGGGAGCGTTATGCGCCCGCGGACCGCGGATTGCGCGAGGAACTGCTGCGCCATCTGATGGGCCTGCCGCTGGACGGCGAGCGGCGCGGCAACCGGCAAATCACCGGGCTCGGCCGTGGTGCGCCGACCTCCAACAAGGTGTTCTTCGCCGATCTGGAACCGGATGGCGCCGGCGGTGCGCGGCTGGTCAGCACCCTGGCCCAGCTTGCCGCTGACAAGGCGGCGATCGACTGGAGCGTGAACTGCGGCAACATGTCCGCCGCGCTGCCGTTATGGGCGCTCGACACCGGTCTGGCCGCGATGCACGCGCCCGGACTGTTCGAGATCGAGATCCGCAACACCAACACCGGCGTCATCGCCGGCGCGCGCATGCGGCTGGGCGTGCACGGTGCCGCCGCCGTCGCCGAGATCCCCGGCGTCGACGGTGCCTTCCCGGCGGTCGATCTGTTTCTGCACCATCCGGCCGGCGCCAAGACCGGCCGGCTGTTGCCCACCGGCCGGAAGCGCGACCGGATCGCCGGGCACGACGTCTCCTGCGTCGATGTCGCTGTGCCGATGGTGATTGCCCGCGCCGCGGACTTCGGCAAGACCGCGACCGAGCCGCCCGCTGCGCTGGACGCCGATCAGGACTTCAAGGATGTGCTGCGGGAGATCTGGGTGGCGGCCGGGTTGTTGATGGGCCTGGCCAATCGAGACGGCTCAAAAATGACCGCCGAGCAGCTCGCGCACAGCGAGACCGTGCCGAAGGTCTGCATCGTCGCTCCGCCGCAGGGGTCGGGTCACATCAGCGTGCGCTACTTCACCCCGCAGGCGGCGCACGGCTCGATGGCGGTGACCGGCGGCTGTTGCCTGGCCGCGGCGTCTCTGATCGAGGGCTCCGTCGCGCACGAGCAGGCGCGCGGTGTGGTGATGCCGGGTGGCGAGTTTGCCGAGATCTGCGTCGATATCGAGAACCCGGCGGGCATCTTGGCCGCGACGGTGGAGGCACGGTTGGGTGCTGACGGACTGCTGGTGCGCAAGGCCGCCTACAAGCGCAGTGCGCAGATTCTGCTGCGTGGTCACGTGCCGCTGTATCGCGCTTCGCCTGCGTTGGTGACGGAGCTGGAACAGATCATCGACGGAACGGTCGAGCTCGCGGCCTAGAGCGTGACCGGTACACCTCGCCCGCTCGTCGCGGGCTTGGGCCGCGAAAAGCGGACCAAGGCTTGCCCTTCTAGAGCACGTTCACGCTGACTGGAATCGCCGATCCCACCTGTCGTCATAGCCCCCACCTGTCATTGCGAGAAGCGCAGCGACGAAGCAATCCCCCACGGCAGGGGATTGCTTCGTCGCTGCGCTCCTCGCAATGACAGGGTACGTTTCCGGTCAGGGTGATGCTCTAGAGCCTGCCACCGGTAGGCCTTGCCCCCGGGCGCTTGACCCGGGGGTTGACCCGGTGGGGCACTCGACCCGGGGTCGCGGAGCCCTTGCGACGCGGGTGAGGGGCGTGCCGCGAGCACGACCCTCACCCGTCGCGCTCCGCTCACCGACCTCGCGCCAAGTGCGGGAGAGGTGTACGCAGCCTACCCCGCCGCCGCCGCCAGCGCCTGTGACAGATCGGCAAGAATATCGTCGATATGCTCCAGCCCGACCGACAGCCGCACGTACCCCGGCGTCACCCCGGTCGCCAACTGCTCCGCCTCGGTCAACTGTGAGTGCGTCGTGCTGCCCGGATGGATCGCCAGGCTGCGCGAATCGCCGATATTCGCCACGTGGTAGAACAGTTGCAGCGCATTGATGAACCGCCGTCCGGCCTCGGTGCCACCGACGATCTCGAAGCCGACCAGCCCCCCCTGGCCATGCGGCAGATACTTCGCCGACCGTTCCGCTGCCGCACCGGTGTGGTGCGCCGGATGGATCACCCGGGTGACCTCCTTGCGCGCCGCCAGGAAGTCGGCGACCGCGCGCGCGTTGCGGCTGTGCTCGCGCATGCGCAGCGCCAGCGTCTCGACCCCCTGGATGAACAGGAATGCATTGAACGGGCTCATGCACGCGCCCAGGTCGCGCAGCAGGGTGACGCGCATCTTCAGGATGTAGGCGATCGGCCCCAGCGGCTTCACCGCCTGGCTCCACACCGCGCCGTGATAGCTGGGATCGGGCGTGTTCAGCGCCGGCTGACGCAGCGGATGCGCCTCCCAGTCGAAATTACCGCCGTCCACCACGATGCCGCCGATCGAGGTGCCGTGCCCGCCGATATATTTCGTCGTCGAATACATCACCACCGCCGCGCCGTGGTCGAACGGGCGCACCAGGATCGGCGCCGCCGTGTTGTCCATGACCAGCGGGATGCCGAACTTGCGTCCGATCGCGGCGACCTCGGCGATCGGGAAGGCGATCAGCTTGGGGTTGGGTAGCGTCTCCGCGTAGTAGACGCGGGTGCGGTCGTCGGTGGCGCGCGCGAACGCCTCGGGGTCGGTCGGATCGACGAAGCGTGCCTCGATGCCCTGGTCCTTCAGGGTGTTGGCGAACAGGTTCCAGGTGCCGCCATACAGGTCGGTGGAACTCACGATGTTGTCGCCGGCGCGCGCCAGATTCAGCACCGCGAAGGCGCTCGCCGACTGGCCGGACGCCAGGCCCAGCGCCGCCACCCCACCCTCCATCGCCGCGATGCGCTTTTCCAGCACGTCGGTCGTCGGGTTCATGATGCGGGTGTAGATGTTGCCCAGTTCCTTCAGGCCGAACAGGTTGGCGGCGTGCTCGGCGCTGTCGAACTGAAAGGACGTGGTCTGGTAGATCGGCACGGCGACCGCGTTCGTTGCGGAATCACGACGCCAGCCGGCATGCAAGGCCAGCGTTTCGGGATGCTTCGAGGTCATGTGTCGCGCTCCGTTCCCTGATCGGACCGGACTATAGCAACCATGCGCACGGCGAAAAGGGTGTGATGGATTTCACGCGCGCCGGCCCGGATTTGGGTGAATTTCGCGCGGCACCCCGGCGGCGGCGAAATTACGTCTCCCGCTGCTCCAAAACCCGTCGGCCGCGGCGGAACGCATCTGCCATCTGCGCCGCCGGCATGGCGCCGGAGAACACGCTGTAGCCGTCCAGGAAGAACGATGGCACACCGTTCACCCCGGCCTCGCGTGCCGCCCGGTCGGCCGCTAGCATCTCCGCCGCCGCGACGTCGCTGCCGAGGAACGAGACCACGGCGGCGCGGTCGAGCCCTGCCTCGGCGGCGCAGTCCACCAGCACCTCAGTGCTGCCGATGTCGCGGCCCTGGATGAAATACGCCCGGAACACCGCCTCCATCACCGCGTCCTGGCGGTTCTCGCCAAGCGGAGCCTCGCGGCCGGCGAACCAGATCAGCCGGTGCGCATCGATGGTGTTCGGCGTGCGCAGCATCAGGTCCTGGCGGAATGCCAGCCCGGCCGCCGCCGCCGCGCCAGCCACCCGCGCGTCGATCTCCCGCACCCGCTCGGCGCTGCCGAACTTGGCGGCGCGATAGGCAGCGCGCTCGACGCCCTGTTTCGGCATGTCGGGGTTGAGCTGGAACGGGTTCCAGTGGACCGAGAAGTGCAGGCCCTCGGCCGCCAGTTCCGCCAGCGCGGCTTCCAGGTTGCGCTTGCCGACATAGCACCACGGGCAGATCGCATCGGAAACGATGTCGATGCGCGTGCCGACCGCCGGCATCGCTGCCGGCATCGTCGCGACGGTCGCCGCGGCGTTGCCCTCGCCGCTTCCCGCGTCGCTTCCCTTTGGCGCCTCGCAGCCATCCGGGCCGCACACCGTGCCCGTCGGCATCAAATCGTCCATCGTGCGTCCCTCCTTCGTTCTCCCGCTCGGGCTATGTGGGCATTGACGCAGGTCAATGCCATCTCTTGTCCCCGGGTGCCAGCCTGTCGCAACCGGAGAGCAACGATGCGACTGCTGCACGAAGTGATCGACGACCTGCAGCACCACGCCGAGGAGCACGCCATCACGCCGCTCGGCCATGTGCTGGAGGAACTGCTGGGCGGCGAGCGCGGCACGCTGCACGACCTGGCCGATCGCTTCAACCAGGCCGGTCTGGGGCAGATCATGGCGTCCTGGATCGGCCACGGCCCAAACCTGCCGATCCATCCCGAGGAACTGCGTCAGGTGCTGGGCGAGGAGCGGGTGCAGGACATGGCCACGCTTGCGGGTATGCCATCCGTTGCGCTGCTGGAGCGGCTGTGCCGCTTGTTGCCGCCGACGGTGCATGCCATGACAGCCGAGGGTACGTTGCATGCCTGATCATCCGACGACGACGAGGAGCTAGTCATGCAGCATGAACCGCGCATCGCCTTCCGTGATATGGATGTGTCCGAAGCGCTGGAGCAACGCATTCGCGCTCGCATCGCCGAGCTGGAACAGCTCTGCGACCGGATCACCTCGTGCAACGTTGTGGTGGAGATGCATCATCGCCACAAGACCCAGGGAAGGCTGTTCCACGTCCGCGTCGATCTGGCGCTGCCGGGGCGCACCATCGTGGTGCGGCGTGAGCCAGGGGAGAATCACGCGCATGAGGATGCCCATGTCGCGGTGCGCGACGCCTTCGACTCGGCGCGCCGCCAGCTTGACGAATACCTCCGCGTCGCGCGCGGCGACGTGAAGGCGCACGCGAAGGCAGCGCCGGCGGAGTGACTTGACCGACGCGCTCGATCCCCGCATCGCGCGGCATAATTGGGATCAGCGCCGTCCCTGTCTGGAGCATTTTCACGCTGACCGGAAACGCCCCCTGTCATGTCGCCCCCTGTCATTGCGAGGAGCGCAGCGACGAAGCAAGCTGCCGCCGCCGGGCAGGAGATTGCTTCGTCGCTGCGCTCCTCGCAATGACAGGTGGGATGACCGGTGGAGCCGGCGATTCCAGTCAGCGTGAATGTGCTCTAGCCGCGTAGCGCCGCGCCGAGCCGCGCCTGGCGCGTGAGCCGCGGCCCGCGTGCAATCGACAATGACAGGTCAAGGTCGGCGAGCATTTCGTCCATCGTCGCTCCGATGACAGGTCCATGCGTCTCGATATGTGCGCGCACGCGGTCGAGCAGATCCGCGACGAGCAGCCGCAACCCCACCAGACAGGCGCCCTCGTCCGCCAGCCGCCCGCTGTCGAGCGCCGCAGCGATCGCCTCGGCGCCGCCTGCCAGCACCGCGGTAAGCCCCGCCAGTCCGCCAAGCGACAAGTTGGCCTCCGGCGTCGGTTCGCCAGTCGCGAGCCGGGTCAGCATGTGGCGAAACGCGCCCGCAAGTTTGGACAGTCCGACCGCGTCCTCCACATCGCGGAACGGCAGCGCCATCGTTTCGTAGGCGCGATCCGGCGGCCCAAGCAGTGCGTCGTGCGGCACACGGCACGCATCGAGGTCCAGCAGGCAGTGGCGGCCATCGTGCAGCCCGGGCATCGGGCGCAGCGTCAGGCCCGGCGTTTCGCGCGGCACCAGGAAGGCGCTGTAGCGCTTGCGCTCGCCGTCGATCGCGCTGATCGCCAGCACGATGAAGTGTGAGGCGTCGGGCCCATTGCTCACCCAGGCCTTGCGTCCGCTGATGCGCATGCCCGCGCCGTCGGGCTCCGCCCGCGTCGTCAGATGCTTCGGGTGCGCACCGACCGCGGGTTCGGAGATCGCGACGGCCAACAGCGCATCGCCGCGCGCGAGACGCGGAAGCAGCGTGGCGCGTTGGGTTTCGTTGCCGAAGCCGATGATGAAGCACCGCGCCGCCACCTGCCGGCCGGCCCAGGCCCCGGCTTCATCCAGCCGTCCGGTGCGTTCCGCCAAAGCCGCCGCCGCGCGCGCGATCGCGCCGTAGCCATGCGCATCGTCAGGATCGAGGCCGATGGCGAACAGGTCGCCAGGGATAGGGCACATGCCAGTCAGTGTAGCCGGACCGCCGCCGCGGCACACGCGCGGCACTTACGCCTCTCCCGCGAAGCGCGGGAGAGGTGTACGGTCGGCCCGACACAGGAGATCCCGACATGCAATCCCACGCATTCGGCGCGCTGCCCGCCGTATCCATCCTGACCCTGGGGGGCGGCGGCCTCGGCATGCTGTGGGGCAAGACCAGCTTCGAGGAATGCGTCGCCACCGTCCACGCCGCCATCGACGCGGGCATCACGCTGCTGGACCTGGCACCGCGCTACGGCGACGGCAAGGCGGAGCAGGTGGTGGGTGCCGCCTTGAACGGCAAGCTGCCAGCCGGGATCCGCGTCACCAGCAAGTGCAACCTGGGCAATGCGCCACCGGCTGAGATCGAAACAATCCTGCGCCGCTCGATCGAGGCAAGCCTGCAACGCCTGCACCTGTCAAAGCTCGATCTGTTCTTCCTGCACTCGAACGTCGTCCCCGATGAAGCCTTCATCACCCGCGCCCCAGGCGACGCCGCCGCGCGCATGACGCCCTACGCGGTCTTTGTCGAGCACGTGCGTCCGCTGTTCGAACGTTTCGTAGCCGAGGGATTGATTGGCGCCTGGGGCCTGACCGGAATCGGTCACCCGGACACCATCATCCGCGTGCTCGGCGAACGCCCGGCCCCCGCGGCGGTGCAATGCATCGCCAACCTGCTCGACTCGCCCGGCGGCCTCAAATTCTTCGACGGACCGGCCAAACCTCGAGAAGTCATCGCCGCCGCGCGCGCCCGCGGCGTCGGCATCATGGGCATCCGTGCCGTGCAAGCCGGCGCGCTCACCACTGCGATCGACCGCGACCTGCCGGCCGATCATCCGGAGATGCTCGACTATGCCCGCGCCGCCGGCTTCCGCCGCCTGTGTGCGGAGCTCGGCAGCAACCCCGCCGTCATCGCGCATCGTTACGCATTGTCGCTCGACGTCGACACGCTGGTGCTGGGCGTGAAAAACCGCGAGGAACTGGCCGAGTGTGTTGCGGCAGCCGAGGCCGGTCCACTCGACTCGGCAATGATCGCGCGCATCGATGCCTCGGTGGCGACCGCCAAGGCCGTTGCCTGAATCCGAAAACGCCAGTGTGGTCCTATTCAATTGGCTCGATCGGGCGAGCAGCGTCGCTAGAGCATTTTCACGCTGACCGGAAACACCCCCGTCATTGCGAGGAGCGCAGCGACGAAGCAATCCCCTGCTTCAGGGCGGGAGATTGCTTCGTCGCTGCGCTCCTCGCAATGACAGGTGGATCCGGCGATTCCAGTCAGCCCGAGAATGCTCTAACCAGTTGGCTCGATCAGGGCGAGCAGCGTCTCCAGCCGGTCCGCCTCGGCCGCCGGCTTGTCGGTGCGGATGCGCGCGATCCGCGGGAATCGCAGCGCCACACCCGACTTGTGCCGGGTCGAAAGCTGCGCCGCGTCGAAGGCGACCTCCAGGACCATCGCCTTCTCCACCTCCCGCACCGGGCCGAAGCGGGCGATGGTGTGGTTGCGGATCCAGCGGTCGAGAAACGTCAGCTCCTGGTCGGTGAAGCCGAAATACGCCTTGCCGATCGGCACCAGTTCTGGCCCGCGCCACAGCCCGAACGTGTAGTCGGAGTAGTATGAGCTGCGCTTGCCGTGACCACGCTGCGCGTACATCAGCACGGCGTCCACGTTCAGCGGATCGCGCTTCCATTTCCACCACAGGCCCTTCACGCGGCCGGGAATATAGGCGCTGTCGCCGCGCTTCAGCATCAGTCCCTCGATCGCGGCGGCGCGGGCCTCGGTGCGCAGCCGCGCCAGATCGTCGAAGCTGGAGAACGGAATGATCTCGGACAGATCGGTCCGGGCCGGCACCGCGCGCGCGTGCCATGCCTCCAGCCGCGCACGGCGAACATCGAATGGCAGCGCGCGCACATCCTCGTCGCCGTCGAACAGCATGTCATACAGGCGAACACCGACTGGATACTCGGCCATCAGCTTCGCACTGACCGTCTTGCGATTGAGCCGCTGCTGTAAGTCCGCGAACGGCGCAACGGTTATGCCCCCTGGCCCGTCACGCATCACCAGCAGCTCACCGTCCAGTACCGCGGCGAAATTCATTGCTTCAATGATCTCCGGGAATGTCGCGGAGATGTCCTCGGCACCGCGCGAATACAGCCGCCGTCCCCCCGGCGTGGCGACAAGCTGCACGCGGATGCCGTCCCACTTCCACTCCGCGCGCCAGTCGGCGGGATCGAGCGCGGCAACCTCGGAACCCTCCAGCGGATGCGCCAGCATCGGTGGGCGGAACACCGGGGCGTTGGCGGGATCGGGACGCGGCGCGCGGCCCTCCAGCCAGGCGAACAGGGGCAGATAGGGCGGCGCCAGCCCGTGCCAGACTTCCTCGACGGCATCTGCATCGATCTTGCCGATCTCCGCAAGCGCGACCTTCGCCAGCCGCGCCGACACACCGACCCGCAGCCCGCCGGTGATCAGCTTCAGCAAAGCCAGGCGCACCGAGGCATCGCAGGCATCCAGCCAGCCCGCGACCAGGTCCTGCAACGCCGCCTTGGGCGCGGTCTCCAACGCCTCGACGACCTCGGGCAGCCGTGGCGGCGGCGCATCGGTCGGCTGGGTCGGCCACATCAGCGCCACCGTCTCGGCCAGGTCGCCGACATAGTCGTAGGACAGCGCGAACAGCGTCGGGTCGGTCCGCGCCGCCGCCAGCGCGCGGATCAGGCCGGGCTTCGCCGTGGTGAAACTGAGTTCGCCGGTGATTGCGGCCAGGCCGATGCCGCGATCCGGATCCGGCTGGGTCAGGAAGTAGCGCCGCAACAGCGCGATCTTGGCGTTGCGCGAGGGGGTGAAGAGCAGGCGCTCCAGCAGGTCGGCGAATGCGATCAAGATGGGGGCGCGATCAAGGTGGGGGTGCGATCAAGGTGGAGTCTGTTGGCTGGGGTCTGTGTGCTGATGATGAGTGCGGTAGTGTGGGCCGGACGCCGGCCGGCTCTCAAGCCCGCGTCCGAGACGTATGTGGGAGGTGCGACATGAACGACGCGAGCGACGGCAAACCGCGATGCGCCTGGGGCACCGCGCCGCCGGCGATGCTGGCGTATCACGACACGGAATGGGGTGTGCCGCTGCACGACGACCGCGCGCTGTTCGAACTGCTGACGCTGGAGGGCGCGCAGGCGGGGCTGTCGTGGCGCACGATCCTGGAACGGCGCGCGGCTTATCGCGACGCGTTTCACGGCTTCGACATTGCGCGTGTGGCGCGGATGCGGGATGCGGCCCTGGAAAAGCTGCTGACTGACTCGGGGGTTGTGCGCAACCGCCTCAAGGTTTTTTCGGTGCGCGACAACGCGCGGGCCGCGCTGGCGGCGATCGAGGAGGTCGGCAGTTTCGATGCGTTCCTGTGGGGATTTGTGGACGGCACACCGATTGTCAATCAGTGGACGCGGCGCGAGGAGGTTCCAGCGCAGACCGAGGTGTCCGACCGGATGAGCAAGACGCTCAAGAAACGCGGATTCAAATTTGTCGGATCGACGATCTGTTACGCCTTCATGCAGGCGACGGGCATGGTGGATGACCATCTGACGACCTGCTGGTGCCGAGCCGCGCGTTCCGATTGAGAACCATGATGCCGCGACGGCAGTCTGCCCTGGCGCCACCCGGACAATCCAACGACCGCGTTCATCGCCATGCCAGCCAGGCCGCCAGCACCAACGCGCCGGCCGCCGCCGTCGAGGGAACCGCGAACCCGCCGAGCGCGTCCGACAGCACACCGGCCAGTGCCGGCCCGATGATCTGGCCGACGCCAAACGCGCCGGTCATGGCCGCCATCACGCGGTGCGGATCGTGACCGTGCAACGCCTGCTGGGACAGCTCCCGCCCGCGCACGAGGCCCAGCGCGGTCAGTCCCATGAACGTCCCACCCACCAGCAGTGCGGCGAGGCAGATTCCCGCCGCGCTCGGCCAAACCACGCTGGCCAGCACGCCAACGGCCTCGGCCAGCGCGGCGGTCGCGAACGCGGTCTGAATGCCGATGCGCCGGCTTAGCCAGCCCCAGAACGCGACCGAGGGCGCCGCCGCCAACCCGACTACGATCCAGATCACTGGCTCCAGTCCGCGGATCGCCGGGGTGGCGCGCACGATCGCCACCAGGAACGTTGCGGTGATAACATAGCCAAAGCCGAACAACCCATAGGCCAGCGTCATTCGCCGCAGCCTTGGATCGCGCGGTGCACCCTGCGCCGAGCGTGGCACGGCCGGTGGCTCCCGACCTGCCGGCACCAGCAGCGCCACGGCCAGCGCACCGATCAGCGACACTACCCCGCTGGCCTGCCACATCGCCGTCCAGCTTGCGCCGGCGGCAAGCTGCGTCGCGACCAGCGCGGCCGAGACGGCAATGCCGCTGCCGACGCCGGCGAAGTGCAGCGCCATCAGGCCCGGCCGGCCCGCCTCGGCAAGGCGGTCCAGCACCAGCGCCGAGGCGAGGATCAGTACCAAGGCACTCGCCACCCCGCCCAAAAAGCGCAGGACCAGGAAGGCCGCGATCGACGCGGTCAGCCCCATCGCCGCGGTCGTCGCCGCGCTGGCGAGCAGGGCGCCGAGCAGCCAGGCGCGGCGGGAACCGGGCAGCGTCGCCCTCGCGGCACCCAGGGCACCGATCAGGTAGCCGGCGAAATTCGCCGATGCGATCAGCCCCGCGGTGGACTTGCTCAGGCCGAGCGCAGCCAGCATCGGCGGCAGGATGGGGGTGTAGACGAAGCGGCCGACACCGATGCCCACCGCGATGGCGATCAGCCCGCCAAGCGCGACGGTAACGGGCGACGGATGGATGGTGACGGCCCGCGACATGCGGCGCGGCTTAGCCGTCTCCGATGATGCAATCAAACGATTGCTTGTGATAAAAGCCATCGTCTGAAGCGATAGGTCATCGGAGGCCCTCGTATGGATACCGCCGGGCTGAAAGTGTTCGAAGCCGTCGCCCGCACTGGCGGCATGAACCGTGCTGCCGCGGAGCTTCACACCGTCCAATCCAACGTCACCGCCCGGATCCGCGCCTTGGAAACCGAGCTCGGCTGCCCGCTGTTCGAACGCCACAGGCGCGGCGTCGCACTCACCGCCGCCGGGCAGCGGCTACTGCCCTATGCACGGCGCCTCGCCTGGCTGCTGACCGACGCGGCCCGCGCCGCGCGCGACGACGGCCTGCCGCGCGGGCCGCTGACGATCGGCTCGCTGGAGACCACCGCGGCGCTGCGTCTGTCGCCGCTGATCGCCAGCTACGCCGCTGCGTGCCCCGAGGTCGATCTCGCCCTCCGCCCCGGCACCACGGCGGAGCTCATCGACGCCGTGCTGGACCGAAGGCTCGAAGGTGCCTTCGTGTGCGGCCCCGTGGCGCACCCGTCGCTGGTCGAGCAGGTGATGTTCGAGGAGGAACTGGCGATCCTGGCCGCGCCCGGCCTGGCCTCGATCGAGGCGGCGACGCGCGATGTGGGGACGGGGGGCGGCATCGCGCGGATCGTCGTGTTGCGCGCTGGCTGCTCCTACCGCCAGCGGCTGGAAGCCCTGCTCGCACGGCGCGGCATCGCAGTGCCGCGGCTGCTGGAGTTCGGCACGCTGGAGGCCATCTTCGGCTGCGTGGCGGCCGGCCTCGGGATCACGCTGCTGCCGCGCGCGCTGGTCGGACCGGTCTGGCAGTCCGGCCGCGTCAGTCTGCATCGTCTGCCGCCGGACGAGGCGCTGGTGACGACCGTCTTCATCCAGCGGCGCGAGGCGCACGTGTCCACCGCCCTGCGCGCCTTCCTCGACCATGTGCGGGCGGTCCCGGCGCAAGCCGAGCTGGCGAGGGCGACGGCCTGATCCGCCGCGTCAGGCGCCGTCCCGCGGTGGCGCGCCGGCACCGGGCCCGAGGGCGCGGACCATGAACACCGAATCGAGCCAGCGTCCGTGCTTCCAGCCGACGTTGGGGAGGGAGCCGGCATGGGTGAAGCCGCAGCTTGCGTGCAGCCGGATGCTCGGCAGCGTGGCCGAGTCGCCGATCACTGCGATGACGAGGCGCAGATCGAGGGCCTCGCAGCGCTGCAGCAGCGCCGGCAGAAGCTGCCCGCCGATCCCCGCGCCCCGGCGGTTGGCGGCGATGTAGATCGAATCCTCGACGGAGAACCGGTAGGCCGGCCGCGCGCGGTAGGTGTTGACGTAGGCGTGGCCGGCGACGGCGCCGTCCAGTTCGGCGACCAGGTAGGGGAAACCCTTGGCGAGCACGTCGGCGCGGCGGCGGGCCATTTCCGCCACGTCCGGCGGATCGTACTCGAAGCTGGCGGTGCCGGTTCGCACGGCGTGGCCGTAGATGGCGGTGATGGCCGGCAGGTCGGCCTCGGCGCTGTCTCGGACGATCAGGGTCATGCGTAAGCGTTGCTGACCTTCGCGGCATTGCGCAACCCGGATGTGCTGGCGGCGTGTCGGACGGGCGGCATGCGAGTGGCACATGGCTGGCCCGAGGGTCGGCGGTGCGCTGCCCGGCGGCTGTTGCGCTGGGGTGTGGCGGAGTTTCGCACGATTTATCAACGGCTTGTCGGAAGTCCGTCGGCTATGCGGAATAAGTGTGACACGTCGTTGACACTGCTGTGGGTGGCGACTAGAAAGCGCCTCCCGCCGCGGACCGGTCTGGTTCGCGGCGGCCCCGTCTTGGGGGCGCTCTTTGACATTTGCATAGGCTA
>PLXO01000053.1 GCA_003151425.1 Acetobacteraceae bacterium
GCCATGACGTTGACAGGCCGTGCCATGACGTTGACAGGCCGTGCCATGACGTTGACAGGCCGTGTCATGACGTTGACAGGCCGTGTCATGACGTTGACAGGCCGTGTCATGACGTTGACAGGCCGTACGGTCCGACCACATGAGAATTGCTGGACCACCACAATGTGGGTTGCGTGGACCTCGCGACCACCATATCTTGCGTCCCCCACGGCGCGACCGACCGCAACCCGCGTGCTATCCTGCCCATTCCTCCGACCCAGGCAGCCTGCCCATGGACGCCATCGCCAGCTCAGCCGACGAACTCCCGGTCCGCTTCGATCTGTTGACCGAGAACCCGGTCTACAAGCCGTTCCGCTACCCGTGGGCCTACGAGGCCTGGCTCACCCAGCAGCGCGTGCATTGGCTGCCGGAGGAAGTGCCGCTCGCCGACGACGTGAAGGACTGGCACCGCAACCTGACGGATGCCGAGCGCAATCTGCTGACGCAGATCTTTCGTTTCTTCACCCAGGCCGATGTCGAGGTGAACAACTGCTACATGAAGCACTACAGCCAGGTGTTCAAACCGACCGAAGTGCTGATGATGCTGTCGGCGTTCTCCAACACCGAGACGATCCACATCGCCGCCTACAGCCACCTGCTCGACACCATCGGCATGCCGGAGATCGAGTACTCGGCGTTCCTCAAATACAAGGAGATGAAGGACAAGTATGACTACATGCAGGGCTTCTCGGTCGATTCGAAACACGACATCGCCAAGACCCTGGCCGCGTTCGGCGCCTTCACCGAGGGGCTGCAGCTGTTTGCCTCGTTCGCGATCCTGCTGAATTTTCCGCGGTTCGGGAAGATGAAGGGGATGGGCCAGATCATCACCTGGTCGGTGCGCGACGAGTCGCTGCATTGCGAGTCGATCATCAAGCTGTTCCGCGTTTTCGTGCAGGAGAATCCGGAGATCTGGACGGAGGCGCTGAAGCGCGACATCTATCTCACCTGCGCAACCATCGTCGACCACGAGGATGCGTTCATCGACCTTGCGTTCGAGGCCGGAACGGTGCATGGGCTCACCTCGCGCGGGGTGAAGGAATACATCCGCTACATCGCCGATCGCCGCCTGGTGCAGCTTGGGTTGAACGCGCTGTATCACGTCGAGCGCAATCCGCTGCCGTGGCTCGACGAGATGCTGAACGCGGTCGAGCACACGAATTTCTTCGAGAATCGCGCCACCGAGTACAGCAAAGCCTCGACCACCGGCACCTGGGAGGACGCCTTCGCCAGCCCGGCGTCGGACCCGATGGCGGCCATCGCCACGTCGCTGCCGGCGGGATAGGCGGCCTTGTCGTTCCGCGCGTTTATGCCCGCGGTGTTTCACGCTTGACCCGAGACACGCGCATGGCTACAATCGTCGCGATGTGAGACTGTTGGATGAAATTCAGACGCGGGCGTGTAATCGGCCGGGCGAGGGTGAATCGGGTGCGGAGACTTCACCTCGCCGCGTGTTCACCCAAGATGAGTGACACAATCGGGCAGGCGATTGTAAGCTGACGGGATGCAGGCAGCGTTGAGCCACATTCTCAGAAGGGTACGGCCGAACGAGTATCCCGGCTTGCGAAACGGGACCTGAACTGGGAAGGACGCCCTGCGGTCAGCAGGGGGAAACAGCCGGCAGAGCGAGAGAGGATTGGGCACCACGACCGAACCCCTGGTGAACCGGCAAGAGGCCGATGCGCCGAGCGAAGGCCCGACTCCGGCCACTCCACGCTACAGCCGGCGACTGTCAGACAAGATTCTGATCGCGTTCCACCACGGCTGCGATCAGGGCGACTTCGAGGTGGCCGAGCAGCTCCTGCATGTGCTGGAGATGATGCTGACCCGTCGGCCGCTGACGCCGGACGGTACGCGCCGGCGCAACATGGAGAGCCTGGTCGCCGCACACGAGCGTTTGTGGCACCTGCGCCACGCGGAGACCCGGGAGCAATAATTCTGCGGAGCTCCTTGTTCTTAGCCTGGGACCGTCGACGTAGGAGCCTCCCGCCGTAGGGCTGTCCGGGACTAAGCGACTCGGCTTTGGCGGCCTATCGCGGCGTGCACAGGGATTTTTCCCGACTACCACCGTGTTTGAGTCCTGACGGCCCCTGAGGACAGCGTTCGGCCTCGTCTGACCGATCGTGCGCATCGTCGGGCGGCAACGCGCTGCGCAACCCGCCACCTCTGCCGTACGGTGGCGCGCCGTCATCGGGTACGCGGTGCGGTGCGCGGCGGCGGAATGCGCTATACTTTTCCGCCCAACAACCTGAGGTATCGGAACCGTCGGCCCGATGACCTCGGAGCCGGGTCAGATCGCCAGTGCGCCACCGTGACGCAGAATCGCTTCGGCATCCGGTGTGAAACCGCCAGTCTCGGCGTGCAACGCCACGCCGGGCAGGACACGAAATCGACCTCGTCCGCCCTTCACCCCGCGCAGCAGCACCAGCTTGGCGTCCTGACCGGCACGCGGCCAAAGCGGCAGCAGCACCGACGGTGCACATCCGGCCTCGGTCAGCGCCGCGATGCAGGCAGGCAGGACCGCCGCTGTCACGATCCAGGTCAGCGTGCCGCGCGACCGCAACCGCCGCCCCATCGCTGCCGCCCAGGTGGCGAACAGGTCGGGCGGCGCCCGCCGCGCCGCATCGCGTACCGCGTCGGGCGAGGCCGTGCCCAACGCGTCATGATACGGCGGATTGGCGAAGGCATGGTCGAATCGGCCGATATCCGGCGCCTCGGCGATGTCGGCCGTCAGGAACGCCAGCCCCTGCCACGAATTATCCGCCGCGTTGCGCGCCGCGATCGCGACCAGCGCCGGATCGCGCTCGACGCCGAGGCCGCTGATCCCCGCCACCCGCGCGGCGAGACACAGTAGCGCCGCCCCAGCACCGCTGCCGGCCTCCAGCACGCGCTGGCCCGGCCGCACCGGCACGGCGGCGGCGAGCAACACCGGCTCGATCCCGCTACGGAAGCCGGCGCGCGGCTGCGCATAGCGTACGCGCCCGCCCAGCAGATGCCCCTCGGTAAGGTCCATGCGGCCTTATATCAGCCGCAAGATGGGTTTGCCTCGTCGCCGAATCCGCGTCGGATGGTTGCTATGACTGGCGCCGACGGCCGAGGACCGGTTGACCGGCCGACTCTGAGATCATCGAACGACTCGGCCTCCCCTGGCGGGATGGCCGAAGTTGATCGCGACACCGAGCATGCGTCGATGGAACTATACCATCGTGCCGCAAAAGGTCGGTGGCGGAAGCGGTTGTTCCGCCTCAGGCCGGGCGGGTGCTCAGGTTGCGATCCCGTCTGCCAGCAGGCCGATGCAGAGCGCGTATTTGTCCGATGGATTGTAGGCTCGAAGCGCCGCAAACTGCGTGGAGTAGACGAGGTAGGTGTCATCGTCAGTCGGTGCGCCGGGCCGCACCAACGCGCTCGGAAGCTCGGCCCACGTCGATGCGGCCTTTTCCGGCGGGTACCATGCCGCGCCGTCCTGTCTGCGCACGCCGCGGCTCGCCCAATAGCGCAGTTCGTGGCTGATGCTGCGTCCGATCAGCGCCGGATCGAAGCCGGCAGGCAGCCTGACGCGGGCCCCCCAGGGAACGCCGCGGCGCCAACCCTCCTTCGCCAGATTGTTGGCGGTGGAGGCGAAGACGCAGGCAAAATCGTTCCAAAGGTCGCGCGCGCCGCGATGGTCGAAATCGACCGCATACTCAAGGAAGGCGTCCGGCATGAACTGGGTCTGGCCCATCGCGCCCGCCCAACTCCCGACCATCTGCGCCGGCTGGATATCGCCGGCATTGAGAATTTTCAGGCAATCGATGAGCTGCTTGCGGAAATAGGCGCCGCGGCGGCCCTCCCAGGCGAGGGTCGCGACGGCCTCGATCACCGGGAACTGGCCGACGTCGTGGCCGTAGTCGGACTCGAGGCCCCAGAGGCCGACGACGATTGGCCCGGGCACACCGTAGACCGCGGCAACCCGCTGCAGCAGCGCCGTATGTCGCGCATAGTGGGTCCGGCCGTCGGCGATGCGGCGATCCGAGACGACGCTGGTGCGGTAACGTGTCCAGGTGAACTGGACCTCGGGCTGGCTGCGGTCGAGCTCAATGACACGCGGGTTCATCCGCACGGTCGCAAACGCGGCCTGCAACACGGTGGCGGAGATGCCGTCGGCGAGTGCCTCGGCCTTCACGCCTTCGATGTAGCGGGCAAAACTCGCCTGGTCCTGCGGCGTGCCGGTGTAGCTGCCGCCGAGCACTTTGCCGGCCAGCGCGGCAGACATCGGCAGTAAGGTCAGCACGCTCCGACGCATCATCAGGCGCACGCGATCTCTCCTCATGGCGGGCGGACGGACAGAGTAGCGCGGCCCGGCACGGTCGCCATCTCCGGCTTTTTCCCTGCCGGGAGCAACGCACGACCGAGTGATACCGGGCGCCCGAGATGATGCCTCTTCCATCATTTCAGCCGGGTGGTATCGCGCGCCGGGTTCGCGGGCGGCGGCGCGCCAAACAAAGACTCATACCGACGGTTATTCTGTTTGAGCGTTGGTATACTCCGACTCCGCAGCAATCTGGAGCGGGTCCCTGGCCCACAGCGTCTTTGGGGCACCAGCGGGCCAGATTCTGTCGCGCAACGAGTATATCAGGCCGTTGCTATGACGGCATCACTTTCTGCCGACACTCTTTCTGCCGGCGCACCGAGCGTGCAGCGTCGGCCGATGCGATGGTCGGACGCCGGCGTGCCGATGCGATGACTCACCACTGGATGAAAGGTGGACAGGGAGGTTGGTCCGAACCAATGCAAACGCGCATGCCGGCGACGAGCGCGCGCAGCGTCTTAAGGTCGCCCAGGTAGCGCCGGCTCGTGGTTTCCAGGCTGACGAACAGGTAGCTGTCCGGCTCGTCGGGCGCCGATCCGGGATCCTGGGAGTAGACCGTCGCGGTGAACACCGACACCGCGGTGCCGTGCCGGTGAACGCATCCCGCGGCCGGCAATCCAAGCAGCGTCAATCCGCCTGGCAGCCGGCTCGCCGGCGGCCGACAATCGTTTGCGACAAGCTCGGCATTGGTGCGGAACGGACGCGCCTCGTCCCCCGGACCGGTGACGGAATCAGCGTTGTTGTAGGCATAGAAGAGCTGGATGCGGGGCAACCGCGCGGCTTCGGCGTCCGCTGCGGCCGGGCCGTCGGGACTGCACGCCTTCGGCTTGACGAGATAGATGCTGATGCCATGGTCGGACCCGACCCATCCTTCCGGGTACGGACAGTGGAACAGTCGCGCCGGGATGCGGGCACTGAGATTGTAGTTGTCGGTGGTGAAGGTCCCGGGGGTGGATGCGGGATCAGGCGGCCCCGCGGACACCAGGCTCAGCAGGACGCCGGAGGCGGCAAGCCGGTGCAGCAGGAAACCGATCACCTGCATCGGCGGCGATTGAACGGCTGCCCGGCACGCGATCGTTTGCAGATCCGCACCGTCGCCCGGATACGCACGTCGCCGGAATCGTCCGTCGGCAATTCGCTCACGGGGCACGAACCGGCCGACACGCGAATGTCACGGCCGAATGGGCTGCTGCCGTGGTCCCCTCTTGCCAGATCCATTGGTCCAATTTCATCCGCGAGCCTCCGAGCGAATGATAGAGCATGAAGATGCTGTTGTGCTCGTGGCCATCGGTGTCGCTGGGATAGCTTTCCGCGTGCGCTGAGCTGCCTTCGGCAAATGGACGAAAATCTAATGAGTGCGATCCGAAATCCTTATTTCCAATCACCAACGTCGTCAGAATATTGCCATCAAATTCTGCCGAATAGGTGTTTCCTGTCGCAAGATCGTTGTCGCCCTTTATCGGGACACAGTCGACAAAACCTCGGGCGGCGACGTCACGCGGGCTCGCCATGAAGCCGAGCGCCCGCCCGAGCAGCCCTGCCCGAAACGTCGTCACGCGCATCAGCAAGGCTTTACTGCATGATCAGGGTTCATCACCAATCTCAGTGCGGCAACGCATGGGCGCTTCACGCGAAGCGCCACGCATGCCGTGCAATGAAGTCTGCGCCTGCCGTTTATCTGCGTGGAAATCCTGCCTGCTTGGCAAAGTTCGCCCCCCAGTGCCCATCAAGGCTCGCCTCATACGAGTCCCGACCGTACCGCCACCTCGCGCAACACCGCGACGATGGGTGATGCTCCCGCCGGGGAGGCGCGCCGGAGCGTCCCCGCTCACCGACCGTCATGATTTCGGGCGGCTGGCATCAGATCTCGCCCGCGTCGGCCAGCACCCGCCGCGCCCGCACCTCGTCCGCCGCGGCAACGACCAGCCGGCGCGGGATGGCGCCGATGCTCCCCTCGATCGCACTGGCGTGTGTATCCAGCACCGTCGCGGCGATTCCGGCATCCGCCAGCAGGGCGCGCAGGAAGCTCAGCCGGACCATGTTGTTGGTTGTCGCCACCACCCGCACTGCGCGATGCCTCCGCCTCTGCTTGACCCTGTTTCCGGCCCGCCGATATGGTGCCGCCCCGCGCACGCCGCGCAAGTCGGGAGACAGATTTGGGCCTCGCCGCCAGCCTGCCCCCGATCGGCGCAGAGCCTGCCCCCGTCCCCGAATCCGATACGGGGATCGATCCGGGGGCGGCTGCCCCGGACGAGTCCGGTGCCGTCCACCCCGATCCCCCGCAGCCCCATCCCCGGGGCGACGAGGACGCTCTGCACGTTCTCGACGCGCTCGTCGAGCGCGACCTCGAGGCCTGCAATCGGACGATCGTGGCGCGCATGGACAGCCCCGTCGCGCTGATCCCGCAGCTCGCCGCGCATATCGTCGCTGCTGGCGGCAAGCGGCTGCGCCCGCTGCTGACGCTCGCCGCCGCCAGGCTCTGCGGCTACGCGGGCACACGGCATACGCGCCTGGCCGCCTGCGTCGAGTTCATCCACACCGCGACCCTGCTGCACGACGACGTGGTGGACGAAAGCCAGCTCCGCCGCGGCCTTGCCTCGGCCAACGCGGTGTTCGGCAACCAGGCCTCGGTCCTGGTCGGCGACTTCCTGTTCGCCCGCGCGTTCCAGCTCATGGTGGAGGACGGATCGCTCAAGGTGCTGGCAGTTCTGTCGCATGCCGCGGCGACGATCGCCGAGGGCGAGGTGCTGCAACTGGCCACCCAGAACGACCTGTCCACCACCGAGGACCGCTATCTCGAGGTGATCCAGGGCAAGACTGCGGCTCTGTTCGCCGCCGCCTGCCAGGTGGGCGCCATCGTCGCTGACCGGCCGGAGGCGGAGGAGACGGCATTGGCTTCGTATGGCAGCAACCTCGGCATCGCCTTCCAGTTGGTGGACGACGCGCTGGACTACGCCGCCGACCAGGCGACGCTCGGCAAGACAGTCGGCGACGATTTCCGCGAGGGCAAGATCACCCTGCCGGTGCTCGCCGCCTACCAGGCCGGCGGCGCCACCGACCAGGCGTTCTGGCAGCGCACGATCGAACACAGTGATCAACAGCCGGCCGATCTCGACCACGCCATGGCGCTGATGGCCCGCCACGGCGCGATTGCGACCACCCTGGAGCGCGCCATGCGCTTCGCGGGTACCGCGCAGGCGGCCCTCGCGGTGTTCCCGGACAGCGCGATCCGTCGGGCGCTGCTCGACGTGGCGGACTACACCGTGCGCCGCGCCCGGTAGCGCCAGGTCGGCGCGCACGCCATGGCCTCGCCGCTTGGCTGGCATCCGCATTTCGGGCAGATCGGCGGACTGGATTTGCGGACGTGGCTCGCGGCGTATCCGGCAGCGGCGCTGCCAGTAAGGTCCATTGTGCTGGCGAGCGAGGAGCGCACCGGCAGCGAATACCTGTGCCAGCTCATGGGGGCCACGGGTCGGTTGGGACGCCCGTCGGAGTATCTCAACACCTATTGGATGCGCCGCTTCATCGCCGACTATCCCGATCAGGTCGGCGCGCAGATGGCGATCGCGCATCGTGTCGGGACAACGGCAAACCGATGCTTCGCGATGAAGGCGCATGCGGTGCACATCGATCGGCTGTTGACCGGCGGCTCGGTCAGGGCGGCGTTTCCCGACCCGGTCTTCGTTCGGTTGCATCGGCGTGATCTGGTCGCGCAGGCGGTGTCGCTGTACCGCGCGCGGGCTTCCAATCGGTATCACGCGTACGTCGTGGCCGAGCGGGACATCGAATTTGACGGCGAGGCGATCGGTCAGGCGCTGATCGAGCTGGTGCGCGCGAAGGCCCGATGGAGCGTTTACTTCGCGCGCAACGCCATCGCGCCGCTGACGGCCGCCTACGAGGACCTTGCCGCCGATCCGTATCCGATCGTCAACGAGATCGCGCGTCGGATCGGTGAGGCGATCGACGAGCGAGCGCTGGATCTGGCGTCACCGTTGCGAATTCAGAATGATGACATCTCGGCGGCCTGGAAGCAGCGCTTCATTGACGAATATCGGAATCTGGATGTGTTTGACGTGGTCTAGAGGACGCGGGTGCGGACGGAGGCGACGGCACGCTGCGTCGAACAATCTCGCGCACGTTCGGCTGCGGGCTGCGGCCGGGATTCGCGCCTGACGGCGGCTGTCAGGCGGACGGCTTGCCCGTGTCGTCGTCGGCCGGTGTCGCGAGCTCGACGCCTTCGTAGAACTCGGCGACAGGGATTTCCGCGGCGATCTCGGGCATCCGAAGCGTGTCTTCCGCCGTCAGAGCGGTTGCGGTCCAATCCTCGTTGGCGCTGGCCCGCGTGAGGACAATGAGGCCGATGCTGGCATGTTCGAGGATGACGTAGCGGCGAATCGAGGGCACCGCCCGGTATTCGCGCAGCTTGACGATCCGGTCGATGCGGCCGGAGGTCGGGCTGAGCACCTCGAAGACCACGACCACCCCCGGGACGATGTAGGCATCCCCGGGGACCTCGGAGCAGGTCACCAGGGCGTCGGGGTAGCGGACGGTGTCGCCGATGGTGGCGAGGCCGGCGTCGGGGCCAAGGGATCGGCACCCGCTACCGCGCAGGCGGCTGCGGAGTGCGGCATGGAGGTTCCCACTGATCCGGCTGTGATTGACGGTGCTGCCGGTCATGGCGACGGGGTCGAAGCCGTCGAACTCCCAACGGCCGCCATCCGCCTGGGCCCAGGCGAAGAACTGCTCGCGGGTCATGCGGGGTTTTCGTAGCGCGGTGCTCATGATGGGCGCGCGGTGCTCATGATGGGCAGGCTAGCACGGCCCGGCAGGATGAACCTCCAGCAGATCTACGATCCGCGCCGGTCCGAACAGGAGATCGGGGACGGCCTGTTCCGAATCCCCACGCGTCGTGCGGGCGCCGGTGCGGTTGGCGGACGCAGGCGGGCAAAGTGCGAGACCACTTCGCGTCGGCGTGCCGCCGGGTGCCGATGGCATCGGCACCCTCCGGCTTACCCCACTTCGTCATCCGGTCGAGGTGGTTCTCCGCCCTTGCGGCGCATCAACCGATCGAAGGCCGCGAAGTCGGCACGCGTGCGACGCTCGGCGAAGAACGTCGCCGTGTTCATCGCCGCGAGCTTTTCCGCGACGGCGGTGGCCACGAACTGATTGATGCTGGTGCCGTCTGCCTTGGCCCGTCTCTCGACCTCGGCCTTGATGGAGTGCGGCAGGCGTAGCGGATAGGTGGTCTGTTTCTTCATACCCTGATCCTTCGGAGCGCTTCGGCCGGTGTCAGCAGGTCGATCACCATGGCCGCGGCCTGTCGCGGAGACCAGCAAGACTGTCACGCTGCGCAAACGGGATTGGAAGGCGCTCATCGCGCGGCTCGAGGATCTGGAAGACCTTGCCGCGATCGAGGAGCGTCTCGCGTATGAAGCGAGGGTCGGCAAGGAGGTCGCGCGGCGGGACTATCTGACCGGCGACGAGATGAAACGTATTCTGGACGACGAAAGCCCGGTGAAGGTCTGGCGTGAGAAGCGTGGGCTGACACAGCGGGAGTTGGCGGAGCAGGCGGTGGTCAGCCCGAGCTATCTCGCGGAGATCGAGACCGGCAAGAAACCGGGGAGTGCGGCGGCGCTGCGGAAGTTGTCGCGCGTGCTGGCGATTCCGATGGAGAATCTGCTGTCGCATCCGGGGTGAGCGGTGCCCGTCGAAGGATCAGTCCGCTCGGCTCTGAGAGAGCGCGCTGTAGACGGAGCGGCGCCCGCAAGGCCGGCTCGGCGCCGTTCCCCATGATGTCCCATCAAACAAGTGGATCATTTATGGTGGACGTAAACCATAAATTCCGGTAATAGTCCGCATGATACGCGGTTACGGGGACAGTCGGACTGCACGCTTCGCCCGCGGTGAGCGGGTCAGGCAGTTCGAGTCATTCCGCCGCCAGGCAGAGAAGACTCTCGACCGGCTGGATGCGGCGACGGTTCTGGGTGATGTGGCCCGGTTTCCCGGCCATCACTTCGAGAAGCTGAAGGGTGCAAGGAGCGACACCTACAGTGTGCGCATCAACGAGCAGTGGCGGCTCTGCTTCACCTGGCCGCCGGGTTCGCCGGGGCCGGAGAACGTCACGATCGAGGACTACCATTGAGGACAGGCATGGCACGCAGCGCAATCCACCCGGGGGAGCATCTGGCCGACGCCATCGCCGCGGCCGGCATCACGGCCACGCAGTTGGCGCGTGACATCGAGGTGCCTCCCAACCGTATCACCGGCATCCTGCACTTCACGCGGGGGATCACGGCCGATACGGCGCTGCGGCTGGGCCGCTACTTCGGGATCAGCGCGGCGTTCTGGATGAACCTGCAGCAGATCTACGATTTGCGGCGGGCCGAGCAGGAGATTGGGGACGGCTTGGTCCGGATCCCCACGCGTCGCGCCGGCGCCGGTGCGGTTGGCGCACGCAGGCGGGCAACGGACGCGACGAGATCGATGCGGCGCGCCGTCGGATAGTGCTTTGCCGTGCGGGATAAGGTCTGGAAAGTGGAGTGGCGTTGCGGGGCGAGGCGTTGGGTTGAATGGCTAGAACCCGGAAGGATCAACGCTCGCGCAACCGGCAGACTGCCGCGCGGCAATACCGGAAGCTCGGATACGAGGTGGTCGAATGTCCCAGCGGTGATCAGTTGCCACCGTTCCTGCGCGGATTTTCACCCGATCTGATTGCCACCAGCGACGACGATCATGTCGTGTTGGAGATCAAGCGTGCCGCGGACCTGAAAGGCTCGAACGAGATCAAGGAACTGGCGGCGGCCGTCGATCAGCGCGGCGGCTGGCGGTTTGAGCTGATCGCTCTCGGCCCGAGTCCGCGTGACGTGGTGGTGCCAAGCGAGACGGCACTGGGACGTCTGACGGAACGGGCGCTGGCTTTGTATGATTCCGGTTGGCCGGATGCCGCGCTGCTCTATGCGGTCTCGGTGTTGGAAGAGTTGATCAGGGACGCCGCGGCACAGCACCGCATCAAGGGGAAGCTGCACGCGACGCGGGCGATTGTCGGCGACCTGGTGTTCCGCGGCGTGGTCGGCGAGGAGGTGGCCGACGCGCTGGATCTTGCGTGGGATCGGCGTAACCGGATCGTGCATGGATCGACGTCTGATCAAGATCTCGGCCGCGAGGCGATCGTGGAGCTGATCCGGGTTTGCCGCGAGGTCCATGCGGAGATGCGGTTGCAGGCAGCGTGAATTGGCCTTCCACGGTACCTACCGAGCGTGGCACGCCCGGTCAGGCCGGTGGTTGCCCCCCATCGCGTGGCTCGGTTCCCCCCAACAGGCGCGCAACGGCGTCCCGCAACATCGGATCGTGCTGATCAAGTAACTCTCGGCGCGAAGGTGTGCGCCCTGCTTCGACAACGGCGTCGTAAATGGCATCGGCCGAGTTGATGCGGCCAATTCGCTCAAGTGTGAGCAGAAAGTCACGCATCGTTATGATGATGGCGCGCGGCGATTCCTCGCGCGCGATGCGCAGACCGGTGACCTTGCGGTCTTCGCTGAGCAGCACCGCGCGCTCGCCCGGTCCCAGATGAACGTGATGACGGGCGTATTCGATCGCCGAACGCTCGCCGAGATCGGGTTCGCGTTCGGTCAGACCTGCCTCGTAGTCTCGGGCAAACGCGGCGAACGCATTGGTCGGTGCGATGTGCACGCGGTCGAGATTGGCGTTCGCCCACTCGACGATGATCCCCGCGCCGAGGCGCGAGGCATCGCGCGTGGCCTCGAAGAATTACGGCATCGGGGATAATGACGGGACCACTGGCATAAAGCAGGTAGTCGAGGCTGGCCGCGGCGGCCAGGGTGATCAGCGGACCGGCATCGACGATCAGCAGTTTCGCCGTGAGGCGGTCAGGCGGCATCGCCGCGGTCTGGCGGCTGGCTCAGCCAACGGTGCAGCCAGTCCTGGTCTTCTGGCGTCAGGGATGACGGATAGCGCGGCATCGGCAGGTGCGCGGCGCGCAATGCCAGGATCAGGTCGGCGACGGTCACGGCGCGGCCCAGGCGAGCGGCGATCTCCTGGCGGTCGAGTTCGCCGCGGCTGTAGGCCTCGATCAACGGGCGGTCGATGGTGATCTGGTCCATATCGGGCAACCTATCAGGCCTTGCCAACGGTGGCATAGAGCCGGGCGCCCGGATTAAGCAAACGGAAACCCAATCGACACAACCATGGCTGCCGACGGGCGTGAGCCCCGGATTGGCGGCGAAGGGAACTGGCATTGTCGACGCTTGACATTTTGCTCGCTGATAGCGAGTATACGTCGTGGCGCTGATCATCCCGCCACACGTCGCCAGGGAGTTGGCAGCCGTGCCTCGCGCGGATGCAGCGCCTGCGCGAGCGACTGGGGCGCATCGCGGAGAACCCACTGGCACCGCAGGTCGGCGTCAAGCCGTTGGTGGGCATGCCGGGCACGTTTCGTGTGCGGCAGGGAGATTGGCGGGCAATCTACGCGATCAAGGATGGCAACGTCATCGTGGTCAGGTTGGGAATCGCAAGGAGATGTATCGATGACCGGTCTGCTACCGCGCCCTCTGGCGGAAACCAGGAGCACGGTCACGCTGCGCAAGCGGGACTGGAAGGCGCTCATCGCGTTTCTCGAAGACATTGAGGACCGGGCGGCGATGGACGCGGTTCTCGCGCATGAGGAAAAGGTCGGCAAGGAGGTCGCGCGGCGGGACTACCTGACCGGCGACGAGATGAAACGCATCCTGGACGATGAGAGCCCGGTGAAGGTCTGGCGCGAGAAGCGCGGGCTGACGCAGCGGGATCTGGCGGAGCAGGCGGCGGTCAGCCCCAGTTATCTCGCGGAGATCGAGACTGGCAAGAAGCCGGGGAGCGCGGCGGCGCTGCGGAAGCTATCGCGGGTGCTGGCGATTCCGATGGAGAATCTGCTGTCTCACCCGGGGTGAGATACACGGCAGCAAATTGGCGCCGGATGTGCTAGACGTAGTTGCGATTTAGTGGGGCGTGGCCATGCCAAGCAGTTTCGACTTTACCGTTGTACTCGAACCGCAGGCGGAAGGCGGTTTCACCGTCAGCGTCCCGGCGCTGCCGGAAGTTGTCACCGAAGGCGACACCGAGGCGGAGGCGATGGCGATGGCTGAGGAAGCTATCCGGGCGGTCCTGGCGTATCGTCGCGACCACGGCCTGCCGATCCCCGGTGATGCGGAACCCATGCTGCGGAAGATTACCATCGCGGCATGAGCCCGTCTCTACCTGCCGTGAACGCCCGGCAGGTGCTGGCGGCATTGCGGCGGGCAGGGTTCGTGGTCGACCGCATCGCCGGCAGTCATCATGTGCTGGTTCACCCAAGCGATGCTCGACGCACCGTGACCGTGCCGTTTCATGGCGCTCGCAGTCTCAAACTGGGAACGCTGCGCAACGTCATTCGTCAATCCGGTCTGACCATCGAAGAGTTCCGCAATCTACTTTGAGTCGTGTACGCAGCGCTCCATCCGCCCAAGCTCGGCGAGCATTGGACCCCATTCAGAGTGGCGGCTGCAAGCGGTGGAGGCTCCACTCAACCATCCTACGAAACATCGAGACTTACACGAGCGATCTCGAGGTCCTGCCACGCCAAATGGGACCTTATCATGTGGCGGGATAGTTCCTCCGAACTACAACCGGCTTCTTGAGCTACGATCCGATCCTGCCGAGCACGCTGAAGTTTGGCTGCCAGTGTCTCGTATCGGTGCTGTTGATGCGGAAAATTTGCTAGTTGCATTTTCATTTGGGCGTATCTCCGTTCACTGACAGGCCAAACATTCCTCATAATCCGTCGTCGCACCCACCCCCGCCGCCACCTGCGCCAACGCCACCAGCGGCAACTGCGCCTGCCCGTCATTCGCCGGCACACCCATCACCCCGGTAAACGCCGTTGGCGCCACCGCCTTCTCGCTCACATTATCCGCCCGGGCGATCGACAGACTCCGGCAATAGTACAGCGACTTAACCCCCCGCTTCCACGCCATGAAATGGATCTGATGCAGATCCCGCTTGCTCACATTCGCCGGCAAAAACACATTCACCGATTGGCTCTGGCAGATGAACGCCGCCCGATCCGCCGCGTGCTCGATAATCCACCGCTGATCCAGCTCGAACGCCGTCTTGTAAACCGCCTTCTCCTGCTCGCTCAGGAAATCCAGATGCTGCACACTGCCCTTGGTCAGCGTGATGGACGACCACACCTCATCATTGTCCATCCCCTTCTCGGCCAGCAGCATCTGCAAATGCCGGTTCCGCACCGAGAAACTCCCCGACAGCGTCTTCTGCAAGAAGACATTCGCCGCGATCGGCTCGATCCCCGGGCTGGAATTCCCCGCAATGATCGAAATCGACGCCGTCGGCGCGATCGACAGCTTATGGCTGAACCGCTCCATGATCCCATACTCGGCCGCATCCGGGCACGGTCCGCGCTCCTCCGCCAGCATCAGCGACGCCGCGTCCGCCTGCCCACGGATGTGCTTGAAAATCCGCTTGTTCCACACCTTGGCGATGACGCTCTCCCACGGCACGCCCTGCGATTGCAGGAACGAGTGGAATCCCATCACCCCCAGCCCCACGCTACGCTCGCGCATCGCCGCATACTTCGCCCGCTCCATCCCCGCCGGCGCGCGATCGATAAAATCCTGCAGCACGTTGTCGAGGAACCGCATCACGTCCTCGATGAACAGCGGATGGTCCTTCCACTCGAACCAGTTCTCCAGGTTCAGCGACGACAGGCAGCAGACCGCCGTGCGCTGCATCCCGTGCTGGTCGAGCCCCGTCGGCAGCGTGATCTCGCTGCACAAATTCGAGGTCTTCACCTCCAGCCCGGCCAGCTTGTGATGCTCCGGCCGCGCCCGGTTCACGTGATCCGAGAAGATCAGGTATGGCTCGCCGGTCTCGATTCGCGCGGTCAGGATGCGAATCCACAGCGCGCGGGCCGAGATCGTCCGCACCGGCGCGCTGTCCTTCGGCGAGACCAGCGTCCAGGTCTCGTCCGCCTCCACCGCGCGCATGAACGCGTCGGACACCAGGATGCCGTGGTGCAGGTTCAGCGCCTTGCGATTCGGATCGCCCCCGGTCGGGCGGCGGATTTCGATGAACTCCTCGATCTCGGGGTGCCAGACCGGCAGATAGACCGCAGCGGACCCACGCCGTAGCGAGCCCTGCGAGATCGCCAAGGTCAGCGAATCCATCACCCGGATGAACGGGATCACGCCGGACGTTTTGCCCACCGCTCCAACCCGCTCGCCGATCGAGCGCAGGTTGCCCCAGTACGAGCCGATGCCGCCGCCCTTCGAGGCCAGCCAGACATTCTCGTTCCACAGCCCGACGATGCCGTCCAGGCTGTCGGATGCCTCGTTCAGGAAGCAGGAGATCGGCAGGCCGCGCTGGGTGCCGCCGTTCGACAGCACGGGAGTCGCCGGCATGAACCACAGCTTGCTCATGTAGTCATACAGGCGCTGGGCGTGCGCCTGGTCGTCGCCGTAGTAGCTGGCGACGCGGGCGAACAGGTCCTGGAACTCCTCGCCCGGCATCAGGTAACGGTCGGACAGCGTGGCGCGGCCGAATTCCGTCAGCAGCACGTCGCGGGAGCGATCGACATGAACCTGGTAGCGCCCTGGCATCTGCACCGCATCAAGCACTTGCGTTTCCCCCGACCTGGCCGGACCGCCTGGCCCGGCACCGACAATCCCCATTATCGATCCCGTGCGGGGCGCTTCGTCAACTAGATATAGGCCCTCTGCCATCCGATATCCCACAACATACCCGATTGTGGCGGTCCCGCCACAATCAGCCCGGAAAAATGAACGGTCGACTCGCCGGCCTCCCGATGTGGCGATTCGCACACCCAATCCCAAGGGAGCCGCCAGGGGTTGGTGTCGATTCCCCCAGGGAGGCACGGCCGAGCGGGCCTGACCTAAACGGCGGTGGAGGGCTGGCTACGGCTCCGCCCGCAGCCGGCTGGACAGCAGCTCCCCCTGGCCCTCCAGCACCGGATAGGCCGCCGCGGCCACCAGGTGCGAATTCAGCCGCTTGAACTCGCGCAGCAGATCGAGATGCAGCGCTGAGCCCTCCACCGCGTCGTCCCCCGTCTTGGCCCCAGCCCCAGCCCCAGCCCCTGTTCCGGTTCCTGTGCCGCCCCCGGTCCCAACCCCGGTTCCAGCCCCGGTCCCCTGGGTCGCGCGGGCGCGCAGGGAAGCGAAATGCGCGGTGGTGGCGGCGGCTTCCAGTTCTCGAAATGCCTCCTTCTCCGCCACCAGCAGCCGGGCCGCGCGTGCGTCCTCGGTCATGAACACCGCCGCCGCCGCGCGCGCCGTGGCCGCCAGGCGCTCCAGCAGCCGCCGCGCCTCCTCTCGCTCGGCCTGTGGCGTCGGCAGCCCGCGCTTCAGCCGCTTCGCCAGGTGGCCCATCACGTCGCGGTCGATCACGTCACCCGCCGCCTCCAGATTTGTGGTGAACACCAGGATCTCGTTCAGCCGCCGGTGATCGGCCTCGCTCAGCGCCTCGGGGTCCAGCTCGCTCAGGTAGGCGCGAATCGCCCGGTTGAGCCGGTCCAGCACGTCGTCCAGCCGGCGCACCTCGCCGATGCGCTTGCGGTCGGTGGCGCCCAGCACCTCGCCGGCCCCGCCCAGCATCGCCTCCAGCGCGTCGGCCATGCGCAGCGCCTCGCGCGACGCGGCGGCCAGCGCGATCGCCGGGTTTTCCGCCGCCGCCGGATCCAGGTAGCGCGGCCGTGACGGATCCGCCGCCTCCACCCGCGCCGGCAGCAGCTTGCGCAGCAGCGCGGCGAACGGTCCCAGGACCGGCAGGAACGCCGCCGCCAGCACCAGATTGAACAACGTATGAAAATCCGCCACCGCCCGCGCCGGGTCGGGATCGAGCCGCACCATCAGCACGCCCAGCCGGTCGAGCAGCGCCAGCGCCACCACGCAGCCGAGCAGCCGGTTCAGCAGGTTGCCCACCGGCAGGCGGCGGGCCACCGGGTCGTCGCCTGCCGCGCCCTCCAGCACCGGGTTGATCGCGCTGCCCAGATTGGCGCCCAGCACCAGGGCGAAGGCGGCGTCCGGCGGCACCACGCCCTTGCTCGCCAGCGACATCACCAGCAGCACCACGGCCACCGAGGAATGCGCCGCCCAGGTCAGCGCCGCGGCCACCAGCACGTCCAGCACCGGCTGGGTGGTGATGGCGCCGAGCACTAGGCGCAGGCTGACCGTGTCCTCGAACGGCGTGATGGTGCCGACCAACTGGTGCAGCGCCATCAGCATCAGCCCGAGGCCGATCGAGACGCGCCCCAGATCGCGGGTGCGCGTGGCCCCGGCGCGGCGGAACAGCAGCACGCCGATCAGGATCAGCGCCGGCGCCACGGCGGCGACGTCGAACGACAGCACCTGGACGATCAGCGTGGTGCCGACATTGGCGCCCAGCATGACCGCCAGCGCCGGCACCAGCGCGACCGCACCGCCGGCCGCGAAGCCGGTCACCATCAGTCCGGTCGCGGTGCTGGATTGCAGCACCGCGGTCACCCCCAGCCCGGCCAGGAATGCCGCCACCCGACGGCTCAGCGCGGTGCCGAGCAGCCGGCGCAGGTCTGGCCCATAGGCGCGCTGGATGCCAGTCTGCACCATGTGCACGCCCCACAGCAGCAGCGCGACTGCGCCAGCCAGGCCGAGCAGCGTCCAGGTCGTGTCCATGCGCACCCTCCTGTTTGGCGGAAATGCCTGGCCCCTGGCGTTCTCCGGATCGTGGCCTCGGTCGTCTCATTCCAACCGTCATAAAGCTCATACCAGCAGTCATAAAGAATGGCCGTTGGTATGAGTCGGTGTTTTGCGCGCCGCCGCCGTTGCCTCCCCTGGGCAATCCGGCGCGCGATACCAGCCGGTGGAAGCATTGGAAGAGTTAACGCTCCCACCGGTTGGTCTCACAGGGCTTTCGTTCGTCTGCGTACCCACCGGCGTGCGCGCAAAGCTGCAAGGTCAGGCACGGCGGACGTTCCAGAACGTTGCGAACCCGCTCAGGCTCGTGCGGTAGGCCGTCGGCTGGAAATACTGGCCGAGCGGGATCATCGGCAAGTCGATGAACGCCTGGCGCTGGATCGCCTCGCAGATCGCCTTGCGTGCGGCGAGGTCGGGTGCGTCCAGCCAGGCATTACGCAGCTCTTCCAGACGCGGCCCGGTCGGCCAGCCGAAATATGCCTGCGGCCCCGTGCGCAGCAAACCGGAGACCACCGGATTGAACTGCGTCAATCCCGGTCCCGGCATGATCCAGATGTTCCACCCACCCGCCTCCTCCGGGTCCTTCTTCATCCGCCGCTGCGCGACCATGCCCCAGTCCATGGCAAGATAATCGACGGTCATGCCGATCCGGCGCAGCATGTCCGCGCAGACATCCGAGGCCGCCTTCGCCGTCGGCACGTCTGACGCGACGAGGATGCCAACCTTCTCGCCCCGGTAGCCGGCATCTGCGAGAGCCTGTTTGATCTCGGCGGGGTCGTGCCTGCCGTGCAGCACCTCCAGCCCCACGGTCGTTGCCATCGGCGAGCCGATGGTGAAGAAGCCGAAATCGATACGCCATAGCGACGGATCGGCACCGGCGATCGCGACCATGTAGTCTTCCTGGTTCACCGCGCGCAGCACGGCCTGGCGGATCGCCGGCTTGTCGAACGGCGGGATCGCCTGGTTCATCCGGATGTTGCAGGTGAGGCCGGTCTCGTCGAGCACCGCGACCTTGATGCCCTGCGCCTGGCGCAGCAGCGGCACGAGATCGATGTTGACGTATTCCCAGCGATCCGCCTCAGCGTTCTGCAGCGCCGCCGCCGCGGTCGCGGCATCGGGGATCACGTTCCACTCGATACGATCGAAGTGTGCGATCTTCGGCCCCGAGGTCCATTCCAACGGGCCGTCGTCGCGCGGGCGATACGCCGCGTTGCGCTCGTAGGCGATGCGCGCGCCGGGCACGCGCTCGTTCGCCAGGTAGCGATACGGGCCGCTGCCGATCATGTCCGTGACCTGCTTGAACGGATCGGTCCGGGCCAGCCGCTCGGGCATGATCGCGCACATGAAGGACGAAGTGCTGGCCAGCGCGTCCGGCAGCAACGGGAATTTGCGTTTGAGACGGAACCGGATCGTGCGGTCGTCGGGTGCCGAGAGCTCGTCGGTCGCCGCGATCAGCGCCTGGCCCATGCTGTCGCGCGCGCAGAACCGGCTGATGCTGGCGACGCAGTCTCGGGCGAGCACCGGTGTGCCGTCGTGGAAGGCGAGGCCGGGGCGAAGCCGAAGTTGCCAGAGTTTGCCGTCGTTCTCGACGGTCGCGCCCTCCACCATCTGCGGCTGTGGCTTATACTGGCCGTCGATGCCGTAAAGCGTGTCGAAGACCAAGTAGCCGTGCGTGCGGACGTTGGCCGCGGGAATCCAGGCGGGATCGATCGAGTTGAGCTCCGATTGCGGAATGAAGCGCATCACGCGATCGGTCTCGGGCGCAGCGAGGCTCGGCGTCGCCAGCGGCAGGGTGGCGGCGGCTGCAAGAACCTGTCGGCGCGAGATCATTACGGTCCTTTCAACTGAGGTTTCCGCCTCTATCTTGAGGGCTACCAGGTTCACGCATCGCTGCCTCGGATTGCTGATCGGTCGCCTCTGGGAGTTCCCGGCTACGCAGGCAGGCAAGCCAGGATTCAACACAGAGGCGCAGAGATCTCAGGGATCGCGGAGAAGCGATTTGTGCATTTCGCGAAGTCCCTCGACATGGGGCCGTGCGAAGCGCCACAAATCCTTGCTTCTCTGAGAACCCTGCGATCTCTGCGCCTCTGTGTTGAATCCTTGCTTTTTTGCTTGCTCGCAATCGAACGAGCACCGAAGCCGCACCAAAGGACTGCCGCAACCGCGCCGGCAACGATGCGCCAATGCCGTAATCCCTTGAGGGACGGGAAGGGGGAGAACCCACATTCTACCCGGCCCGTCCCGACACGTGTGACCACGCCCCAGTCTCACCCACCACCCCACGCTTAGCCCCGCCGATCCCGAAGAATCTCCCGCGCCGCATTATGGCCAGGCACGCCGCCGACACCGCCGCCGGGATGGGCGGACGCGCCGCACTGATACAGGCCCTTGATCGGCGTGCGGTAATCCGCCCAGTGCGGCGCGGGACGGGCGAAGAACAACTGGTCGGCGCTCAGCTCGCCGTGGAAAATATGCCCGTGTGGACTGCCGATCTTCGCCTCGATGTCGGGCGGCACCAGCACCTGCATATCGATGATGCCGTCGGAAAAGCCGGGCGCATGGCGATCCAGCACGCCGAGCACGGTTTTCACGAAATCCGGTTTGCGGCTGTCCCAATCGCCCTGCGCCAGCGTATAGGGAGCATGGCCGCCGAACAGATGCACCACGTGCTTGCCCGGCGGGGCGACGGTGTCGTCCACGAAGCTGGGCGCGACCGGGGTGATGAACGGCTCGCGCGACCAGTCGCCCCATTTCGCATCGTCATAGGCCCGCTCCAGATACTCGATGGTGGGGCCGATGTGCGTGTAGGTGGGATAGGCGAAGCCGCATGTTGCGGCATCGAAACTCGTATAGGCCGGCAGCCGCTCGCAGGCGATGTTGATCTTGAACGCGGCGGAATAGGTCCGGTATGTGCGGATGTCGCGCAACAGCGACTCCGGCAGCAGGTCCGGCTTGAGGAATTTGAGGAAGGTCAGTTTGGCGCTGACATTGCTCGCCACGATGCCGGCCATAATGCGGCTGCCGTCGGCGAGCGTGACACCGGTGGCGCGGCCGTTATCGCTGTCGATGGCGATCACTTCGACGCCGGTACGGACTTCCATGCCCTTGGCGCGTCCGGCCGCGGCGATCGCCTGCGAAATGGTGCCCATGCCGCCGCGCACGAAGCCCCACCCGCCGGCGCCGGCGTGCTCGCCCATGATGTGGTGCATGATGACATAGGCCGAGCCGGGCGTGCGCGGGCCCGCGTAGGTGCCGATGCCACAGTAGTAGGCGAGCACCGCCTTGATATGGGTGTCCTCGAACCACTCCGACAGATAGGCGTCGGCGCTCATGGTCAGCAGGTCGATCAGGCGGAACAGCTTGCTGCCAACCTTGCGGTATTTCCACAGCAGCTTTGCGGTGTCGCGAAAACTGCGCCAGTCTCGGCAGCTCGGGTCGGGCGGCGTTTCCAGCAGCAGCCTTCGTACGATCTGCGTGGCCTCGCCGAGATAGCGGTCGAACGCGGGATAGATTGCGGCGTCCTTGCGGGAGAACCTCGAAAAACTGGCTTGCGATCTGCCGATGTCGTCGCTGAAGGTGATGTGGTCATTGCCCGGCAGCGGGGCGAACATGTCCGACGCGGGCAATACCTCGAACCCGTGGCGGCGGAGCTCAAGGTCGGCGATCACCTTCGGGTGCAACAGGCTCATCAGGTAGCTGAAGGTGGAGAACTTGAAGCCGGGCACGGTCTCCTCGGTGACCGCGGCGCCGCCAATCACCTCGCGGCGTTCCAGCACCAGGGTGCGCAGTCCGGCGCGCGCCAGATAGGCGCCGCAGGTCAGGCCGTTATGGCCGCCGCCGATGATCACTGCGTCGTAACGTTCGGCCAAACGAACCCCCGGGTGGCGGCAGGCTTGCGGCACGGTGGGCGGGCAGACAAGAGCGCCGGCGTTCTGCCACCGGCAAAACCATTGGGCCAGACTCCGCGCCAATGGACAATGGACCTTGCCGGACTGGCTTCCGAGCCGCCGCCAGACGACCGACGGCAGTAACGAAACTCGTCGGATCGCGCATGTAGGGGCGTGTCTCCCCGCGATCGGATGCCACGAAAGCCTGCACGATCAGCTAAAGACGACCGGCTGCGACCGCCATCGGCCGATGCTCGACATGGATCGAAGGATGCCGCGGACCGCCCGTGCGCGGAAGCCCGCCAACCCCACTGGCACCCGAAGCCCGCTATGCCATTCTCGCTGCGCGCGGGTAATGCAGCAGACCCGCGTCGATCGCTTGCCAGCGAACGATGCTATTCGGCCGCGGCAGCCGGGTGCGCGAGCGACGCGATTCGCTTCGACCGCAATGGCTTCAAGACGAATAGCGCCAACACCACGACGGCGAAGTTCATGATTGCCGTGACGACGAACACCATCTGCCAGCTTCCGGTGGATCCCTTGACGACGTTCGCCAGCGGAACGAAGAAGGCCGACGCGCCCTTGGCGGTATAAAGCAGGCTCAAATTCGCGGTCGCGAATTTCGGCCCGAACGTGTCGGTGCAGGTCGACGGAAACAGGCTGAATATTTCGCCCCAGGTCAGGAAGATCAGGCCGGCGAACAGGACGAAGGCCCATGGCGAACTGCCGGCGGCGCCAAGCAGCCAATAGCTGATGCCGCCGAGGCCGAAGGCGATGGCCATGGTGTTTTCGCGACCGATCTGGTCGGAAATCCACCCGAACAACGGCCGCGCCGCGCCGTTCGCCACGTTGTCGACAATCAAGGCCACTGTCAGGGTCGAGCCGCCGAGGAAAATGATCGTATCCGCGACATGGTAGTCCTTGGCAATCAGCGCCACCTGCGCGGTTGCCATCAGACCGCTCGCCGATACCAGAACGAACATGACGTAGAGGATCCAGAACACCGGCGTCACAAGAATCTGCGTGGGCGAATAGCTCTGCGCCGATTGGATGACCTTGACGGCCTTCGCGCTCGGCACCTGGGCTGGCGTCGGGCTCAGCAGGAACCACGCCAGGATGAACACGATCGCGCCCTGGACCAGGCCGAACCAGAAGAAGGCCGCCTGATAACCGCTCGCGGCGATCACCATGCGGATCGGAATGACCGTCAGGGCCGCGCCGGCGCCGTAGCCGGCCGCGGTCAGGCCAACCGCAAGGCCGCGCCGGTCCGGAAACCATTTCACCGCGCTACCTACGCTGGTGGCATACACCGCCCCGGCGCCGACGCCCGAGACGGCCGCGCCGACATACAGGATCGTAAGGCTATCGGCCCACGCATTGATGACCCAGCCGATGGCGACCAAAATGCCGCCGGCGGCGACGACGACTTTCGGTCCGATCTTGTCGGCGAGCCAGCCTTCGACCGGCGTGAGCCACGTCTCGAGCGCGATGAAGACGCTGAACGCGATCTGGATGTCGGCAACGGACCAGCCATGGGCCTGGTTCATCGGGGGCACGAACAGCGTCCAGCCGTATTGCAGGTTGGCGATCATCACCATGCAGAGGATGACCATGGTGAGCTGCCACCAGCGATTGGGTCCGCGCAGCGCCGTAGTTGGCATTTCCCGTCCTTTCTTAGGATGCGACCGGCGGGCCGGGATGCAGCCCGCCCGCACCGCGAAACCGGCGCCTGGCGTTGGATTCATCCTGAGCGACGCCCAACAACGATCGCTTCAATCTGTCACCCTGGGCGACACGTTGCGCGACGCCCTGGGTCATCCATCCGGCGTGCGCCCCCCACTTGCCACGCCGAAAGCCATCCCGCGGAAGACCCGATGCGCGCAACCCCCATCGATCCGTCCATTGTCGGGCGCCACTCTAGTACGCAAATTTCAAGCCGGTGGAGACCCCCATCAGAGTTTGCCCGGTCCAGCAATGGGGGTTGGCCACAAGGCCGCCCGACGCGCCGCTGGCATCGTGGCAATCGGTCGTAACCCCCCGTCCGCCAGCGCCGAGATCGTAATGGGCGGAGGGTCCGTTGATGGTCGCCGCAAAGTCGGTGTACCAGGTCAGGCTCGGGCTGAGCATGTGCTTGTACGCCAGGGTCAGCATATCCGCCTGGTTGTTGTTGGCGGCGTAAGCGCCCGCCCCGTCGGCGGTCGTGAGCGTTCCGTCGTTGTGCTGCCCCGGATCGCCGGGCGCGCGGAACGCGTGCGCCCAGCCGAAATGCAGGCTGTCGACTTTGGTCAGTTGCTGGCTCACGAAAAACCACGTGCCCCACCGTTGACGCTCGTTCTGGAACGACAGATCCGACGGCAGGTAGCGGTGCATGGTTTCGACGATGGCACCCACCGTGGTGTCCGTCGGGAACTTGTACAGCACGCCGATCTTGGCGGCATCCTCGGCCCCGACATCCTGGTTGAACAGGTTTTGCGCCGTCGCGTTGGGGAACGTCGAGGAGGTGACGCCATAGATGGCCGCGATATCGCTCTGCCGATTGACCTTCTGGTGAATTTCATAGGCCGCGGTGATGTAAAGCGGGCCGTTGGTATAGCTGAGGCTGGTGCTCACCGCGTTGCTGAACGAGCCGTCATTGCACGCGACCGGGAAATCCGCGCCGCTTTCAGGGACGTTGCCGCCGGCGCAATCGGATTCGCCCGCGCCGATGTTATCGCTGTTGCCGGACCGGTTCTGGCCCGGCGAGACCAGCAGGTTGAAGGCGAGACCACCGCCGAAAGTCGGCGATTCGTACCACAGCGAGTGGTCGAGCCGCGTGCCGAACTCGACACGATTGTCGCCGCCCGTGTTGCCCATGACGACCGCGTAATCGCCGAGTTCGCCGACGAACGGATTGAACGCCGCCGTCGAGGTCTTATACGGAGCGTCGGTCTTGCCGACCTTCAGCGCGCCCCAGCTCGGCGAGGCCAGGCCGATATAGCTGTTGCGCGAAAACAACGCGCCATTGACGCCGTTGCTCTGGTTGCTGTTGGATTCCTTCGTGCCCGGCGTCGCCGAAATCTCGAACCCGCCTTCGAATTGATAGACGAACTGCAAGGCCTGATCATTGAGATTTTGGAAGCCGCGGAGGCCAAAATAGGAATTGTTCGTGGAAATGGCGGGCAGCCACCCGAAATTCCCCCTGGGATGCTGGCCGTCGGGGCCAACCGGAAGTGCCCCGGTATACTTTGTCGTGGCGTCCAACGACACGTCGAGATTGGTGTAGCCCGTGATCTCACCGCCAGGCGTATAGAAGGTGAGGTGTGAGCCCTTCTTGTGCTCGAGGAACCCGTGACCGTTGCTGTCGAGCTCTACCGTTTCCGCCTTGGCGTCGGCTTGCGCCGCCTTGGTCTGTGCTTGCGTTGCTTGAGTCTGCGCCTGACTGGCCTGAGTCTGTGCTTGACTGGCTTGGGCCTGCGCCTGGGCCGCCTTCGCGTCAGCGGCCTTGGCTTGGGCTGTCGACCGTGCCTGCGCCGCCATCAGCTCGTTGACGGTGCGCTGAAGCTGGTTGATCTGCTGCTGGAGCGCCTTGATTTGCGCGTCGCTCACGGCCTGCGCGTTGGCAGTGCCACTTGCCCCGAAAACGAGCGCCGAAAGCGCAACACCCACGCAAAACCGTACAAGTCGCGACGACCCGCCCATGTCCTCCCCCCCCATTCTTGTCACGTCCGGCCGGGAGCGGTTTGTCCCGCTCTCTGTTGAAACCCGCCTGACGGCCATTTCGTATTGGAACCCTACACAGCCGCCGCGTCGGGTGCAAGACCCATATCTCTGGCGTTTCGTTCCGAACAGCGCGACCGGTGCGTCGCGCGGCACCGGCCGTTGCTAATGCGCATTGGGGAACGACCAAACCGGTTCATGGCACGCGGATTCGTTCCCCTGTCATGACGGGCTTTACCGGCATGACCGCGGGAATGGGTGCGTCCAGCATTGAATGCGGCAGTGGTTTCCGGACAGCGCCTGAACCGCAGACAGGACACGCCGCGACGATCAGCGGCGGCCGAGAATGAAGCCCAGCGCGATGCCGACGCCCATCGCGGTCAGAACCGCGCCGATTGGCTGGTCCTGGGCGAAATCCTTCACGCCCGCCACGGCCTGCCCACAGACATCCTGCGCCTACCCTGCGACCTGATCGGCTTTTCCGCGGAGTTGGGTGGCCGTGTCACCCATCAAACCGCCCACTCCGTCCTGCACCCTGCGCTGACGTTCCGGGCTACGCCTTCAATGCGATCCGAGTTCATCGGGATACCTCCGCGTTTGCTTTGGGCCAGAATCGGCTCCGTTAGCGGCAGACCATCGCAATACCGCTAAGGGGATTCCGTAAAGAGACCGTGCACGCGACGCCCAGGGCAATCGGGTGAACGTAGGAAAGGCCGACGATCAGCCGGCTCGCTGTCATTGCGAGTTCCCACTGGCTGGCGGTGGCCGACCGCCCTGAATGAAAAAAATGTCGTCAAACCCGATCGTGGAGTAAATCCTCCCTTCTTTTCTTGTTGGGAGCGCAGCGACGCGGCAATCCCCATGAGGGTGGGCAACCGCCGGGGATTGCTTCGCTGCGCTCGCAATGACAGCAAGCGCATTGCTTCACCCGATTGCCCTGACGCCACGCCCGGTGTGGCTTGACAGTCCCCGCCACCCCCCCTATCTCCCGCCCCGCGTTTCCGCCGCCCCCTTGTTACCGCCGCCAAGGCCACCGTCATGAGAATTCGCAACAGCCTGAAGTCCGCCAAGGCGCGCGACAAGAACTGCCGGGTGGTCCGCCGTCACGGGCGGGTCTACGTCATCAACAAGAAGAATCCCCGGATGAAGTGCCGCCAGGGCTGAACGCCAGGCGATAGTCCCCTGGGTCTGACCCCTGCGGCGCTCGCGGCGCTTCCGGCTTGCGTGCCCCCGGATTTCGTCCCATCGTAGGTCCGAGCCGGCCGCCGGGGGTGAATGACCGGGGGCCGCCCAAGAGGCGCGCATGCGGCTTCCCGATCCCAAGCCTGACGTCATGGCCCGACGCGACGAAATCATCGTCGGCCTCGCCGCCCTGCTGCCCGCGGACGGCCTGATCGGTGAGCCGATCCGTCTCAAGCCCTATGAGACCGACGGCCTGACGGCCTACCGCCAGCCGCCGCTCGCCGTCGTGCTGCCGGAAACCACCGAGCAGGTGGCCGCCGTCCTGCGCTTCTGCCATGCCAACGGCGTGCGCGTTATCCCCCGCGGCGCCGGCACCTCGTTGTCCGGCGGCGCGCTGCCGCTGGCCGACGCCGTGGTGATCGGACTGATGCGGATGAACCGCATCCTGGACATCGACTACGCCGACCGCTGCGCCGTGGTGCAGGCCGGGGTCACCAATATCGGCATCACCACCGCGGTGGCGGGGCAGGGGTTCTTCTACGCCCCCGACCCGTCCAGCCAGCTCGCCTGCATGATCGGCGGCAACGTCGCCATGAATTCCGGCGGCGCGCATTGCCTGAAATACGGCGTCACCGCCAACAACCTGCTCGGCCTCCGGCTGGTCACCATCGAGGGCGAGATCATCGACCTTGGCGGTGCCCATCTCGACGCCGCCGGCTACGACTGGCTGGGCCTGCTGACCGGCAGCGAGGGCCAGCTCGCCGTGGTCACCGAAATCACCGTCCGCATCCTGCGCGGCCCGGAAGGCGCCCGCGCGATGCTGGCCGCGTTCCGCTCCAACGAGGTCGCCGGCGCCTGCGTCGATGCGATCATCGGCTCCGGCATCATCCCGGTGGCGCTGGAGTTCATGGACCGCCCGGCGATCCACGCGTGCGAGGAATTCGCCCACGCCGGCTACCCGTTGGACGCCGAGGCGATGCTGATCATCGAGGTGGAGGGCAGCGTCGCCGAGCAGGACGCGCTGCTCGACCGCCTCCAGGAGATCTGCCGACGCCACGACCCGATCAGCCTGAGGGTTTCGCAGTCGGCCGAGGAATCGGCGGCGATCTGGAAGGGCCGCAAGGGCGCGTTCGGCGCCGTCGGACGGATCAGCCCGGACTATCTCTGCATGGACGGCGTCATCCCCACCTCGCGCCTGCCCGACGTGCTGCACCGCATCGGCGAGATGTCCGCCGCCTGCGGCCTGAAGGTCGCCAACATCTTCCACGCCGGCGACGGCAATTTGCACCCCCTGATCATGTTCGACGCCAACGATCCCGCCAGCTTCCACAAGGCGGAAACCTTCGGCGCCGACATCCTGAAGCTCTGCGTCGAGGTCGGCGGCTGCCTGACCGGCGAGCACGGCGTCGGCGTCGAGAAGCGCGACCTGATGGGCGTGCAGTTCAGCGTGGTCGAGCTTGATCAGATGCGCCGCATCAAGTCGGCGTTCGATCCCGACTGGCTGCTGAACCCCGCCAAGGTGTTCCCGCTGCGCGAGCCGCCGGCGCCGTCCCGCACCGCATGAGCGGGACGCCGCGAGCAGCGCGACGAGCGAGGCCCTATGACTGACGCCTGGGCGCCCGCCGACGAAACGGCGATCGCCGCCACCATCACCGCCGCTGCCACCGCAGGCGAGCCGCTCCTGATCTGCGGCAACGGCACCAAGCTCAGCATGCTCCGCCCGGTGCAGGCGGCGCGGCGCGTCAGCACCGCCAACCTCACCGGCATCACGCTCTATTCCCCCAAAGAGCTGATCATCTCCGCCCGCGGCGGGACGCCCCTGCCGGAGATCGAGACGGCGCTGGCGGCCAACGGCCAGCACCTGATCGCCGAACCGCCCGACCTGACCGCGCTGCTCGGCAGCGCGGGCCCGCAGGCGAACGGCGGCGCACGGACCATCGGCCACCCGCACACGATCGGCCGCTCGCAGACCATCGGCGGCCCCCAGACCATCGGCGGTATCGTCGCCAGCAACCTGTCCGGCCCGCGCCGCGTCGCCTGGGGTGCGATGCGTGACCACGTTATGGGCATCCGCGCGGTAAACGGCGCCGGCGAACTGATCCACTCGGGCGGCCGCGTGCTGAAGAACGTCACCGGCCTCGATCTGTGCAAGCTGCTCACCGGCAGTCACGGCACCCTGGCGGTGATCACCGAGGTCACGCTGAAGGTGCTGCCCGGGCCGGAGACCACCGGCTCGATCGTCCTGCCAGGCCTGGACGCCGAGCGCGGGGTCGCCGCGCTGTCTGCGGGCCTCGGCTCGCCCTACGGCGTCTCGGCCGCCGCCTGGCTGCCGGATGCATCGCTGGTGCCCGCCCTTGGCCGCACCGGGTCGGCCGCCCTGCTGCGGATCGAGGATTTCGTCCACTCGGTCGCCTACCGCGTCGCCCGCCTGCGCGCCGACCTTGACGCATTCGGCGCCACGGAGATCCTGGATGACTTTGTGTCGCGCGCGGTCTGGCGCGCGGTAGGCAACGCGTCGCCGCTCCCGGTGCAGCCCGCGGACGCCGTTTGGCGCGTCTCCGTCCGCCCCTCCGCCGGCCCGGCGGTGCTGCGTGCGGTCGCCGAGGCAGGCGTGCAAGGCTTCCTCGACTGGGGCGGCGGCCTGGTCTGGCTCGCCGGCCCCGCCGACGCGGCCACCCATCGCGCGGTCGAACAGGCCGCCCGCGCCGCACGCGGCACCTGGACTCTGCTGCGCGCGCCCGACGCACTGCGTGTCGCGGTTGACGTCGTGCCCCCCGAAGCCGCGCCCCTCGCGCGTATCACCCGGCGCGTGAAGGCCGCGTTCGACCCGCGCGGCATCCTGAACCCCGGCCGCCTCTGCGCCGGCCTGTAGTGGATCGCGCCATGGTTCCCACCACGCTGATCGTGCTGATCCTGCTGGCCGCCTTCATGCCCAGCGCGTCCGCTTTCTTCTTGCGTATTCCCCATAATCGGCTACTGGGCGGGCCGACCTTGCTGATGGTCGCCGTCGCCGCCCTCATGCTCTTCACGCTCGTCCTGGCGGTCGTCGATGTGCGGATCGTGTGGCTGTCCTGGGTGTTGCTGGCCATCGCGATCCTCTCGCTCGTCGGGTCGATCCCGCTGTGGCAAAGAGCGGCGGCTGCAAAACGGGCGCGCGAACGCCGGATAGCCGAGCACAGGGCACGAGGGCACTGACCGGTGCAGACCGCATTCACCCCGGAACAACTGCGCGATCCCGACATCGCCGCGTCCAACCAGGTGCTGCGTACCTGCGTGCATTGCGGCTTCTGCACCGCCACCTGCCCGACCTTCCTGCTGCTCGGCGACGAGCTGGACAGCCCGCGCGGCCGCATCTACCTGATCAAGGACATGCTGGAATCCGGCGGCCCGGCCACCGAGCCGGTGGTGCGGCACATCGATCGCTGCCTGTCCTGCCTGTCCTGCATGACCACCTGTCCGTCCGGCGTGAATTACATGCACCTGGTCGACCACGCGCGGACGCATATCGAGCACACCTACCGCCGCCCCTGGCATGAACGCCTGCTGCGTACCGTGCTGGCCACCATGCTGCCGCGCCCGCTTCTGATGCGCGCCGGCCTGCTCGCCGGCCGCGCGGCGAAACCGTTGCTTAATCGCATTATTCCGACCACGAGCCCGTTCACCCGTCGCCTGCGCGCGATGCTCGCGCTGCTGCCGGCGACCCTGCCGCCCCTTGCGGTGGAACGGCCACGCGTCCATCCCGCGCTGGGCCCGCGCCGCGCCCGTGTGGCCCTGCTGGCCGGCTGCGCCCAGCAGGTGATCGCCCCCTCCATCAACCAGGCCACCATCCGCCTGCTCACCCGGCTCGGCGTCGAGGTGGTGGTGGCGCAAGGCGCAGGCTGCTGCGGCGCGCTGACCCAGCACATGGGCCGCCACGCCGACGCAAAGACGGCGGCGCGCGCCAACATCGAGGCCTGGTGCCGCGAGATCGACGGCGCCGGGCCGGGCGCCGCCGGATTGGACGCAATCGTCATCAATACCTCCGGCTGCGGCACCACGGTGAAGGACTACGGCTTCCTGTTCCGCAACGATCCCCTGCGCGAAGATGCCGAGCGCGTCGCCGCCCTGGCGCTCGACGTCAGCGAGTTCCTGACTCGGATCGACTACGCGCCGACGCGCGCGCCCCCCGGCCTGACCGTCGCCTATCACGCCGCCTGCAGCCTGCAGCACGGCCAGAAGATCACCGCGGAACCGAAGACCTTGCTGCGCCGCGCCGGCTTCACCGTCGTCGAGCCGGTAGAGCCGCATATCTGCTGCGGCTCCGCCGGCACCTACAACCTGCTGCAACCGGACATCGCCACACGGCTGCGCGCCCGTAAGCTGGGTCATCTGCATGCCACTCAGCCGGACCTGATCGCCGCCGGCAACATCGGCTGCATCACGCAGTTGTCGGGCGATGGCGTTCCGGTGACGCACACGATCGAATTGCTCGACTGGATGGCCGGCGGCCCGGCTCCGGCGGCCCTGACCGGCGGCGCGTGAGAAAGGCCGGGGCTTCGCCCCGGACCCCACCAGGGGCCTTGCCCCCTGGACCCCCACCAAAGGCGGAGCCTTGGGGATCCATCCATTTGGGTGTGGGGCACGGGAGGGGGGAC
>PLXO01000227.1 GCA_003151425.1 Acetobacteraceae bacterium
CTGCGCCCCGCTGCCCGAAGTCAGCGTCAGCGAGTGCGTCCTACCATTTATCGCGGCAGCAAAATCGATCGCCCCGTTTGCCGTGGCGTTGACGTTCGAGTTCAGCGTTAGCGTGTTGCCCAGCGTCACCGCGCTGTTGTAGGTCTGCCCCCCGTCGGTCGAGACGCCGGCATCCAGCGTGATCGTGCCGCCCGTCGCCGTCAGGCTCGCCAGCGCCGTCGTCCCGCCCACCGCGTTGCCGAAGGTCACCGCCCCGGTCCCGGCGCTCACCGTCAGGCCTTGGCCCCCCGCCGTCGTCGCATTCACCGTGCTGGCGAAATCGATCGCCCCATTGACGCCGCTGCTGTCGATCGTCGTGGTGCTGCCCAGCGTCACCGCGCCATAAGTCGTCGCCTGGCCGAGCGTCAGCGTCCCGTTCGTCGTCACCGCCGGGAACACATAGGGATTCGCACCCCCCGTGATCGTGTAGCTCCCGGCGTCCAGCGTCACCGTCCCGGTCGTGGTCAGCGTCAGGTTGCCGCTCGTCGTGATCCCGCTCAGCGTCTGCGCCCCGCTGCCCGAGGTCAGCGTCAGCGAGTGCGTGCCACCAGTTATCGCGGCAGCAAAATCGATCGCCGCGTTCAACGTCCTCAGCGTGCTGGTGGCGCCGAGCGTCACCGCGCTGTTGTAGGTCTGCGTCCCAATCGTAGACACATTGCCGTTCACCAGCGTCGTCGGACCGGTCACCGTCAGGCTGGCGAGCGGCTTCGCCCCGCCGATCACACCGCCGAGCGTCACCGTCCCGGTCCCAGCGCTCACCGTCAGGCCCTGGGCGCCCGTCGTCGTGGCGTCGATGGCGGCGAAGTTGACGGCGGCACCCGCGTTGCCGCCTCCCGCCGTCGAATCGACTGCCACGGTGCTCGCGAGCACCGTGCTGCCCGAAGACGAATTTATCGCGCCGCCGGCCGTCGTCAGGTTGGCGCCGAGACTGATGGCGGACGTGCTGCCGTTGGTGTTGAGCGTAATCGTGCCGCCGGTCTGGGCGCCGCCATTGGTCGCGATCGGCGCGGCGATCGTGATGGTGCCGGTGCCGGCGTGCGTTCCGCCGGGGTCATTGGCGCTCAGCAGAACGTTGCCGCCGAGCGTCGTGATACTGGCGTTGACAAAGATGTTGTTCCCGGCCTGGGCGGTCAGCCCAACGCCGTTGTGCGTCATGAGGATCGCGTTGGTGAACGTGATCGTATCCGTCGCCTGCAGCGTCACGTTCGCCCCGGCAGCGTCGATGACGCCAGGATCGATGGTCTCGGTCGCGCCCGGGTGTACGGCGAAGGTCGCAACGTCGGCTAGCGCTGCAGCACCACCGGTCGCAACGATAATGTCCAGCGGATCGAGCAGCCAAGTCCCGGCCGTGCCGGTCGGCCCTCGCGCAAGAGCATCGACGACGGCACTGCTGGAGATCTTGAGCGACTTTCCGGAGGTCTCGACAAAGCCGCCATTGCCACCCAGCGGCCCGCCGTTGGCGGAGATCTTGCCGGCCATGCTGGTGGACAGGCTCGACAGCACGGTAACCCGACCGCCGTCGCCATTGCTGGTGGCGTCGGCCGCGATGCTGGCACCCTGGTCCACTTGCACCGTCTTCGCCGTCAGCGTCGAGGCCGTCCCCGGCCCACCGGCGGCCCGCGCCAGCGTGGTGCCGATCGCCACCGTGCCGCCACCCGCCGGACCCGAGGCGCTTATGCGCGACCCCGCCGCCAGCTTTACCCCCTCGCTCGCGTCCGCCTGGACCTGCCCGCCATGGCTGCCCGGCGCACTGCCGTCCGCACTCACCACGCCGCTCAGCACGATCGACCCGCCGAGCCCGCCCAGCACGACCGTCCCGGTCTTCGACCCCACGCTGTCCGCGACGATCTTGCCGCCCGCCCGCACCAGGTTCTGCACCAGGCCATCCGCCGCGCGCGCGGTCAGTTGCACGGTGCCGCCATCCGCCTCGATCAGCCCGGTGTTGGTGACCAGCGCCGTCACCGGCTTGCCGCCCACGCCGGTCGGCACCTGCGTCACCGCGTTGCTGACGTCCAGCGCCAGCAGCCCGTCGCCATACAGATCGAGCGTCGCGGTCTTCGCCCCGGCCAGCACCACCTGGCCCAGCTTGGCGTCGATCACCCCCGAGTTCGCCACCCGCGGCGCCACCAGCGCCGCCAGGCCCGCCTGCTGAACCGTCAGCGTCCCCTGGTTCACCACCGCCGCGTTCGGCCGCGCCGCCTGGTCGAACACCAGCTTGCCGGCCATGAAGTTAACGTCGCTCATCCCCGCCGCCGAGACGATCAGCCCGGCGGTGTTCACCTGCGCGCCGTGGTAGAAGATCACGCCCGACTGGTTGATCAGGATGATCTGCCCGTTGGCGTCGATGTGCCCGGCGATCTGCGACGGGTCGCTGCTGATCACCCGGTTCAGCGCCACCGAGGACGATGACGGCTGCAGGAAATCAACCGTCTGCTGCGCGCCGACGTTGAAACTCTGCCAGTTGATCGCAGCCCGCTGGCTGCTCTGCGTGATCGTCGTCGTGCTCGCGCTGGTGCCGATCGAGGCGCTGCCCGCCGTCACGACGCCCCCGCTGGGACGCGCGTTCAGCGCCGGCTGCGCCCGGCCGGGCGTCACCAGGAGAAGGGACGCGACCGTCCCCAGAGCCGTTCGCGACAGCAGCATAGCTCGCCCGCGCAGCGCCTCGGGCAGATATGCCACCTGCGCTCGTGCCTTGGTCGCCATCCCCACCCCTTATGCTGCGTCACGCTGATCCGCGCACGCCCACGGCGGCACCGGACAACGACACGTATCCATCCCCAGCCGGCCAGACACCACGGTCGCCCCTGTCACAGGAGAGGCGATGGTTCCGGTTCGGCACGATGCCCGCCCGCGGCGCGCCACACAACCCGGCGCATCCGACATTCAATCGCCCGCGGCCGGCACTAGCCCACGATCGGCATCATCCCACGTCCCGCGTCCCAGGTGAACAAAAATCCTGGAACGCAATATATTCGTACCGCGGCATCGGCCGGGCATGCCGCCGGGTCAACCATCGCAGTTGAATGACCGCCGAGTGCGGCGCAACACTGCGCATATCGCACAGCCAGAATCCAGGCTAGTGTCGCGCCTCCATCGGGGACATAACAGGGGCAGGAATGAGCACGGTACACGAAGCCGAAGAAGCGGCCCATGTCGGGCACAGCAACAAGCATGCCGCGCTGGTGATTGCCGTTCTGGCCGCCACGCTGGCGGTCTGCGAGCAGCAGGCCAAACATGCCGAGGTCACATTGACCGAGACGGCGGTCCTCGCCGCGGACGCCTGGAGCCAGTACCAGGCCAAGTCGATCCGCGCCGCCGCCGCGCACGATCTGGGCAGCGTTACCGCCAGCATGGACGCCGCGGCCACGCCGGAGCGCGCCGCACTCCGCCAGAAGGTGCTGAAACAGCTCGCCGATGACGAGGTGCATTACAACAAGGACCCGAAAACCGGCAAGGAAGCGATCGCGGAACAGGCCCACCGCTACGAGGAAGAGCGGGCGACCGCGATGGAGAAATCGCATTCGCTCGACAACGCGGCCGCGGCACTGGATCTTGGCATCGTACTTGCCACCGCCTCGGTGATCACGTCGGCAGGCCCGCTGCTGGTGTTCGCCTATGTGATGGGCATTCTCGGGATCGTGCTGGGAGTCGGCAGCGTCATCGCGCCCTCACTGTTCGTGTTCTGACGGGGCTGGCAGGGCTGGCCGGACGGGGTTGGCCTGACGGGGCTGGCCTGATGGGGGCTGTTCCGACCGGCGGGCGCCGCCTCAACCGTCGGAGCGCGCCAATGCCAGCAGGTGGCTCCGGTAGCTCACGGTGCTGCGGTCGTGCAACCGTGTGTGCCAGGGCCAGGACTGCGTCTCATCCAGCAGCCGCAGGCCGGGAACCGACTGCGGATGTTCGCCCGCCGACAGCAGGGCGCGGAGAAACGGCTCGGCCGCGCCGCGATGTGCCGCCCGCTGGGAGTGTCCGCCGATCCAGGTCTCCACCGGCGTGGCGCGGGTCGACCAGTCGTACGGAGTCGCCAGCAACAGCCTGCCGTCGTGGCGCAGCACCTCGGCGAGCCCGGCAAGGAGACGACGCGGCTCCGCCACGCAGTCCAGCACGTTCAGCGCCGCGACGAGATCGGCGGAAGCGGCGGCGAACGGCAGGGCCAGCGCATCGCAGGCCCAGAAATCCACCCGCTCCACCCCAGTGAGGGAAACCGCGAAGCGCCTGCGGTCGTAGACCAGCCCGATCCGCCGGCGCGGATAGCTGACCGTGCCGTGCGCGGCGTCGTGCGCCAGGCGCAACAGCCCGAGATTCATGTCGATCCCAAGCACCAGCGCCCGGGTATGGCGCTCCGCCAAGGTGAAGGCGGTCCGCCCGGCACCACAGCCGATGTCCAGCGCCCGCTCGACACGGTCGATGGGTCCGGCCATGTCGAGCAGCCGCGCGAGGCAGCGGCGCACCGCGCCGGGCACTGGGCCGTCCCCCGTTGGGCCGTCCCCGGCTGGGGGCTCATCCGGGTCGAGGTCCGCCCAGCCGTCCCAGGCATAGCTCGACGCCGTCTGGCGCATCACGTCGAACCAGCCGCCCGGGCCCATTGCGTCGCCGAGCAGGCTCTCCAGCAGCGGGTCGATGTCATCGCGCAGCAGCAGTTCGATCCCGCGCTCGGCCAGCAGCGTCCGCAGCTCGGGCACGATCACCGGAATGCCGTCGATGATCGGGTATTCGTGCTGACAGCTCGGGTTGGGACAGTGCAGGATCCCGCTGATCACCTCGTCCGCCTGCTCGGCGCGCACCTCGGCGAGCACCAGGACGTGCCGGCCGGCGCCGGTGCCGGCGCAATGCGGACAGTGTGGCGCGAACGCTGCGAAATGCCCGCGGCGCACCGCCGGGTCAGCCGCCGATCATTACGGTGGCGCAGCCCGGGCCGGTGATGGTTCCCGATGGTCCGGGGATCGGTCCGACACACGCCACGTGCGTCGTCGGGTCGCCGACGCGGGCCGCCGGAAGCTTGCCGATCATGACCGTGGCCGACCCTTTGGCGATCATCCCTGGGCCGCCCGGAATGCAGGCGGGGATCATGCAAGGCTGAGACTGATCGGTCGCCCGAGCGGCGGGCTGGCCACCGATGGTCACGGTCGGGCAGCACGGGGGGATGATCTGCAGCGGCATCGGCGGGTGCGGCGCCGGCGTGGGGACCAGTGCCGCCGGATGCATCGGGGCATGACAATGCGGTGCCGACTGCAGGACCATGTCTGTCGCGCGCGCGGCCGGAGGAGCCATTTGGACCTACTCCAATAATGAGCGCAGTGATGATAGCGCATCTTCTCGGCGACGGGAACCGACTTGTTGGGCATCGGCATGGCGGCGCGGGTCCCGGGTCGGTGGTTTTGTGATGCTGTAACAACATCCTGCGTCGTGTGAACTACATCACCGGCCGACACGGGCCGGTGTGCGATCGTCGTTTCGGCGCAATCTTGCCTGCCCAGGTTGGCCAAGCCTATTGTGGACATCATAGTGTCGCGTCGCGCGCTGCGCCGCCGCGGTGCGGCGACAACCAGACGAGGGGACGCGGAATGGATAGCCCGGTCAAACTCTATACCGATGCGTTGGCATCAGCGAACAAGTCGTTGGGCAAGGAAGGCAAGCTGCCGAAGCCGCGCGTCGACCTGCTGAAGACCCTCGACGAGGGCATCAAGACGCTCACTGAGCTCAACAAACAGCGCGGGGAGATGGAGAAGACGATCGTCGATGTCGAGGCCATCGTGGCGAAGATCAAAGGCGCAGCCAAGCAATATGGCGACATCATTGACGGCGACGATTTCGGTCTGGACGACAAGGACCCGAAGAACAAGAAACTCATCGCCGAGGTGACGAAGACCATGCTCGCCGCATTGCAGGGCGTCGAGGACAACATGGATACGTGGGCCGGCTGGATGGACAAGCTGGACAAGGTGCTGACGGATCTGAGCCGTCTCACCAAATAGTCGCTATTCGGCACCGGATAGTCGCTATTCGGCACCGGCGACGCACCGTCGCGCGCAACCCGGCCCGAGGCCGCGCGGTGCGTCGTCCTGGGTGTGGCCGCATGCCGGCGCAACGTTGCATTCCCAGCTCGGCTGCGCCTGTCGTGACTGCACAACAACGTCACGCGCGCTGCGCTACCGTGGTACCGCGCGATCACGCCCCGGGGATCCGGCTATGGATGACAGCCTCCCCAGGCGCCAGCAATTCTCATTTTGGCCCACCTGGTTGCCACATCGTCATGGCCGGACTTGTTCCGGCCATGCATCGCGGCACCGTGCTGCGGAGATGGCCGGAACAAGTCCGGCCATGACGATGAAAGGCCGTACCGCCCGACCAAAACGAGA
>PLXO01000006.1:0-2954 GCA_003151425.1 Acetobacteraceae bacterium
GGAACGGCTACAACTTCGAGGATTCTATCCTTATCAGCGAGCGTATCGCGCGCGACGACGTGTTTACCTCGATCCACATCGAGGAATTCGAGGTTATGGCGCGTGACACCAAGCTGGGCCAGGAGGAAATCACCCGCGACATTCCGAACGTGGGCGAGGAAGCGCTGAAGAACCTCGACGAGGCCGGCATCGTCTATATCGGTGCCGAAGTGAACCCGGGCGACATCCTGGTCGGCAAGGTCACGCCGAAGGGCGAAAGCCCGATGACGCCGGAGGAAAAGCTGCTGCGCGCGATCTTCGGCGAGAAGGCGTCCGACGTGCGCGACACCTCGCTGAAGCTGCCGCCCGGCGTCACCGGCACGATCGTCGATGTCCGCGTGTTCAGTCGCCGCGGCGTCGACAAGGACGAGCGCGCCATGGCGATCGAGCGCTCGGAGATCGAGCGGCTGGCCAAGGACCGCGACGACGAGAAGGCGATCCAGGAGCGGTCGTTCCTCAACCGGCTCCGGGAAAAACTGCTGGCCCGCAAGGCGTCCGGCGGGTTCAAGGGCATCAAGGCCGGCACGCTGATCGACGAGGCGCTGCTGGCCGAACATCCGCGCGGCGCCTGGCGCCATATCGGCGTGCAGGACGACGCGGTGATGGCCGAGATCGAGACGCTGAAGCGCGAGTTCGATGCGGCGGTGAATCGGTTGCAGGAGCGGTTCGACAGCAAAGTCGAAAAACTGCAGCGCGGCGACGAGTTGCCGCCCGGCGTGATGAAAATGGTAAAGGTCTTCATCGCGGTGAAGCGCAAGCTGCAACCGGGCGACAAGATGGCGGGACGCCACGGCAACAAGGGCGTGGTCTCCAAGGTCGTTCCGGTCGAGGACATGCCGTTCCTGGCGGACGGCACGCCGGTCGATCTGGTGCTGAACCCGCTCGGCGTGCCGAGCCGGATGAACGTGGGGCAGATCCTGGAGACGCATCTGGGCTGGGCCTGCGCCACGCTCGGCGCGCAGATCGGCGAGCTGGTCGAGACCTATCGCCGCACCGGCGCGGCGCGGCAGGAGCTGCTGGACAAGCTGCTTGATATCTATGGCAAGGAAGTTTTCGCCAGCGAGATCGCCAATCTGGACACCGATCAGCTCATGGAGATGGCGGAAAACCTGAAGAAGGGCGTGCCGATCGCAACCCCGGTGTTCGACGGCGCGCGCATGTCCGACATCGAGGCCATGCTGGTCAAAGCCGGCCTCGATACGTCCGGCCAGGTCGTCCTGGTCGACGGCCGCTCCGGCGAGCCGTTCGAGCGCAAGGTGACGGTGGGCTACATCTACATGCTGAAGCTGCACCATCTGGTGGACGACAAGATCCACGCCCGCAGCATCGGGCCGTACAGCCTGGTCACCCAGCAGCCNNGCGAGATGGAGGTGTGGGCGCTGGAAGCCTACGGCTCGGCCTATACGCTGCAGGAGATGCTGACCGTGAAGTCGGACGACGTGTCCGGCCGCACCAAGGTCTACGAGGCGATCGTGCGCGAGCAGGACACCTTCGAGGCCGGCGTGCCGGAGAGCTTCAACGTGCTGGTGAAGGAGCTGAAATCGTTGGGGCTGAATGTCGATCTGGATAACCGGGCGGCTTGATGGTCCTCCCGTCTATACTCCGTCATGCCCGTCCCCCGTCATGCCCGGGCTTGACCCGGGCATCCCCGCACGGCCGGTGCCGCGACGGATGGCCGGGTCAAGCCCGGCCATGACGATGGGGATAGATGTCCGGGTCAATCCTGCCCACGCCTTCCGCCGCGCTAACGACTTGCTACACAAGCTGATTCAAAGGGTATCGAACGCATGAATGAGCTGATGAAGATCCTCGGCCAGACCGGCCAGGTTGCGACCTTCGACCAGATTCGCATCAACATTGCCAGCCCGGAACAGATCCGGTCCTGGTCGTACGGCGAGATCAAGAAGCCNNTACGAGTGCCTGTGCGGCAAGTACAAGCGGATGAAATTCCGCGGTATCATCTGCGAGAAATGCGGCGTCGAGGTCACGCTCGCGAAAGTGCGACGCGAGCGGATGGGCCACATCGAGCTCGCCTCACCGGTGGCGCATATCTGGTTCCTGAAGTCGTTACCTAGCCGGATCGGCCTGATGGTCGACCTGACGCTGAAGGAACTGGAGAAGATCCTGTATTTCGAGAGCTACGTGGTGCTGGAGCCCGGCACCACCGATCTCAAGATGCACCAGTTGCTGACCGAGGATCAGCTTCTCGCCAAGCAGGACGAGCACGGCGAGGACCAGTTCGAAGCTGGCATCGGCGCCGAGGCGATCAAGAAAGTCCTCGGCAAAATCAACCTCGACGAAGAAAAGGTGCGGCTGCGCTCCGACCTGAAAGAAACCACGTCGGAGGCCAAGCGCAAGAAGCTGGTGAAGCGCCTCAAGCTGATCGAGGCGTTTGCTGAATCTGGCGCCAAGCCCGGCTGGATGATCCTCGACGTGGTGCCGGTGATCCCGCCCGAACTGCGCCCGCTGGTGCCGCTCGANNTGAAGCGGCTGATCGAGCTGCGTGCGCCCGACATCATCGTGCGCAACGAAAAGCGCATGCTGCAGGAATCCGTGGACGCGCTGTTCGACAACGGCCGTCGCGGCCGCGCCATCACGGGTGCCAACAAGCGGCCGCTGAAGTCGCTGTCCGACATGCTGAAAGGCAAGCAGGGCCGCTTCCGGCAGAACCTGCTGGGCAAGCGCGTCGACTATTCGGGACGCTCGGTCATCGTGGTCGGTCCGGAACTGAAACTTCACCAGTGCGGCCTGCCGAAGAAGATGGCGCTCGAACTGTTCAAGCCGTTCATTTACGCCAAGCTGGAGAAATACGGCCACGCCACCACCATCAAGGCCGCGAAGCGGATGGTGGAGAAGGAACGCCCGGAGGTGTGGGACATCCTGGAAGAGGTGATCCGCGAGCATCCGGTGATGCT
>PLXO01000006.1:2987-4358 GCA_003151425.1 Acetobacteraceae bacterium
TCATCGTGCCGAGCCAGGATATCGTTCTGGGGCTGTACTATCTGTCGCTGGAGACGCCGGAATTCCGTACCATCGCGGATAAAGACGCGCCGGCGTTCGGCCTGATCGGCGAGATCGAGCATGCGCTGGCCGCGAGCGCGATCAAGCTGCACGACAAGATCAAGGGCCGCTGGGAGACGATCGATCTCGGCGGCAACCCGGTGCGCCAGCTCGTGGTGACCACGCCCGGACGGATGATGATCGCGCAGATCCTGCCGAAGCATCCGAACGTGCCGTTCGACCTGATCAATCGGCAACTGACCAAGAAGAACATCTCCGACGTGATCGACGCGGTGTATCGCCACTGCGGCCAGAAAGAATGCGTAATCTTCGCCGACCGGCTGATGGGTCTCGGCTTCGGCCAGGCCTTCAAGGCCGGCATCTCCTTCGGCAAGGATGACCTGATCATTCCGGTCGAGAAGGGCGATATGATCCGCAAGACCCAGGGCGAAGTGAAGGAGTTCGAGCAGCAGTACCAGGAAGGCCTGATCACCGCCGGCGAGCGCTACAACAAGGTGGTCGACGCCTGGTCGCGCTGCACCGACGAGGTCGCCGGGGCGATGATGAAGGAGATCTCCAAGCAGGAGGTCGGCGTCCAGACCAACTCGGTGTGGATGATGTCCAACTCCGGTGCCCGCGGGTCGCCGGCGCAGATGCGCCAGTTGGCCGGCATGCGCGGGCTGATGGCCAAGCCCTCGGGCGAGATCATCGAGCAGCCGATCATCGCCAACTTCAAGGAAGGCCTGTCGGTCCTCGAATACTTCAACTCCACCCACGGCGCCCGCAAGGGGCTGGCGGACACCGCACTGAAGACTGCCAACTCCGGCTACCTGACCCGCCGCCTGGTCGACGTGGCGCAGGACTGCATCATCGTCGAGGAAGACTGCGGCACCGACCGCGGCCTGACGGTGAAGGCGGTGATGGATGGCGGCGAGATCGTGTCGAGCCTCAGCGAGCGGATTCTCGGTCGCACCGCGGCCGAGGACGTGCTGGATCCGTCGTCCAGCGAGGTGCTGGTCGCCGCCAACACGCTGATCGAAGAAACCGAGGCCGAGCGGATCGAACGGGCCGGTGTCGAAACGATGAAGATCCGTTCGGTGCTGACTTGCGACAGCCGCATCGGCGTCTGCGGCCATTGCTACGGCCGTGACTTGGCACGCGGCACGCCGGTAAACATCGGCGAGGCGGTGGGCGTGATTGCCGCCCAGTCGATCGGCGAGCCGGGCACCCAGCTCACCATGCGCACCTTCCACCTGCGCCGTCCCGCCGATGTGGAAGGTGCGCATGGTGAGCTGGGTGCCCGGCTCGCCGATCGACTGCGCCGCGATGACG
>PLXO01000256.1 GCA_003151425.1 Acetobacteraceae bacterium
CAGTCCCCCGCCTGGCACCCGCGCCGACCGTTCCGCTCCGAAGCGAGGCTCCAACCTGGCTTCCGCGTCGTCTGACCTCACCGTGCGACGCTCCATAGGGTCTTTGTCGAGATTCACGATTTGCACCGCCTGCTCGACCCCAGTCCCCCGCCTGGCACCCGCGCCGACCGTTCCGCTCCGAAGCGAGGCTCCAACCCGGCGTCCGCTTCGGCCGACCCCACCGTGCGACGCTCCATAGGGTCTTTGTCGAGATTCACGATTTGCACCGTCTGCTCGACCCCAGGCCCCCGCCTGGCACCCGCGCCGACCGCTCCGCTCCGAAGCGAGGCTCCCGCCCGGCGTCCGCTTCGGCCGACCCCACCGCACCACCACCGGGTCAAGTGCCCGGTGGCAGGCTCAGCATGAGATATCGTCCGCGTTACGCGAACCGAGCCGCCCGATGCCGCCGTCACCGCCTCCCGCTTGACCAGCCGCGCTCCCGGGCGCTGGTCCTGGGGGTCCCCCGGCGGAGTGGAAATGGCGTTGGAGGAGGGGAGGGGAGGCGGGGGCTGCGATAGATACATCTGTGATCCTGGTGGGATGATAGTTAGTCAGCACGTCTTACATCAAACCGGTCGCCAGCGCCAGACAAACCACCGGCGACGCCCCGCCCGGCGACTGCGGAAGCCGACCCTCTGCGAAGCATGCCCCGGCATGGGCCGGATGCCGGAGCACCCCGAGCGTGCAGGTCCACCAGCGGGTCCGGGCGGCGTTCCCCGAACGTCGGGCGCCAGCGGCCTGATTGTGGCAGGTCATGGAACCGCAGATGAACGCGGGCGGCATTTTCCGAGCGCTCGGTGCAGCATTCCCGATGCTGGATCAGCGGCGTCGCCCCGGGCCGAGAGGCCCCACCGGCCGTTCCCGGTCCGGTACCAATCTCACGATTGCGGCTGACATGATATAGCAGATACGCTATATCAACCCACGGCGATCAACGTGCCCCAGACAGCGGGCTGGACAGTCTAGACGCCTCAACCAAGGTGCCGACGCAGAAATCCTCGCCATGCCGGCCGACTTCCAGGCTTCCTTGGCCCGTATCGCCGACCGGATCCGGGCGTCGGCTCTGGAGCGGGTGCGAGACCCGCATATCAAGCATCTGTGCGTCAAGCTGGGGCAGACACGGTGAATGGCTGGGATGGCATCGGGCGGGCGATCTATGTGACCGCGGTTGGGCGGCGCGTGGTGATCGTTCTGGCATTCGTGAAGAAGACGCAACGGACACCGCACGCCGTGCTGGCGCTGGCGGAGCGGCGGGCGAGAGAGGTTGGCCTTTGACAGACTTTGACGTCCTGAAGGCGCGGATGCTGCGCGACCCCGAGTTCAAGGCCGAGTATGACCGGCGTGGCCCGATCTTTGCGCTGGTCTGGGAATTGGTTGAGGCCCGGCACCGGGCCGGCCTGACTCAGGCGCAACTCGCGGCGCGGATGGGAACCACCCAGTCCGCCATCGCCCGGCTGGAGAATGCGCGCCATATGCCAAGCCTCGGCATGGCGGAGCGCTACGCGCGGGCGGTTGGTCAGCGCCTCGATATCCATCTGCAAGCGGCGGAGTGATTGCATGACGACTTGGGCTAGCGCCTGGACGCTGGGCGCGACGGTGTCGGACGTCTGGGAGGCGAGATGACGGTCGAGATGATCCGGGCGGTCCACAAGGCTTGGGCAACCCCGCTGGATAGTCTGATCGGCAGCGGGGGCGAGGAGCGGGCTGCCTGACGGACACCATGCGCACGCCGGCACTGTACGCCACGGCACCAACGCCACTTGCGTACGGGGGACTTCAGGGCGAATATTGTTCTCGCCGTCCTTTTTGGGGAGTCTTAACCAAGATGCTGCCGCAAATTCAGAGCGAGATTGCGAGTGATCCGTTTTACCAGCAGAACTTCGCGAACGATGGCGAGCGGTTTGTGGCGTGGTACTTGCGCCGCGTGCTCCTCAGAGACTCCATTCAAACAAGGGACGACATTACCGATGGTCAGAACGACAAGCAGATGGATGCGGTTATTATCGATGACGAAGACCGACGCATACTTGTTATCCAGGGAAAATTCCTCACATCAGTGAAAGTCGATGCCGAACCTCTCCGTGAAGTCTTAGCGGCCTGGATAAGATTGCAGGACTTACCGTCGCTGCAGCAAGACTGCAACGAGAAATTGAAGCTGAAGTTGGAGGCAGTTCGGCGCGCGTTAGAGGACGATTACCGTGTCGAATTTGAATTGCTTACAACTGGTACGTTAACAGACGCGGCGAAGGCCGATCTTAAGGTGTTCGCGGATCGGCTTGAGGATTTCGCTGAATTTTCAGCCGATCTGCAACTTGTTGACTCAGAGGTACTCGAAACGCGGCTTGCCGAAGCCGAAGCGCAGGAACTTCCTTCGCTCAATCACACCATTACCGTAGACCCGCAAAGAACGCTTCTAACCGAGATTGGCGGGGCGAAGACTGTCCTCACCATCCTTCCTCTCGCTGAATGCCTCCGTTTGCCGGGGATCACTGATGGGCGCCTATTCCGAAAAAATGTTCGCCAATCACTCGGCGCGACGAACAAAGTCAATAAGGCACTCCGTACAACGATCAATGGGGAGCGCGTTCGTGAGTTCTTTTACTACCACAATGGGATCACGGCCATTTGTAATGCGACTCAATACGATGCCGAGAAGGGGACTATATCGACAAAGGGGTTGAGCGTGGTCAACGGCTGCCAGTCGCTTTCAACTATCTATTCCGCATCCGAGCGCGTCCGGTCGCCTGAGGCCAAGGACGCTAATATCCTCTTTCGCGTTTACGAAATCCCCGACCGAGCACTGGCCGACCGCATTAGTATCAACACGAATTCGCAGACCGCAGTAAAGCCACGCGACCTGCGGAGTAACGATAAAATCATGGTCGGATTGAAGCGAGCTTATGAGGCGCGCTTTGCGGATGGGTTTTTCATGACCAAACGCGGCGAGGATCGGCCGGCTGCCAAGGTCGCAAGAAAGACTGTAGATGCTGCTGTATTGGCCAAGATGCTCATGGCCTGGCACTGCCAACGTCCAAATATCTCATACAACGAAAAGAAGCTGTTTGATGAGTACTACAAAACCTTGTTTAATACAGGTTATGACCCCACCTCGATCTTGGTACTCCAATCGTGGCTGAATGCGATCGATGACGCATGGCCTAACCTCGCTCTGAATAATGTGCTGAAGGCAGGCCGATCCTACGTAAAATTCCACATGCTATTCTCTGTGTCCTCGATCATTGCGAGTGTTAATAAACAGCCGACGCAGGTGGTGGAACCAAGCGCAACATTGAAAGCGGCCCAGTCTCCCGGCGACATTCTTCCCCTTGCGGCGAATTGTCTTGAGAACGCTCTACAAAACGCGCTCAACCAGGCGCAGATGAGCGGGAAAATCTTTAGCCCACAAAACTGGCTTAAGACCAATGGGAGCGTGCAAGGTGAAACACTCGTCGCTGGAACCGTCGCGAGTATGTTAGCGGGCTTTCCAAACGGCAAGGCCTTGCTGGACCTGATGCGGGTGCCGGCAACGGCCATGTCGAATAGGTGGTCGGCCGAGTAGCTTTCCACGGGCGCGGCGGTACCGCCGCCCGCGCCGGTCGCCCTAAGCGCTATCTACGGCAGTGTGGGGCGATCTCCGGATCGCCCAATCACCCACCACGACGCCGCGTGGCGGCTCGGCCGTTCGTCCACGTCGAAATCGGTCTCGATCTCAGCCGGAATCAGCTTCAGCAAGTCGCTGACGCCGCGCGGGATCGACGGCCTTCTTGCGCCCGCCGGGCCGTGCCAGAAGCAGCTCACCGCAACGCGCAGCGACCTGCGCCGCAGAAGCTGCTGCAAGCGCGGCTGTGGGCCGGCTTCCCCCAAACCTGGCAGCCTCAGCCTGGCCAGGAACGCAAGATGATCGGCGAGCCGATTGCCGGCCACGACACCCTTCGTGGAGAAGAACCAGACGCCGGTGCGTCCGACCAGATCAGGGCTGCGGGACCCGGCGGCACAGTGCGCTCCTTTCGCATACGCCGTCGCGGGAGCGATTTTTAGGATTTTCGTAACCTCGTCCGGCGCAAGATCGTCGCCGGCAAGCCGCAAGGTCGCGCATGCCCGAACCGGCTCAGTCATCCGTGCCCTCGTCGAGGCTATTCCCGATGTCATCGCCATTTGCGCGCCGTCACCCTGCCGTCCCCAGATACAGCAACCCGATCGCCGCCGCGGCGTCCGGATCTTCGCCGGCCGCCACGCCATCATCGCGCCGCTGCACCAGCCTTGCCCGCCACCCCGCCCCCTCCTCCCGGGGCGAAACCAGTGGTGCCCCGGCGCCCCCAAAGTGCCATGATCCCCCGACTATTTCAGCCAGAATAAGGCCCCCACCCCCATGACCTGCCCCGAAAAAACCATTGGCGTGCTCACCAGCGGCGGCGACTGCGCCGGCCTCAACGCCGTGATCCACGCCGTCGTCGCCCGCGCCATCCTCGGCTATGGCTGGCGCGTTCTCGGCATCCAACAGGGCACCCAGGGCCTGCTGCGCCGGCCGGTGGACGCCACCCCCCTCGATCTGCACAGCGCCAGCCCGGCCGTGGCGCGCATGGCCGGCACCATCCTCGGCACCACCAACCGCGGCGACCCCTTCGCCTATCCGATGCCGGACGGCACCTTCAAGGACCGCTCGGAGGAGATTATCGAGGGCGTCCGCCTGCTCGGCCTCGACGCGCTGATCGGCATCGGCGGCGACGGCAGCATGGCCATTCTGCGCCGCCTGGCCCAGCAGGGCGGCATCCCCTTCATCGGCGTCCCCAAGACGATCGACAACGACGTGGGCGCCACCGAGAGCTCGGTCGGCTACCACACCGCGGTGATGGTCGCGACCGAGGCGATCGACCGGCTGCAGCCCACCGCGGCCAGCCACGACCGGGTGATGGTGCTCGAGGTGATGGGGCGCGACAGTGGCCACATTGCCTTGGCGGCCGGCATCGCCGGGGGCGCCGACGTCATCCTGGTGCCGGAGATCCCCTACACCCTCGAGGCCGTCGCCGCGCACATCAAAAAGCTGCGCCAGGGCGCGCACAACTTCGCCATCGTCGTGGTCGCCGAGGCGGTGCGCGACAAGACCGGCGCGCCCGTGCAGCTTCGCCATGCGTTGGGCAACGCCACCTATGGCGGCATCGGCCATGTGCTCGGCGAGGCGCTCGGCCAGATGACCGGGGCGGAGACGCGGGTGACCGTGCTCGGCCATGTGCAGCGCGGCGGCCAGCCGACCTGGGATGACCGGCTGCTCGCCTGCGCCTTCGGCGTGCATGCCGTGGACCTGGTCGCGGAGGGAAAATTCGACCGCCTGGTGGTCTGGCAGAAACGCCGCGTGCTGGACGTGCCGCTCACCGCCGCGTTCGATCCGGCGCCGCTGGAGGTCTCCGACGACACGCTGGTCCGCATCGCCCGCGGCCTGGGCATCTGCCTCGGCGACGGGTAGGCATTTGTCGCGAATATGACTCTCCCCCTCCCCTTGAGGGAGGGGGTTGGGGGAGGGGTACGGGCGCAGTACGTCGCGAGGGAGCGGTCGACCGACGGGGGCCGGCGGAGGCTTTGGTGCCAAGCGTCGCGCCCTTGGTCCGCGTATCGGCCCAACCCCCAGAGAATAGCGAGAACGTTATGCCGTGCCCCGTGCCTGTGTCCTGACACACATGAGGTCAAGCCCGGCCACAACGTTCCGCGTCAGCCATTGAAGGTACCATGCCAACCTTCTTCCTCCCCACCGCGCTGCTCCCCACCGGCTGGGCCCGCAACGTCCGCCTCACCGTCGCCGACGGCACCATCACCGCCGTCGCCCCCGACGCCGCCGCCGACAACGCCACCCGCCTCCCCGGCATCGCGCTCCCCGGCATGCCCAACCTGCACAGCCATGCCTTCCAGCGCGGCATGGCCGGCCTCGCCCAGCGCGGCGGCGATTTCTGGTCCTGGCGCAAGGTCATGTATCGCTTCCTCGCCGTCCTCACCCCCGACGACATCGAAACGATCACCGCGCTCGCCTACATGGAAATGCTCGAAGCCGGCTGCACCGCGGTGGCGGAGTTTCATTACCTGCACCACGCCCCGGACGGCACCGCCTACGCCAACCCGGCCGAGCTCTGCGCGCGCATCGCCGCCGCCGCCGAGCAGACCGGCATCGGCCTGACGCTGCTGCCCGTCTTCTACGCGCACGGAGGCTTCAACGCCGCGCCCCCCACGCCCGGCCAGCGCCGTTTCATCACCGATCTAGACCGCTACGCCGCGCTGCTCGAGGCCGCCCAGCGCGCCATTGCCACCCTGCCCGACGCGCGCCTCGGCCTCGCGCCCCATTCGCTGCGCGCCGCCACCGTACCCGAGCTGGCCGCGCTCGTTACGCTGGCCGCCGGCCGCGTGCTGCACATCCACGTCGCCGAGCAACTTCGAGAAGTCGAAGACTGCCTGGCCGCCACCGGCGCCCGCCCGGTGCAACATCTCCTCGCCAGCGCCCCGATCGACGACCGCTGGTGCGTCATCCACGCCACCCACATGACTGCGGCCGAAACGACCGCGCTGGCCGCCACCGGCGCCGTCGCCGGCCTGTGCCCGATCACCGAGGCCGATCTCGGCGACGGCATCTTCCCCGCCCTCGCCTGGCGCGATGCTGGGGGTCGGTTCGGTATCGGCACGGACTCCAACACCGCCATCTCTGCTGCGCACGAGCTGCGCCTGCTGGAATACGGCCAGCGCCTGGCCCACCGCGCCCGCACCCTGCTGGCCCCGCATGGTGTCTCCACCGGCCGCCACCTCTGGGACCAGGCCACACGCGGCGGCGCCCAGGCGCTCGACCGCCGCATCGGCGCGCTCGCCCCCGGCCACCGCGCCGACATTGTCATCCTCGACCCGTCACACCCAGCCCTGACCGGCCGCACCGACGACGCGATCCTCGACGCCCTGATCTTCGCCGCAGCCACACCCTGCATCACCGACGTCCTCGTCGCCGGCCGCCACGTCGTCCGCAACGGCCGCCACATCGCCCGCGACCAAATCCTGGCCGCCTGGCAGCAAATCGCCTGCCGCCTGGCCACCACCATCTGAGCCGCACAACCCGACCCCCACCGCCACCCACCGCCCGCGATCGCCCCCCCGTCGCCCCCCATCGTCATGGCCGGTAGGCCTTGCCCCACTAGAGCCTGCCACCGGTAGGCCTTGCCCCCGGGCGCTTGACCCGGGGGTTGTCCCGGTGGGGCGCTTGACCCGGGGGTTGACCCGGCCATCCCCGCCCACACCATGTTGCGATTGCGGCCGTAACGCCGCAGCAACGTCGCCCTGAGAACCGCTGGCGTCCACCGCAAGCCGTTGACCTCCCCACGCCGGCCAAGCCGACAATGGCCCCGACCAACCGCCTCACCGAACGGAGAACCGCCCGATGTCCCGCATCCTGATCGCCGGCGCCGGCATAGGCGGCCTCACCGCGGCGCTCGCCCTGCTGCGCGACGGCCATCAGGTCCAGCTCTTTGAACAAGCCACCGAGCTCCGCGAGGTCGGCGCCGGCGTGCAGCTCTCCGCCAACGGCACCCGCATCCTGATCGAGCTCGGCCTCCGCCCGGCCATGGAACAAATCGTTTGCGAACCGGTCGGCAAGCAGATCCGCCTCTGGAGCACCGGCCAGACCTGGCCCCTGTTCGACCTTGGCGAGGCCTCCGTCGCCCGCTACGGCGCCCCGTACTGGATGGTACACCGCGGCGACTTCCACACCGCCCTGCGCGACGCCGTGTTACGCGCCGCCCCTGACGCGATCCGCACCGGCAGCACCGCCACCGGCTTCGAACAAACCGACAGCGGAATTACCCTGCACCTGGCCTCGGGCGAGCACATCGAGGGCGACGCGGTGATCGGCGCCGATGGCGTGCACTCGGCGATCCGTCAGCACATGTTCGGCGCCGGCCGCGCGCAGTTCACCGGCATCATGGCCTGGCGCGGCCTGATCCCGATGCAGCGCCTGCCTGCACATTTGCAACGCCTGGTCGGCACCAACTGGAACGGCCGCGGCGGCCACGTCGTAACTTACCCACTACGACGAGGCGAACTGCTGAACTTCGTCGGCGCGTTGGAGCGCAATGACTGGCGCGTCGAATCCTGGACCGAAGCCGGCACGATCGAGGAATGCGCAAACGATTTCGCCGACTGGCACCAAGACATCCAAACGATGATCCACGCCATCGACACCCCGTTCAAATGGGCGCTGCTCGGTCGCGAGCCACTGCCACGCTTCTCCATGGGCCGAGCCACCCTGCTGGGCGACGCCGCCCACCCGACGCTGCCCTTCCTCGCCCAAGGTGCCAACATGGCACTCGAGGATGGCATGATCCTCGCCCGCTGCCTGGCGCACGACGCCGACCTCCCGACCGCGCTGCACCACTACGAAGCCGCCCGCCTGGCCCGCACAGCGGCGATCGTCCGCGGCTCAAACGACAACGCGAAGCGCTTCCACAACCCCGCCCTGACGCAGGCCACCACCGCCGCTGCCTATATCGATCGCGAATGGACGCCGGAGAAGGTCCGCGACCGATATGACTGGCTCTACGACTACGACGCGCTGACCGTTCCGGTCTAATGTCGACCATATGGACCGGCCTTGTCCCCGCAGGCACTGAGCATAGTAGCAGCCGGGACCGTTGCCCAATATCTAACGTCATGCCCGGGCTTGTCGCGCGCTATTTCATCGTCATGCCCGGGCTTGTCCCGGGCATCCGTGGCGGCACCCTGCCGCGATGGGTGGCTGGATCATCCCCGAGGTCGGGTCTGGCGACGGCCACGACGGGAAGTTTACGCCGGCATGTCCGCCAACAACTGCCCCAGCCCCGGCAGCTTCGTCTCGATCTTCATGATGCGGAACATCGCCCACAGCGCCGCCTGGTTCGTCGTTATCACCGGCTTGCCGAACTCCCGCTCCCAATCGGGCACATACGCCATCGTCGGAAAGTTCCCACCGGGCACGACAAGCACCTCGATCTCCGCCCGATCGATCTGCCTGAAAGCATCGCGTGCGTTGTCCGGCCCCAGTTTGCCGATCATATAGGCGTCGGCCGCGCCAAAGCTGTGCAACCCCAGCACGCTCAGCCCAAACTTCGTTTCGTAATACCGCTGCGCCCGCTCGATCACCTCCTGCGAATAGGGCGAGACCAGCGCGATCCGCGAGGCCCCCAGCGCCCGAACCGCCTGCCCGACCGCCTGCGCCGAGGTCAGCGCCGGCGCACCCGCCGCCGCGCTCATTCGCCGCACCACATCCGCGTCATAATCATCGGAGAACAAACTAGCCGAGGTCTGCGCCAAGCCGACAACCTCCACCTTCGCAGTCCCCAGCAGCTTCGCCTGGTAATCCACCTCCGCATCGATGCTCGGTGCGAACGGCGTGCCTCCGCTGCTCTTCAACCGCCCAACATGCGCCTGATAGTCCGGCGGCAATAGCCGGTTGTATTCGATCTCGACGGTGGTGTTGGTCGACGGGATCAGAACGCCGAAATGCCGCGGCATGGCCAAGCCCTTTCCGGTTGCCCAGAGGCCAGGATGCACCGGCCTCGGCAGAAGCTCCAAACGACGATGCCTCGCGGCGATGGTCGATCAGCGGCGCTGCTTCGGCCATTGTGGATTGCGCCGACCCCGGCCGCCGCATCCGCGATCAGCCGCGGATGTTCTGGCGCAGCGTGTTGCCCGTGTAGTCGGTGCGGTACAGCCCGCGTCGTTGCAATTCGGGGACAACAGTCTTGACGAACTGCACGTAGGTGCCCGGCGAGATCGAAGGGCAGATCACGAACCCATCGCAGCAGCGCGATTCGAACATGTCCTGCAACTGATCGGCGATCGTCTTCGGCGAACCGATCAGCGCCGGGGTGTGTTGACTGACACCGTAACGATATCCCGCCTCCCGCAAGGTCAGCCCCGCCGCGCGGCTGCCTTGCAACACCACGTCCAGCACCCCGCGCGCGCCTTCTGTGATGTCCATGTCGGCCAGCGGCTGGTCCAACGGAAACGGCGACAGATCGACGCCGATCGCGTTGGAGATGTCGCAGACGCCCACCTCGGCGCTGACCAGGCTGTTCAGGTAGTCCGCACGTTCGCGCGCGATCGAGTCCGTCTCGCCCAGAACGATGTCGATCGCCGGCGTGATGATGCACTCCTCCGGCGCGCGGCCATTCCGTTCCATCCGCGTCTTGATGTCGGCATGGAACGCCTGCATGTCGGGCTTGGAATGCTGCAGGGTGAACACCACCTCGGCCCAGCGCGCGGCGAACTGCCGCCCGCGCTCGGACGAGCCGGCCTGCATGATCACCGGCCGGCCCTGCGGGCTGCGCGGCGTCGGCAGCGGCCCGCGCGTGCGCACAAATTTCCCTTGGTAGTTGGCATAATGGACCTTGGCCGGGTCGGCGTAGATGCCGCGCTCGCGGTCGAGGACGATGGCGTCCGCGTCCCAGGAATTCCATAGTGCGTCGCACGCCTCCATCACCTCGTCGGCATGATCGTAGCGGACGTTGCGATCCATCAATCGATCCATGCCGAAATTCTGCGCCTCGCGCGAATTCGATGACGTAACGACATTCCACGCGGCGCGCCCGCCGCTCATGTGATCGAGCGAGGCAAAACTGCGCGCAATGTGGAACGGGTGATAGAACGCGGTTGAAAGCGTGCCGGCCAGGCCGATATGCCGCGTCTTGCGCGCCATCGCCGCAAGCAGCAGCATCGGGTCGAGGTAGAACATCTGCCCCGGCCCCGCCACCTGTCCGGCGAAACTGCCCTGATACGTATCGAACAGCGTCAGCACATCGACGAAGAACAGCGCGTCGAACTTTCCCTCCTCCAGGATCTGCGCAATGCGCTCGTAGCGCCGCGGATCCAGCGCAAGGTCGGCGTCGCTCTCCGGATTGCGCCAGGCGCCGTTGTTGTGCCAGGTCGGCCCGGCGATCAGGTAGCCGACGAGATGCATCTGCCGCGTCGCCATCAATTCGTTCCTTCGTTGTTGCTGTCCGCAATCGCCATGGCGAAAATCCCGGGAAGATTGCGTCCGAACCCATCGTTGTCCATGCCGTAGCCGACCAGCCAACGGTCCGGCGCCTCGAACCCGACATAGTCGATCGTCACCGGCACAACGCGCGCCGCCGACTTGTCCAGCAGCGCGCAGACCCGCACGCTGATTGCGCCGCGGCCGGTGACGTATCGCTCCAGCAACGTGGCGACGGTGCGCCCGGTGTCCACGACCTCGTCGACCAGGACGACATGCCGACCCGTCAGGTCGGTTCGCGGCGCGTGCAGCACCTGAACCTCGCCCGATGCAACGCCATCGGCGGCATAGGAGGACACCACGAAGAAATCGATCAGCACATCGCCCTCGATCCGCCGCAGCAGATCGGCGGCGAACAGGATCGCCCCCTTCAACACCACCAGCAGCACGATCGGCGCGCCCCGGCAGTCCCGTTCGATCTGCCCGGCGAGGTCGCGCACTCGGGCGTCGATCTGGGCTGGCGTAAACACGCATTGCATCGGGGTCGTCATCCCTGGTGCTCCATCCCGGTGCTGCATCCCTGGCCCGCGGCAGGTCGCTCCGGCTCCCGTTGCCCCGGACGATGTGCACGAACCGGCTCGCCCATGCTAGACTGGCCAAATGGTAGCTCTCCGCAAGCAGGCGCCGCGCGCATGACGCTGGAGGAAATTCTGTCGTGGGACCCGCGCGATCCGTCCGGGCGGACTTGGCAGTTGATCGACGGCGAGCCGGTCGCGATGGCTCTGGGAAACGAGACGCATGGCGCGATGCAAAGTGAAATCGGCGGTCTGCTGGGCAATCATCTGATCGAGCAGCAAAGCCAATGCCGGGTGCTCACCAGGCCCGGCGTTGTGCCGAGGGTCCACGCCGATCGGAATTTCCGGGTGCCCGACCTCGGCATCACCTGCGCGCCACCGTCGCACAGCCTGATGATGCGCGAGCCGCTGTTACTGATCGAGATTCTGTCGCCGTCCAACGAGGCCGAGACGCGATCAAACATCTGGACCTACGCCACCATCCCCAGTGTGCAAGAGATCCTCGCCGTCCACTCCACACGGATCGAGGCCGAACTGTTCCGCCGCAATGCCGACGGCACCTGGCCGGCGGAACCTGCGATCGTTGCCGCCGACGGCGCCCTCACGCTTGCCAGCGTCGCGTTCTCGGCGCCGCTCGCGTCATTTTACCGGACCACGGCCCTGGCGGTCCCCTGACAGCCGCCGCCACGGGCTGTCTTCCCACGTTCGGTTCACCGTGCGACCCTGCCGTGCGACAAGCCACACCAGACACATGGAGCAATCGATGATCGACCTCTACGGCATGGGCAGCCCGAACGTGGTGAAGATCTACATCGCGCTCGAGGAGCTGGAGCTGCCCTACACCGTCCACCCGATCGACGTGTTCGGCGGGGCGCAGTTCAGCGAGGCGTTCGTCAAGCTCAACCCGAACGCCAAGGTGCCGGTGATCGTCGATCACGAAGGCCCCGGCGGCAAACCGTACACCGTGTTCGAGTCCGGTGCGATCCTGCTCTATCTCGCCGAGAAGACGCTGCGCCTGCTGCCCACCGACACGGCGGCGCGCTACGACGTGATCCAATGGCTGATGGTGCAGATGACCGGGGTCGGGCCGATGTCCGGCCAGCTCGTGCATTTCGTTCGTTTCGCTCCCGGCGGCAACGAATATGCGCGCAGCCGCTACGCCACCCAGGTGCACCGGCTGTTCGAGACGATCGACGCGCGGTTGGGGCAGGTGCCGTTCCTCGGCGGTGCGACGTATTCGATCGCCGACATCGCAACGTTCCCTTGGCTGCGCCTGGCCGACATGCTGATCGGCTCGGGAAAAACCAAATACGCCAACGTGCAGCGCTGGGTGGACACTATCGCCGCCCGCCCGGCGGTGATTCGTGCCTTGCAGGCGGTCGACGACGTTCGCGCCCGCACGACGCAGTTCGACAAGGCGGATGTCGACATGGTGGACAAGGTGATGGGCCGCGGCCAATACGCCACAGCCTGATTTTCCTTCGTTCACCGGCCCTCGTTCACCGGATTGCCCCGTGGACCCATGGCGTGGGACTGGCCGTCCCGGCGATCGACCGATATCCTCAGCCCAGACGCTCAAGGACGGCCCATGACCAACCCCACCTGGCAGGCCGACGTGTTCGCCGTCCTGAAACGCGCCCGCATCGCCCAGGTCGGCTACGTGCCGGACGCCGGCCACGCGCATCTGATCGCCGCCGCCCACGCCGATCCTGAAATCAGCACCACCGTCCTCACCACCGAGGAAGAAGGTGTCGCACTCGCCGCCGGCGCGTGGCTCGGCGGGCAACGCGCGGTGCTGCTGATGCAATCCTCGGGCGTCGGCAACTGCATCAACATGCTGACGCTGCCGATAAACTGCCGGATGCCGTTCCTGACCCTGGTGACGATGCGCGGCGAGTGGGGCGAGTTCAATCCGTGGCAGGTGCCGATGGGCGCCGCAACGCCCGCGGTGCTCGCCGCCGCCGGCGTGCATGTCCAGCGCGCCGACCGCGCCGACGAAGCCGCCGAGACCGTCGGCGCCGCCGCCGCGATGGCCTTCGCGAGCTGCGTGCCGGTCGCGGTGCTGTTCTCGCAGCGCCTGATCGGCACCAAGGTGTTCTGACACATGATCGGACGCAACGACCTGACACTCGACCGCCGCGCCGTGGTCGCGACCCTGCTGGATAGTTCGGGGCTGGATAGTTCGGGGCTGAACGGCCCGGGCGACCTGCTGGTGGTCACCTCCCTTGGCTCGACCACCTACGACGCCGCCGCCGCGGGTGACCGGGCGCAAAATTTCTATCTCTGGGGTGCCATGGGCGGCACCGCGATGATCGGCCTCGGCCTGGCGCTGGCCCAGCCGCACCGGCGCGTCCTGGTGCTGAGCGGGGACGGCGACATGCTGATGGGGCTGGGCTCGCTGGCGACCATCGCCGCGGCGCGCGCGCCCAACCTCGCGATCGCCGTGCTCGACAATGCGGCGTTCGGCGAGACCGGCGCTCAGCCGAGTCACACCGCGCTCGGCACCGACCTTGCCGCTGTCGCCGCCGCCTGCGGGTGGGGCGCCACCGCCACCGCAAGCAGCATGGCGGAGGTGGCGGCGCTGCGCCCGCGATTACGCAGCGAACCGCTGTTTGCCGTCATCCGCATCTCCCCCGCCGAGGTGCCGCGGCATCTCCCGCCGCGCGACGGCGCTTACCTGGCCGACCGGTTTCGCCGCGCGCTGGGCGTCCCGGAGGCATGAGGGCGCGCGTGTTTCAAAGTGTTGCAGGCAGTTGATCCGGGCCGGATTCCCTCGGAAATTTAACTTGGCAGGCTTGCGTCATCTCGTCGAAGATGGCTTCAACGGGGGTTTAACCGCCCGTTGACGTCTGGTAGCGTAGCGTCACCAGCGGGTTGACTATGTTGCAATGCGCAATCTGCGCTCGGGGGAGCGCGGACGCGAAAGGGGTGGCGTGTCGAAACAAACGGGACGATGGACGGGCCGGGGTGGGTGTATGCATTCGGTGCTCGTCGTAGCCGCCACGGTGATTTGCGTATCGCTCGCGTCCCGCCCGACGGTGGCGCAGCAAGCCGCGCCGGACTCCCCAGCGGTTCCGGTGAGTGTTGGCGCGGTAACCCGGCAGAACGTGCCGCTCTGGCTGCGCGAGCTGGGCACGGTGCAAGCGTTCTATTCCGTGCAGTTACGCCCGCAAGTGGACGGTACGCTGCTGCAAGTACCGGTCGCCGAGGGGCAGGAGGTGAAGCAGGGCGACCTGCTGGCCGTCATCGATCCCAGGCCGTACCAGGCCGCGCTCGACTCCGCTGCGGCCAAGAAGCAGCAGGATCAGGCGGACCTTGCGAACGCCAAACGCGACCTGGAGCGCTACACGTCCCTCGCCAAGCAGGATTTCGCCTCGCGCCAGCAGGTCGACACCCAGGTCGCGATGGTCAACCATCTGGTCGCCTCCATTGCCGGCGACGACGCGCAGATCGAGGCGGCGAAGCTCAATGTGGGCTACAGCTACATCACCGCACCGTTCCCCGGGCGGGTTGGGCTGCGCACCGTTGATCCCGGCAATTTCGTGCGGGCGGCCGAGGCAACCAGCCTGATGCCGCTGTCGCAGATCCGGCCGATCGCGGTGACGTTCACCGTGCCGCAGGATGTCCTGCCGGCGGTGCAGGACGCGTTGCGCAACGGCGCGCCGCTGGTGGTGACCTATTCCAGCGACGACAAGACCGAGCTCGACCGCGGGACCCTGATGACCGTCGACAATGCGATCGACAGCACGACCGGCACGATCAAGCTCAAGGCGACATTTCCGAACGCGAACTCGCATCTCTGGCCCGGCCAGTTCGTCAACACGCGTCTGCTCCTTGGCACCGCCAATGAGGTGCTGACAGTGCCGTCGCAGGCAGTGCTGCATGGTCAGGATCGGCTATACGCGTATGTGCTTAACCCGGACCAGACCGTGTCTGTCCACACGGTGGAGATCAAGGACGACAACGGCACGCTCGCGATCCTCACGAAGGGGTTGCAGGCAGGACAGCAGGTCGTCACCGACGGCCAGTCGCGGCTGCTGGAAGGCAGCCACGTCACCATCGTCGCCGGGGCGCCGAAGCCGGCCGCCGGTTCGCCGCAGGCCGGTGGCTGAACCGACTGGGGAACTCCGCGACGCATGAGCATCTCAACCCCCTTCATCCGTCGCCCGGTCGGAACCTCGCTGTTTATCGCGGCGCTTGTGCTGGTCGGCCTGGCGGCCTACCCGATGCTGCCGGTGGCACCGCTGCCGCGTGTCGACTTTCCGACGATCAACGTCAACGTCAAGTTTCCCGGTGCCAGCCCCGAAACGATGGCGACCACCGTGGCGCAGCCGCTGGAGCGGCAGTTCGCGCAGATTCCCGGCGTCGCGCAGATGACCTCGATCAGCGTGTTGGGCTCCACGCAGATCAACCTGCAGTTCGATCTGGAGCGCAATATCGATGCGGCCGCTGGCGATATCCAGGCGGCGATCAACGGCGCCAGCGGTTCGTTGCCGAAAGCGCTGCCGTCGCCGCCCACCTACTACAAGGTCAATCCGTCCGAGGCGCCGATCCTGATCCTGGCGATCAATTCCGACACGCGCCCGTTGATCGACGTCGATGACTACGCCGACACGGTTTTGGGGCAGCAGATCTCGCAACTGTCTGGCGTCGCCCAGGTGTTCATCGCGGGCGAGCAGAAGCGCGCCGTGCGGGTGCAGGTGGATCCCGCGAAACTCGCCGCCATGGGGCTGACGCTGGAGGACGTCCGCGCCGTGCTGGTCAACGCCACGGTCAATGCGCCGAAGGGCACGATCGACACGGCGCAACGCTCATTGGCGATCTACGACAACGACCAGCTCACCCAGGCGGCGGAGTACGACAACGTCATTCTTGGCTGGAAGGCCGGCGCGCCGATCCGGGTGAAGGACATCGGCCGCGCCATCGATGCCGCGGAAAACGCCTACCTCGGCGGGCTGCAGAACGGCAAGCAGGGCATCATCCTGATGGTGTTCAAGCAGCCCGGCGCCAATGTCATCGACACGGTGGAGCGGATCAAGGCGAAGCTGCCGACGCTGGAGGCCGCCATCCCGCCCTCGATCAAGGTCAGCACGATCGTCGACCGCACGCAGACGATCCGCGCCTCGGTCGCCGATGTGCAGTTCACGCTGATCCTGTCGATCAGTCTCGTCGTGCTGGTGATCTTCCTGTTCCTGCGCAATGTCTGGGCCACCATCATTCCATCGGTCACCGTGCCGGTCGCGCTGATCTGCACCTTCGCGGTGATGTATCTGATGGACTACAGCCTGGACAACCTGTCGCTGATGGC
>PLXO01000164.1 GCA_003151425.1 Acetobacteraceae bacterium
CCCCGCTCTGTCCGTCATGGCCGGGTCAAGCCCGGCCATGACGGAAGCGACGGCAGAGACGAGGGGCCGCTCTGCGCCATGTCGCACAACACCTTCGGACATCTGTTCCGCGTCACCACCTGGGGCGAGAGCCACGGGCCGGCGATCGGCTGCGTGGTGGATGGCTGCCCGCCGCGCCTGACGCTCTCCGAGACCGATATTCAGCCCTGGCTGGATCGCCGCCGTCCGGGGCAGAGCAAATTCACCAGTCAGCGCCAGGAACCCGACCAGGTCCGCATCCTGTCCGGCGTGTTCGAGGGGCTGACCACCGGCACGCCGATTGCGTTGCAGATCGACAACGTCGATCAGCGGTCGCGCGACTATTCCGACATCGCGGCGAAGTTTCGGCCCGGCCACGCCGACCTGACCTATGAGCTGAAATACGGCATCCGCGACTATCGCGGCGGCGGGCGGGCCTCGGCGCGCGAGACGGCCAGCCGTGTCGCGGCGGGCGGCGTGGCGCGCAAGGTGTTGGGCGAGCGTGTGCGCATCCGCGGCGCGCTGGTGCAGATCGGCGCACACTCGATCGATCGCGCGCGCTGGGATTGGGAGCAGGTGGACAACAATCCGTTCTTCTGCCCTGACCCGGTCATAGCGCAGACCTGGGAAGAATATCTCTCGGCGGTGCGCAAATCCGGCTCCTCCGTCGGCGCGGTGATCGAGGTCGTCGCCGAGGGCGTGCCGCCCGGTCTTGGCGCGCCGATCTACGGCAAGCTGGACGCCGATCTTGCCGCCGCGCTGATGTCGATCAACGCGGTGAAGGGGGTAGAAATCGGCGCGGGCTTCGCCGCCGCCGCGCTGTCAGGCGAGGCGAACGCCGACGAAATGCGCATGCGCGACGGCGAGGTGGCGTTTAAGGCGAACAACGCCGGCGGTATCCTGGGCGGCATCTCCACCGGCCAGCCTATCGTCGCGCGATTCGCGGTGAAGCCGACCAGCTCGATCCTGACGGCGCGCGCGACGGTGGACCGCATGGGGCAGGAGACCGAGATCGCCACCAAGGGCCGCCACGATCCGTGCGTCGGCATTCGCGCCGTGCCGGTGGGCGAGGCGATGCTGGCCTGCGTGCTGGCCGATCATCTGTTGCGTCACCGGGCGCAGAACCCGGACGCGCCCGAGGTGGCGCGGCTGCCGCGGAACTGAGCCTGGTGCGCTTACAGACCGGCAACCAACTCTTTATGTCATAAACGCTGCGAAATCAGCTATGCATGTCTGCTGCGGACGCGCTGGCAGACGCTGGATGCCGATTCAGGCGAAAACAAGCAGGAGGAAACGACCATCATGATGCAGCTCGATGAAATCCTTGACGACCTCAAGACACGAAAGACCAACCTGACGAAACTCAAGAAGGAGATCAGCGCCGACAAAACAAAGTCCGGCATCCTGGCTTCCATCACCGATCTGGTTGGGAAAATCGATCCGCTCGTCAAAGAAACGGCGCGCCTCGACGCCGTCAGAAAGAACATCAAAAAATTCTCAACCGACGTGGATACCCTGAACGGCAAACGGAAACAGCTTATCAACACCTTCAGCGTGCTGAAAAAATCGTGCGATTCAGTGAAAGACGACACCAAGGCCAAGGATTTTGGCGAGATATCCAATGATTCGGCGATGTACGTAGCGCTGAACGACTTCGAAAAAACATAAAGCCCGACGCCAAACCTGTATGCCCAGATGTATGAGGATGCGCGATCATGTCGGCGGAAGCGGTTGAAGAGGCATCGTGCGGATGGATGGCGTCCTGCATGATCGTGGTCACGAAAGCGACAGGCACCGCCGCATAGGTGCGTTCGATGCGCTGGCATTCGTCGCCTATGGCGGCATCATCATTTCCGCCCTGACCAGCGCCGTCGCTTTGGACGTGCGGGCGCGGATCGGCCTCAGCTTTGCCGGCACCCTTGCGGCCTTGGCCTCCAGACTGCTGCGCGTCCGATCCGCCTGATCCCTGCGTGAGCCATCCAGGCATTGATCCGCCCCGAGGTCGCGGCGATCTCATCGCCGTGCGTCTCGCCGCGATCTTTGTCGCCGCGACACTCGGGCTGCACCGCGGGTGGCTGACCGAAGCGAAGGTCTCCGGGTACTTTGCCAATGGCCTGACATTCGGTCGGGTGCAGATGGTCGCGGTCAACAGGGTTCTGGGCATCATCCCGATCGACTTGCTGCGTACTGTTGGATTCGAGGCCCGGCTGGCGCTCTGGCGGGTGGCGATGGTCGCGGTCTTGCGGGGCATGCGCACGCTCAAGGCGTGATGCCGCCGACGCCGGTGCTGCCGAAACCTCCGGCGCTGCGTGCTGTGTCATCCAGACTGTCGACTTCCTGCCATTCCGCCCGCACCACCGGGGCAACGACCGCCTGCGCGATCCGCATGCCGCGCTCGACAGTGAACGGCGCGTCGCCGGCATTCAGCATGATCACCTGCACCTCACCGCGATAATCCTCGTCGATCGTTCCGGGACTGTTCGGCAGCACGATGCCGTTGCGCAACGCCAGGCCGGAGCGCGGACGCACCTGCATCTCGAAGCCAGGCGGCAATGCGATGGCGAGGCCGGTCGGGATCAGCGCGCGCTTGCCGGGTTCAATGGTGACCGGCGCCGCCACAGCAGCCAGCAGATCCATGCCGGCGGCGCCCGGCGTGGCATAGGCGGGCAACGGCAGCCCCTCGCCATGCGGCAGCCGCCGCACCTGGATCGTCACGCCCATCCACCCCTCCACGACATTGCGGTGCAGGATCAATCTAGATCCAGCACCATCATCTCCTCGTCCACGAACGCGCCGTCCACCAGCAGGCCGCGCGGCTCGACGCCGAACGTGCGAAACCCCAGCCGGTCGTAGATGCGCCGCGCGCCGTCGTTGCCGACCGCGACATTGAGCCAGACGAGGCGCAGCTTCGCCTCCCGCGCCACCGCGATGGCCGCTTCGACCAGGCCGCGCGCCAGCCAGAGGCCACGGAACGCCTGATCGACGTAGACGGTGTAGATGAACCCCTTGTGCCGCTCCTTGATCTTGGGCGACACCTGCAGCCCAGTGATGCCGACTAGGCGATTGGCGACAAACCCGCCCAGCATGACACCGGGCGGGACCGGCCAGCCCGCGGCGTAGTCGTCCAGCGTGTAGACGATTTCCTCCTCATACGAGGTGCCAAAGGCGCGCGGGTGCAGTCGCAGCGCGTCGAGCCGCACCGCGCGGAATGCGGGCAGGTCCACCGCCGTCAGTGGGCGGATCACCCAGGGGACGGCGGCACTCACGCCAGCGCCTCGGCGATGCGCGTGGCCAGCCGCCGTGCCACCTCATCCTTGGCCAGGCGCGGCCAGTCCTCCACCCCGTCGGCGGTGATCAGATGCACCGCGTTCTCCGCCCCCCCCATGATGCCGGTCTCCGGCGAGACGTCGTTCGCCACGATCCAATTGCAGCCCTTGCGCGTGCGCTTCGCCTGCGCGTTCGCCATCAGGTCGTCGGTCTCCGCGGCGAAGCCGACGACCAGGTGCGGCCGGCGCGGCCCGGGCGCCGACAGCGTGGCAAGGATGTCGGGATTCGGCACAAGTTCCAGCGTCGGCGACGCGGCCCCAGGGGTTTTCTTGATCTTGCCGGACGCGGCGATGGCGACCCGCCAATCGGCCACCGCGGCGGCGCAGACGGCGATCTCCGCCGGCAGCGCGTCCTGGCAGGCCGCCAGCATCTGCCGGGCCGACTCGATATGCAGCACCGTCACGCCGGGCGGGTCGGGCACGCTGACCGGTCCGCTGACCAGCGTCACCCGCGCGCCCAACGCGGCGAGCGAGGCGGCAATCGCGTGCCCCTGCCGGCCGGAGGAGCGGTTGGCGATGTAGCGCACCGGGTCGATCGGCTCGTGGGTCGGTCCGCTGGTGACGATCGCATGCTTGCCGGCAAGCGGGGCGTGCCTGCCAGCGAGCGGGGCGTGCGCGCCATCGAGCGCGTGGGGCGGTGCCAACAGCGCCTCGATCGCCGCGACGATGGCCGGCGGCTCGGACATCCGGCCGGGGCCGTATTCGTTGCAGGCCATCGCGCCATCGTCCGGCCCGACCACCTCAACGCCACGCGCGGCGAGCAGCGCCATGTTGGCCTGCGTTGCCGCGTGCAGCCACATGCGCACGTTCATCGCCGGCGCCGCCAGCACCGGCTTGTCGGTGGCCAGCAGCAGCGTGGTCGCAAGATCGTCGCCGATCCCGGCGGCCATCTTCGCCAGGATGTTGGCGGTGGCGGGCGCGACGACGACCAGGTCCGCGCTGCGGGAAAGCTGGATGTGGCCCATCTCGTTCTCGTCCGTCAGCGAGAACAGGTCGCTGTAGACGGTCGTCTCGGTCAGCGCCTGGAGGGTCAGCTTGGTAACGAACTGCGCGCCCGACTGCGTCAGCACGCAGGTGACGCCGCAGTCGCGACCGCGCAGCAGGCGGATCAGCTCGGGGATCTTGAACGCCGCGATGCCGCCCGGAACGATCAGCAGCACGCGCTTGCCCGCGAGATCGCTCATGGTCTGCCCGCCCTTGAAGTTCGGTCGATTGGTCGGTTCAGGGTCCGGGTCGCACTATCGTACCACCGGGGCGTACGACGGTCTGCAATCAAGCAAGATTCACCACAGAGGCACAGAGGCACAGAGAAGCAGGTCGATGGTGCTTCGCGCGAAGCGCTATTCGTTCCTTCTCTGTGTCTCTGTGCCTCTGTGGTGAATCTTGCTTGCGTTGGAACGAACACCCGGGTCCCATCATGAGGGAGCGCCGACCTCGCGCGGTGAATGTCGGCGCACCATGCAACGCCGATCACAACCGCCACCCGGAATGAATTGCCGCAATCCCACCCGACAGGTTGCGCACATCCACCCGCGAGAAGCCCGCATCCCGCATCATGCCGGCGAGTCGTTCCTGGTCCGGAAACGTCCGGATGCTCTCCGCGAGGTATTGATAGCTCTCGGCATCCTTCGCCACGAACTGTCCCAACCGCGGCAGCACGCGGAACGACCACGCATCGTAGACTGGCAGCAACGCGGCGACCCGCACGCGGCTGAACTCCAGGCAGAAGAACCGGCCGCCCGGCTTCAGCACACGCCGAGCCTCGCGCAACACCGCGCCCTTGTCAGTGCAATTGCGCAGCCCGAACGCGATCGACACGCGATCGAACGCGCGATCCGGCAGCGGCAGGCGTTCCGCGTCCGCCACCAGAAAGTCGAGCCCCCCGACAATCCCCTGGTTCAGCGCCCGGTCCCGCGCGACCTCGAGCATGGCCGGATTGATGTCGCTCAGCAGCACCTTGCCGCCGCCCAGCCGCCTCCAGCCGAAGCTGATGTCGCCGGTGCCGCCGGCAAGGTCCAGCAGCGAGCGAGCCGGCCGTGGATCGAGCGCCGTCAGCAGGATGCGCTTCCAAACGCGATGCACGCCCAGCGACATCAGATCGTTCATCAGGTCGTAGCGCGGCGCCACGCTGTCGAACACCGCGCGCACCATCCCGGCCTTGGCGGTGCGGGACACCTGGCGGAAGCCGAAGTCGGTGGTGGCGAGGTTGTCGCTCATGGGGGGCAGGTATAGCGTGTCCTACACCCATGCCGGAACTCCCCGAGGTCGAGACAGTCATGCGCGGTCTGCGGGCGGCGCTCGAAGGCCACCGGATCGTGCGTGCGGCGGCGCATCGGCCCGATCTGCGCTGGCCTATCCCCCCGGGACTCGGCCGCCGGCTGACCGGGGCGCGGGTGCTGGGCTTCCGCCGGCGCGGCAAATACATCCTGATGCGGCTGGACGGCGGCGACAGCGTGTTGCTGCATCTCGGTATGTCCGGCCACATGCTGGTTGAAAAGGCCGGACGCAACGAGGTCACGCCGCACGAGCACCTGGTGCTGGAGACCGATGAGGGTTGGCGCGTCGGCTTCGTCGATCCGCGTCGGTTCGGCTCGGTCGATCTGGTGCCGACCGCGCAGGAGGACGCGCATCGGCTGCTGGCGGACCTGGGACCGGAGCCACTGGATGCGGCGTTCAACGTGGCAAGCCTGGCGCAATCGCTGGTCGGCAAGCGCACGCCGATCAAGGCGGCGCTGCTGGACCAGAAAATCGTCGCCGGCCTGGGCAACATCTATGTCTGCGAGGCGTTGTTCCGTGCCGGGCTCAGCCCACTTCGCTCGGCATACACTGTCCCCGGCGCGCGCGCCGCGCGGCTGGTTCCGGTGATCAAGGACACGCTGACCGAAGCGATCGCCGCAGGCGGATCGAGCCTGCGCGACTATGTGCAGCCCGACGGCGAGCTGGGCTATTTCCAGCACGCCTGGAAGGTCTACGGCCACGAGGGTGAGAAATGCGAGCGCTGTCCGGGCAAGCCGGTGTGCCAGGGGATCAGGCGCATCGTGCAGTCGGGCCGCAGCACGTTCTATTGTCCGCGAACCCAGCGGTAGCCCGAAGCATGTGCGTTCGCCGGAAGCGGAAGCGCGAGCCAAGGGCATGGGGCGCTAGCCAGACGCTCGAGGGCTGGCTAGAAGCCCGGCACCTCAGGAACGGAGACGAACGATGGCGGCTTACGAGACCATCCTGGTCGAGACCCACGGCAAGGTCGGGTTGATCCGCTTCAACCGGCCGCAGGTGTTGAACGCGCTGTGCGACGCGATGATGGCCGAGATCGGCGCGCAATTGCTTGCCTTCGATGCCGATCCGGCGATCGGGGCCATCGTGCTGACCGGCAGCGAGAAGGCGTTCGCCGCCGGCGCCGACATCAAGGAGATGCAGGGCCGCACCTACCCCGCCGCCTACCAGGAGGACTTCATCAGCCGGTGGGAGACCATCCTGCAGGTGAAGACGCCGGTGATCGCCGCGGTGGCCGGCTTTGCGCTGGGTGGCGGCTGCGAGCTGGCGATGATGTGCGACATGATCCTCGCCGCCGACACCGCGAAATTCGGCCAGCCGGAGATCAATCTCGGGGTCCTGCCGGGCTCCGGCGGCACGCAGCGGCTGACGCGGGCGGTGGGCAAGTCGAAGGCGATGGACATGATCCTGACCGCGCGGATGATGGACGCGGCGGAGGCGGAGCGCGCCAACTTGGTTTCGCGGGTGTTTCCGGCCGATCAGCTTGTGACTGAGGCGATCAAGATTGCCGAGCGGATCGCCAACCAGTCGCCGGTCGCGGTGTCGATGGCGAAACAGGCGGTAAACCGTGCGTTCGAGACGACGCTGGTGGAGGGCGTGCGCTACGAGCGCGCGCTGTTCCTGTCGCTATTCGGCACGCCGGATCAGCGCGAGGGCATGGCGGCGTTCGTAGAGAAGCGCAAGCCGCTGTTCGGCCGGGGCTGACCCGCAAGACTCTCCCCCTCCCCTTGAGGGAGGGGGTTGGGGGGAGGGGTTGGTGCGGCGAGCCATTGGCGACTCGGGTACCGCTCCGACCCCTCCCCCCAGCCCCCGCCCTCAAGGGGAGGGGGAGAATAGCGCAGATCAGCCTACAGCAGGTCACCCATCGCCTCGCGATAGCGCTTCGCCGCCGCCAGGTGGTCCGCCAACGTGCGTCCGGCGATCCGGTGATGGTGGCGGCGGTTGAATGTCGTGGTCAGGCAGATGTGCGATGCGCCGGCCGCCTTCCAGAATTCGGTCTCCTTGCGCCACGCCGCGTCGCTGCCCGCACCGCAGGAAGTCCAGACCTCGATGCCGACCGCGGCGGGGTCACGTCCCTCGGCGCGGGTTAGCGCACGCAACGTTTCGAAGATGTCCAGCGCGCTCTGGTCCGGCGGAAACGCGTTCGGCATCCAGCCGTCGCCGTATTTAGCGATGCGCTTCAGCGTCTGCTCGTGATGCCCTCCGAACCACACCGGCACACGACCTGACGCCGGACGTGGATTGATCCCGGCATCGTCGATCGTGTGCCAGCGTCCCTTGAAGGTGACGTGCGGCTCAGCCCACAACGCCTGCATGACCTGCACCTGTTCCGCCGACCGCCGGCCGCGATTGTGAAAATCCTCGTTCAGGCCGACGAACTCCACCTCGTTCCAGCCGACGCCGATGCCCAGGCGGAACTTTCCGGCACACAGCACATCCAGACACGCCGCCTGTTTCGCCACCAGCACGGTCTGCCGCTGCGGCAGGATCAGCACGCCAGTGGAAAAGCCAAGCTTGGCGGTGCAACCGGCAACGAATCCGAATAGCACGAACGGGTCGTGGAACAGGTCGGCCGAGGTGTTGCGGCTTAGGTCCCAATCCGGTCGGCTGGCCGCGTTCACGCCGAGCACGTGGTCGGGTGCCTCCAGGAAGTCGATGCCCAGGGCTTCAAGTCCTTGCGCATAATCGCGCACCACCGACGGATCACCGCCGATATCGCCCAGCGGCAGCAATGTGCCCAGTTGCATGATCTCTCCCCCTTCGCGCTGCATGGTCCGATCGCAGCCTACACCATTGGGGCGTCTTGCGTCATGCTGGCCTGCATCTGCACGTCACCGACCCACATCGGAGGCAGCGTCATGGGCAAGTTGACCGGCAAGGTGGCGATTGTCACCGGCGCCTCGCGCGGCATTGGGCACGAGATTGCAAAATTGTTTGCGGCGGAAGGCGCGAAGGTTGTCTGCGCGGCACGCACGCTGAACGAGGGCGATCATCGGCTGCTGTCTGGGTCGCTCGCCGGCACCGTCGCCGCGATCCGTGACGCCGGCGGCGAAGCGATGGCGGTGACCGCCGATGTGTCGTCCGAGGCCGATTGCACCGCGCTGGTTGACGCCGCGCGCGGCGCCTACGGCCCGATCGATGTCCTGGTGAACAACGCAGCGCTGACCTACTACATTCCGACGGCGGAGTATCCGACCAACCGCTGGATGCGCTCCTTCGCGGTGAACGTGCACGGGCCATTCATGATGGCGAAGGCGGTGCTGCCCGACATGATCGCACGACGGGCCGGGGCGATCGTGAACATCAGTTCAGGGTCGGCGATCGGGCCGGGACGCGGCCCCTATGAAGACAAGACAGTGCGCGGCGGCGTGTTGTATGGCGCCTGCAAGGCGGCGCTGGAGCGCTTCACCCAGGGGCTGGCGCAGGAGATGGGGCAGTATGACGGGATCACTGTCGCGGCCGTCTCGCCGTCACGCGTGGTGCCGACTCCGGGCACGGTGCACCACAAGCTGGTCAGCGGCATGGACGATCCCCGCGGCGAGCCGCCGATCCTGATGGCGCGCGCGGCCCTGCTGCTGGCGAGCGAGCCGGCGGAGACGGTTAACGGCCGGGTGACCTACAGTCAGCAGATCCTGAAGGAGTACGGCTGGATCACCGAGGCGCATGGCCGTGGGGTCGATACGCCCGGTTCGGGTTATTCGCAGATCTGAAGCAAGCATAAGGACTCACCACAGACGCACAGAGACACGGAGAAAAAATGAATCCCCGCCGGGACGGAGCGTAGTTTGCTTCTCTGTGCCTCTGTGGTGAATCCTTGCCGTCACGCGGCCAGCTTCGCGGGCTTGGGCCAGCGCGCCGCCACGGCCGGCAGCACTTCCTCGATCAGGCGCCGGGTCTGATCCAGCAGATCGGCGTCGTCCCCACCGGCCGGACGCAGAATGAACTTCGATGCCCCGGCCGCCACGAACCCCACAATGCGATCGACGATCGTCCCCGCGTCGCCCACCGCAAACATCGTCGCCGGATCACGACCCGTGCGCGTGCGATAATTCTCCATCGCCCGCTCCATCCCGGGGTCATCGGCGCGCCCAAAGCGGAACGGAAATGCGGCGCCATAATGATCCTCGTCGATCGGCCGCCCGGCCGCGATCGCCGCGTCGCGGATCGCCGCGATCACCGGACCAATTTCCGCCACGCTCTCCCCACCCGCCTGCCAGCCGGTGCCGAATTTCGCGGTGCGCCTGATCGCCGCCCCCGAGGAGCCACCGATCCAGATCGGCAAATCCGGCTGCACCGGCTTGGGAGAAATCGACGCCCCAGTCAGGTGGTAATGCACGCCCGCGAAATCAACCGAGTCCTCGGTCCAAAGCCGCCGGATGATCTCCAGGCTTTCATCCGTCTTCTTGCCGCGCGTCGCCGCATCCAGATGCAGCGCCTGCCACTCCGGCCCGCGCGGACTGCCAATGCCGAAGCCCGGCAGCAACCGCCCCTCTGACAGCACGTCGATCGTCGCGCACTGCTTGGCCAGCAACACCGGATCGCGCATCGCCAGCGACACCACGTTGACGCCGAACTTGATCCGCCGCGTCCGCCCGGCGATTGCGGCCAACGCCGTCATGCACTCCAGGATCGGCTGGCGGCTGATCAGCCGATCGGTCTGCCAAAGCGAGTCGATTCCGCCCGCTTCGCATACATCGACCCAGCGCCAGAAAGCGGCCGGGCCGCTGAACGGGAACTCCATCAGCCCGAGGCCGACGGCGATGCTTCTTGCCACGAGGCGCTCCACTGCGGTGCATGACCCGGCGACAGGCTACCGTCTGCCACGCGGGCCGACCAGTGAGGCACGTGCGGCCGTGCGCTATGGTGGCTGCGGGCAGAACCGGACCGTAACCATGACGAACCCACCCAGAACACTCGGCTTCGTGCTGGCCGCGACCGAGCATGGCGCGATGATTCTGAATCGCTTCGATTACCACCGCATCGGCACCGGTGCGTACGGGGTCGGCTACAACTTGCTGCACGCCGGGCGTTACGATCCGATCGAGGTCCGCAACGCGGTGAACATGCTCGCCGCGCGGCGCACGCATTTCGGCGACGGCGTCGTGGCGATCGATTGCGGCGCCAATATCGGCGTGCACACGCTGGAATGGGCGCGGTCGATGACCGGCTGGGGCTCGGTCGTTGCGATCGAGGCGCAGGAACGCATCTTCTACGCCCTCGCCGGCAATATCGCGCTCAACAACTGCTTCAACGCCCGCGCGATCCTCGCTGCCGTCGCGGCGACGGACGGGACGATGCGCGTGCCAACCCCCGACTACCTGGTGCCGGGCAGCTTCGGCAGTCTCGAATTGAGGCAAGCGGAAAGGACCGAGTTCATCGGCCAGACGATCGACTACGCGGACGACAAGCTGACCGAGATCCGTACGCTGGCGATCGACTCCCTTGGCCTGGCGCGGCTCGACCTGATCAAGATCGACGTCGAGGGCATGGAGCTGGAGGTGCTGGCGGGCGCCAGGCAAACCATCGCGCGCTGCCTGCCGATCATCATCGTCGAGCGGTTGAAGACCGGCCAGGATGCGCTGGTCGCGGCGCTCGCTCCGAATTTCTATCGGCTGTATCACGAGGGCCTGAACATCATCGCGATCCATCCGGCCGACCCGTCGCTTGAACGCGTCGTCATCGTCCCGCAGAGCTGATCGGCAACGCCGACCGGCAATCGCGATCGCCGGGACCTCCCGCGGGACGTGCCAATGGGACCCAACCGTGTGGTGCGCATGGTTTCACGCTATGCTGTCCGCAGGCAAAACGGACCGTAACGATGGCGAACCCACCCAGGAAGATCGGCTTTGTGCTGGCCGCGACAGAGCACGGCTCGATGATCCTCAATCGTTTCGACTACTACCGCACCCCGACCCAAACCTACGGCGTATGCTTCCAACTGTTTGCCAATGCCGTCTACGAACCGTTCGAGACCGGTCACGCTGTGTGCCTGCTCGCGTCGCGGCGGGCGCATTTCGGCGATGGCGTGGTGGCGATCGACTGCGGCGCCAACGTCGGCGCCCACACGCTGGAATGGGCGCGGTCGATGACCGGCTGGGGCTCGGTGATCGCGATCGAGGCGCAGGAGCGCATCTTCTACGCCCTCGCCGGCACGATCGCGCTCAACAACTGCTTCAACGCACGCGCGATCTTCGCCGCGGTCGCCGCGACGGACGGCACGATGCGCGTGCCGACCCCGGATTACCTGGAGCCCGGCAGCTTCGGCAGCCTTGAGCTGAGGCAGTCCGACCACAACGAGTTCATCGGCCAGACGATCGACTACAGCGGGGAAAAGCTGACCGAGATCCGCATGCTGGCGATCGATTCCCTCGGTCTGGCGCGGCTCGATCTGATCAAGATCGATGTCGAGGGGATGGAGATCGAGGCGCTGGAAGGCGCCAGGCAGATCATCACACGTTGCCTGCCGATCATCCTCGTCGAGCACCTGAAGGTTGGCCGTGAGGCGCTGGTCGCGGCGTTGACCCAGCACGGCTATCGTCTTTATTACCGCGGTCTGAACGCGCTTGCGATCCATCCGACCGATCCGACGCTCGAGCAGGCCAGCGTCCAACGGGGCTGATCGCAGAGGCCCCTTGGCAATATGTCCGATGGATACCACCCGCCGCGTCATGCCTGCCCGACCGGTGGCCCGGCATGACGGGACTGGCGATTACGCGCGCCGCGAGACGACTCGGTGATTGCGCGGCAGGCACCTAGCTGCCGAGATTGACCACGGCAACCCGGCGGTTCCGCATCTCGTTAGTCTGATCCGGGGTCGCAACGAGCAGGCCCTCCTCTCCCATCCCGACCGCCTCGAGCCGGCCGCGGTCGACCTTGAAGTTGGTCGCGAGATAGTCAACCACCGCGGCGGCGCGCCGATCCGACAGCGCCTTGTTGGAGGCAGCAGTGCCGACCGTATCGGTATGGCCCTCGATACGGAAGCGATAGGGCGCCAGCGCCGGCTGGCCGAGCGCCTGGCCGAGCTGGTTCAGGGCCTGCATCGCCGGGGCGGTGAGCTGTGCCGAGCCCGTCTCGAACTGCACGCTCAGGCTCACCGACGGCGCAGCACCGGCAGACCCCGAAGACGCAGTCGCCACAGACCCCGACGGCGCGGCGCCGGCAGCGCCCGACGGCGCGGCCGCTCCAGGTGCCGGGTTGACCGCTCGGATGCCGCGACTCGGCCCGATGGCACCGGTGGGCGTCAGCGCCTTCACGATTGCGTCGGACGACGGATTGGCGGGCTGCAAGGTCTGAGCGTGACCCGGATTGGTCAGTGTGGCGCCGGCGCCGAACAGCGCAACGGCGACAAGCAGGTATAGACGCGAGCACATCGTGCAACTCCCTTGGATAGATTGAGCATTCCCCACCGCGACGAGACGCTGGACATAGCATTTCCCGGCCATCGCCGCGAGCCATCTCGCCCTTGTGACGCGCCCGGTCATATCCCCATAACCGCGCCGGCTGGCAAGCCTGCTTGATCATTCAGTCCCGCAGCAGCACCACCGCCTCGATCTCCACCGCGATGTTGCCCGGGAGGCTGCCCATGCCGACCGCCGAGCGCGCCGGCCGGCCGGTGTCGCCGAACACCGCGACGAACAGATCGGTGCAGCCGTTGATCACCTTCGGATGGTCGGTGAAGCTCGGCACCGCGTTGACCATGCCGAGCACTTTCAGGATCGTGTCGACGCGATCCAGCGAGCCGGCGGCAGCGCGGATGTTCACCAGCAGGTTCAGGCCGCACAGCTTGGCGGCCTCGTAGCCTTGCGCCACGTCCACCTCGGCGCCGACCTTGCCGGTGATCATCGATCCATCCGCCTCGCGCGGCCCGACCCCGGACAGGAACAGCAGGTTGCCCGCCAGCCTGAACGGCACGTAGTTGCCGATCGGCGCCGGGGGCGGCGGCAGGGTGAGGCCAAGCGAGGCCAGGCGTTGTTCCGCGCTCATGGGCAGGTGTCCTTTGTTGCGGCTGTGCGGCGCTTACCGTGCCCGTGCCTTGGCGTCCATGTCCAGGTTGCCGGCTGCGCGGCCCACGGCGAGCACACCTGCAACGCCGCTGGCGCGACACTGACCAACGCGGGAACGCTGACGCTGTTCAACGCTGCGTTCGCCGACGCCGGCACCCTGGTGAATGACGGCGCGATCGTGCTCGATCCCAGCACGCTGACGGTTGCGGGGTTGACCGGCATCGGCTCGGTCACGATCGAAGCCGGCAGCATGCTTGAGGTGCAAGGCACGATAGCCGGCGGTGAGACGCTCGCGTTCGGCGGCAGCGGCGCCTATCTGCACCTCGACAGTCCTGGCGGCGTCGCCGGCAGCGTCACCGATTTCGGCTTTGGCGAGACGATCGACATTAAGGGTATCGACCCCACGTCGGTCAGCTACGCGGACGGCATGCTAAGGCAATGCCCAAAGACTACC
>PLXO01000251.1:0-2195 GCA_003151425.1 Acetobacteraceae bacterium
TGTTCTACCTGCACTCGCGCCTGCTTGAGCGCGCCGCGAAAATGAGCGACGAATTCGGCGCCGGCTCGCTCACCGCGCTGCCGGTGATCGAGACGCAGGCCGGCGACGTGTCGGCCTATATCCCAACCAACGTGATCTCGATCACCGACGGGCAGATCTTCCTGGAGACCGAGCTGTTCTTCCGCGGCATCCGCCCGGCGGTGAATGTCGGCATCTCGGTCTCGCGCGTTGGCTCCGCGGCGCAGATCAGGGCGATGAAGCAGGTTGCCGGACGCATCAAGCTGGAGCTGGCGCAATATCGCGAAATGGCCGCCTTCGCGCAGTTCGCCTCGGACCTTGACGCCTCCACCCAGGCACTGCTGGCCCGCGGCGCGCGCCTGACCGAGCTGCTGAAGCAGCCGCAGTACCGGCCGGTTCCGGTGGAGGAACAGGTGGCGGCGATTTTCGCCGGCGTGCGCGGCTATCTCGACAAGGTCGAGGTCGGTCGCATCGGCGCGTTTGAATCGCAGTTGCTGGCGGAGCTCAAATCGCGCGAGCCGGCCGTCCTGGACGCGATCCGCACCGATCTGGAGATCAAGCCGGACATCGAGAAGAAGCTCGCCGCCTTCCTCGACAGTTTCGTGAAGACGTTCGCGTGATCAGGACTCGCGCCATTATTGCTCCCCCTCCCCTTGAGGGCTTGGGCCGCGAAGCGGACCAAGCCCTCAAGGGGAGGGGGAGTAGATGAGGTCTTAGATGCCCAGCCTCAAAGCCCTCCGCATGCGCATCAATAGCGTGAAATCCACGCAGAAGATCACCTCGGCCATGAAGATGGTCGCGGCATCCAAGCTGCGCCGCGCCCAGCAGCAGGTCGAGGCCGCGCGGCCCTACGCCCAGCGGATGGAGCGAATGCTCGGCGCGCTGGCCGCGTCGGTCGCCGACTCCCCCAGCGCGCCGCCGCTGCTGGTCGGCACCGGCAAGGACCAGGTGCATCTGCTGATCTCGGTCACCGCCGATCGCGGCCTGGCCGGCGCATTCAACAGCAATATCGGCCGCGCCACGCGCACCCTGGCGCGCAAGCTGGAAGCCGAGGGCAAGACCGTAAAAATCCTTGCGGTCGGGCGGAAGGGGCGCGACTTCCTGCGCCGCGAGCTGGCCAGCCGGATCGTCGGCGACACCACCTACGCCGGCAAGAAGCGCATCGACTTCACCGACGCCGAGGACATCGCCCAGCGCGTCACCGCCATGCTGACGGCGAATGAGATCGATGTCTGCACGCTGATCTACAACCGCTTCCGCTCGGTGATCTCGCAGATCGTCACCGAGCACCAGTTGATTCCCGCCCCGCCCCCGCCGGACCAGGCGGAGGCGACCGCGGCGCTGGCCGGCGCCACCTATGAGTTCGAGCCGGACGAAGAAACCATCCTCGCCCGCCTGCTGCCGCAGAACCTGGCGATCCAGATCTATAGCGCGCTGCTGGAAAGTGCCGCCGGCGAGCACGGCGCGCGCATGGCCGCGATGGACAACGCCACGCGCAACGCCGGCGACATGATCAAGCGCCTGACGCTCAACTACAACCGGGCGCGCCAGGCGAACATCACCAGGGAACTGATCGAGATCATCTCCGGCGCGGAAGCCCTCTGACCCTCACCTGCCACGCCAGCGCGTGGCGACCTCCGGGTCTGGCCCGGGGGCAAGCCTCCATAGCTGCAAGGAACACCGAGCATGGCCAGCAACATCGTCGGACGCGTCACCCAGGTGATGGGCGCCGTGGTGGACGTGCAGTTCGACGGCGAGCTGCCGTACATCCAGAACGCGTTGCACACCAAGATCGAGGACCGCACGCTGGTGCTGGAAGTGGCGCAGGAGCTCGGCGAGCGCACCGTGCGCTGTGTCGCCATGGACACCAGCGACGGGCTGGTGCGCGGGCAGGAGGTGGTGGACACCGGCGGGCCGATCACCGTGCCGGTCGGGCCGGAGACGCTGGGCCGCATCCTGAACGTGATCGGTGACCCGATCGACGAGCGCGGCCCGGTGCATACCAAGCTACGCTACCCGATCCACCGTCTGGCCCCGACGTTCGAGGAGCAGGCCACCTCGGCCGAGATCCTGGTCACCGGCATCAAGGTGGTAGACCTGCTGGCCCCCTACCTGAAGGGCGGCAAGACCGGCCTGTTCGGCGGCGCCGGCGTCGGCAAGACGGTGCTGATCCAGGA
>PLXO01000251.1:2242-77402 GCA_003151425.1 Acetobacteraceae bacterium
TTCTTCGTCGACAACATCTTCCGTTTCACCCAGGCCGGCGCGGAAGTGTCGGCGCTGCTTGGGCGCATCCCCTCGGCGGTGGGCTACCAGCCGACGCTGGCCACCGACATGGGTGCGCTGCAGGAGCGCATCACGTCCACCAAGAAGGGCTCGATCACCTCGGTGCAGGCGATCTACGTGCCGGCCGACGATCTGACCGATCCGGCGCCGGCAACGTCGTTCGCGCATCTGGACGCCACCACCGTGCTGTCGCGGCAGATCGCCGAACTGGGCATCTACCCGGCGGTGGACCCGCTGGATTCGACCTCGCGCTCGCTTGATCCGCGCATCGTCGGCGAGGAGCACTACACCGTGGCGCGCGAGACGCAGCGCATCCTGCAGACCTACAAGTCGCTGCAGGACATCATCGCCATTCTGGGCATGGACGAGCTGTCGGAGGAGGACAAGCTGGTGGTGGCGCGGGCCCGGAAAATCCAGCGCTTCCTGTCGCAGCCATTCCACGTCGCCGAGGTGTTCACCGGCTTCCCCGGCGTGTTCGTGCCGGTTGCCGACACGATCCGCAGCTTCAAGGCGATCTGCGCCGGCGAATACGACCACCTGCCGGAGTCCGCGTTCTACATGGTTGGCACCATCGAGGAAGCCGTGAAGAAAGCCGAAACCCTGGCCGCGACTGCGTAACTCTATAACTCTAACTCTCCCCCTCCCCTTGAGGGAGGGGGCAGGGGGAGGGGTTGCCGCCAGGACCGCACAGCCAGACCCCGCAACCTCACGCCGACCGACACCTGAAGGACGCCCCCATGCCAGTCGCGTTGGAGATCGTCAGCCCGGAGAAGCTTCTCCTGTCCCGGCCGGTGGACATGGTCGTGATCCCGGCCAGTGAAGGCGACATCGGCGTGCTGCCCGGCCACGCGCCGATGATCGTCATGCTGCGCGGCGGCACCATCGCGCTGTATGAGGGCGACACCGTCACCGACCAGCTGTTCGTCGGCGGCGGCTTCGCTGAAATCACGCCGGAGCGCTGCACTGTGCTGGCGAGCGAGGTGGCCCCGGTCGCCGAACTGAACCGCACCGACGCCGACCAGCGCCTGGCCGAGGCCGACGCAGCGCTGGCGTCGCTGGACCCCGACGACTTCGTGGGCGAGGAGATGGCCCTGGAGCGCGCCCAGACCGCGCGGGCACTGATCGAGGCGATCGAAGACGTGATCGCCGGCGGGCACTGAAAGCCCCCCATTCGTCAGGGATGGCCAAGCGCCCGGCTATCCGACCCAAGGCGCGGCAACAATGCCGACCCGGCTCGAATCGGCGACTACGGCGCAGGGCCTGATTCGATCGTTATGATATCCCCGAACCGGGTGAAATTAGCGACGTTGAAGGTCAGCAGGCGCGTGATTGCGTTGGCCAGCATGGTCGCCACCAGGTTCGCGTCATGCACTTGCTTGCCGGCGATCGCGTAGTTCGCCAAGAGGTTCAGGCGCTGCGCGCGGACTTGCGGTCCGTCCTCGGCCAGCCAGAACCGTCGGGCGAAATACCACACCCGCTCAATCGCGACGGACATCGGCAGAGCGCTAAGCTGGCCCTGCGCCCTGGTTACGACCGCCAGATACTCGCGCAGCACCTGACCGCTGATCCACAAGGGCGCCCCCACCGCCTCAACCTGGCGCAGCAAGGCCACCGCCCGGGCATGGTGCGTGGAACCCGGCCAGTTCGCATACACGAGAACATTCGTGTCGATGAAACGCGGATCAGCGTCCGTCATCGCCGTAGAGGTCTTCCCGGCGCAGCGAAATCCGGTCATCCCACGGTCTGTCGTCGATTGGGAAATCGGTCATTCTGAAGGGCTCGACCGGTGGTGTGGCGATGGGCCCGGTGGCGACGACAACCTCATGCTCCCCGGCGGGCAGTTCGGCAGGCGCAATTCCGCTGATCGTGTGGTCGGGTGCGACGTGAATGTGCAGCCTGATCGTGCTCATGACTACTCCTGAGATGGCATCGGCTTGTCACACTATAGCCTGAATCTGGCGTCGGGTCTGTCCGCGATCATGCTTTGGAGGAAGCCGCGCAGTCCACCAGTGCGAGAAGGCCCTCACGCACATCGCCAGGGATGGTCCCGACCGTGGAGCGCTGCCGGCGATCCGGCGACTGCTGGGCCAACTGCTCGTAGCTTTCGACCGACATCAGGATGAACCGTGGCTTGCGATGGTGGGTGATGACGACCGGCGCGCGCATGGCGGCGTCAGTCACCGATCCGACGTGCTTGTTAAGGTCGGCGGTGGTGAAACTTCGCATGCATCGTCCCTCAGGGATCGATCCAGAATATCCATATTTTCCATAGATCGATCGCCGGGCCATGGCCGTCCCGCGGCCAAACCTGGCGCACCCACACCCGGCCCCGGGTTGCTGACCCACCCCGCCAAGGCTAGCGTCCCACCCAAACACACGCGGGAGCAACCATCGTGCTCAAACTCGGCTACAAGGCCTCCGCCGAACAGTTCGGCCCCCGGCAATTGCTCGACTTCTCCGTCCTCGCGGAAAACGTCGGCTTCGACTCCGTCTTCATCAGCGACCACTTCCAGCCGTGGAAGCACACCGACGGCCACGCCCCCTCCGCGCTGGCCTGGCTCGGCGCCCTCGGCGCGTCGACCAGCCGCATCGTCATGGGCACCTCCGTCCTGACGCCCACTTTCCGCTACCACCCCTCGGTCGTCGCCCAGGTCTTCGGCACGCTCGGCGTCATGTTCCCCGGCCGCGTCATTCTCGGCGTCGGCACCGGTGAATCGCTGAACGAGGTCCCCGCCACCGGCATGGCCTGGCCCGAGATGAAGGAGCGCTTCGCCCGCATGCGCGAGGCCATCAGCCTGATCCGCAAGCTGTGGACCGAGGACCGCGTCAGCTTCGAAGGCCAATACTATAAAACCGACAAGGCAACGATCTACGACAAGCCCGCCACGCCGGTGCCGATCTACGTCGCCGCCGCCGGGCCCCAGGTGGCGAAATACGCCGGCCGTTCCGCCGACGGCTTCATCTGCACGTCAGGCAAAGGCTGGAAGCTCTACACCGAGACGCTGCTGCCCAACGTCGTCGAGGGCATCGCCGTCGCCGGCAAGCAGGACGCCGGCTACGACCGCATGATCGAAATGAAAGTCTCCTTCGACACCGACCGCCAGCGCGCGCTGCAAGACACCCACCACTGGGCCGCCCTGGCGCTGACGCCGGACGAGAAGGTGACGGTCGAAGACCCGATCGAAATGGAACGCCTCGCCGACGCGCTGCCGGTCGAACGCACGGCAAGCCGCTGGATCGTCTCCACCGACCCCGACGAGCACATCGAAAAGATCCGCCCCTATGTGGAGCTTGGCTTTCGTCATCTGGTGTTCCACGCTCCCGGTCCGGATCAGGAACGATTCCTCAAACTCTACGGCGAGACCGTCCTGCCCAAACTTCGCCGCGCCTTCGCGTAACCGCGTCACCGCGTAGGGCGGAAAAGCCTTGCCCCCGGACTCCGGGGGCATGCGCATGCCGCCACCACACCCGCCGCACCGAACCCGCTGGCGGATTACGCACCGCTTATCCGCCCTACGCGGCCCTACGCCCACACCCGCCACCCTTGACCGCGGCGCACGTCCGGGATTTGTCCCGCACCAGTCGTGACCGCGCAGGATCGAGGCCGCCTTCGATGTCTACCCCGGACCAACTGCAGCTCTTCGCCCTGCCCGGCCTGCCCATGGTCCAGCCCGGCGATGACCTGGCCGAGCTGATCATCGCCGCGCTCGGTCGCGCCGGCCGCACGCTGATCGACCGCGACGTGCTGGTCGTTGCACAAAAGATCGTCTCCAAGGCCGAGCATCGCGTGGTCGATCTCGCCACCGTCACGCCCAGCCCGCGCGCTGAAGCCCTCGGCGCCGAGGTCGGCAAGGACCCCCGCCTGGTGGAAGTCATCCTGTCCGAATCCACCCGCGTCGTGCGCAGCCGGCCGAATCTGATTATCGTGCAGCACCGTCTCGGCTTCGTCATGGCCAACGCCGGCGTCGACCAGTCCAACGTCGCCCCCGCCGACGGCGTCCACCGCGTGCTGCTGCTGCCGGAGAACCCCGACGCCAGCGCCGAGCGCCTGCACGCGCGCCTCGCCACCCACTACGGCGCGCGCATCGGCGTCATCATCAGCGACAGTTTTGGGCGCGCCTGGCGCCGCGGCACCTGTGGCATCGCCATCGGTGCCGCCGGCCTGCCCGGCCTGATCGACCTGCGCGGCTCGCCCGACCTGTTCGGCCGCACGCTCGAGGTCAGTATCATCGGTTTCGCCGACGAGATCGCCGCCGCCGCCTCCCTATTGCAGGGTCAGGCCGCCGAGGCCCGCCCCGTCATCCTGGTCCGCGGCCTGGTCTGGACCGCTCCCGACACCCCGGCCGCCGAACTGCTGCGCCCCGCAGCGGAGGACTTGTTCCGGTGAGCATCCTTGCCCTGTCGGGGGGCGTCGGCGGCGCCAAGCTCGCGCTCGGCCTCAGCCGCGTGCTGCCGCAAGCGGACCTGACCATCGTCGCCAACACCGGCGACGACTTCGAGCATCTCGGCCTGTCGATCTCCCCCGACATCGATACGCTGGTCTATACGCTTTCCGGCCTGGCCAACCCCGAGCTCGGCTGGGGCCGACGCGACGAGACCTGGAACTTCATGGAGACTCTCACCACCCTTGGCGGCGCGACCTGGTTCCGCCTCGGCGATCGCGACCTGGCGATGCATGTGGAACGAACCCACCGCCTGCGCGCCGGCGAGACGCTCACCGAGATCACCGACGACGTGCGCCGCCGCCTCGGCATCGGCCCGCGCATCCTGCCGATGACCGACGGGCGCATGCGCACCCGCGTGCACGCCAGCACCGGCTGGCTCGACTTCCAGGACTACTTCGTCCGCCGCCGCTGCGAGCCGGTGGTGCACGAGCTGATGTTCGAGGGCGACGCCCAACCGCAGCCCGAATTCCTGGCGCTGCTCGCCGACCCGGCGCTGACCGCGGTGGTGATCTGCCCGTCGAACCCGTTCATCAGCGTCGAGCCGATCCTGTCCCTGCCCGGTGTGCGCGACGCGCTGCATGCCTGCCGCGCGCCGATCGTTGCGGTGTCCCCCATCATCGCCGGCCGCGCCGTCAAGGGTCCCACCGCCAAGATGATGACCGAGCTCGGCCTGGACCCCTCCGCCCGCGCGGTCGCCGAGTGGTACGGCGAGCTGCTCGACGCCTACATCGTCGACCACGCCGATGCCGCCGACATGGATGGCCTGCACCCGCGCATCACCGTGACAAAGACGCTGATGCTGACACTGGAAGACCGCGAGGCCCTGGCACGTGTGGTGCTGGACGCAGCGGCATCCGTGCGTTGATAGGAATGATCATCGAAACTCTCCCCCTCCCTTTGAGGGCTTGGACCGCGAAGCGGATCAAGGTTGGGGGGAGGGGTCGAGGGGTACACCGCTTCGGTGCGGTCCCGGCACAGACCCAACACCCACACGTTCCACGCGCCGCATGACCCCAACTCCCGACATCTGGGCCGCGCTCCCGGTCAAGGAGTTCGCCGACGCCAAGCAGCGCCTCTCCCCACTGCTGACCCAAGCCCAGCGCGAATCCCTCGCGGCCATAATGCTGGAGGACGTTCTCACCGCCCTCGCCGGCGCCAACCTCGCCGGCATCCTGGTCAACACGCTCGACCCGCTGGCCACCGCGCTCGCCCACCGCTACGGCGCTCGCGTCATCACGGACGACGCCCGCTCCGGCCACACCGGCGCCGTCGCCGCCATGGCCCGCGCCCTCACCCGCGAGGCCCGCGCCGGCATGCTCGTCCTGCCCGGCGACATCCCCCGCGTCACCGCCGCCGAGATCGATGCGCTGATAGCCGCCCACCGCAAGACGCCGTCCTTCACCATCGCCCCGGCGCACGACCAGCTCGGCTCCAACGGCGTGCTCTGCCTGCCGCCGGAGGCGATGCCGCTTCGTTTCGGCGACAACAGCTATTTTCCGCACCTCGACACCGCACGCCATAACGGTATCGAACCGACCATCGTCCCGCTATCCGGCTTCGCCCTCGACATCGACCATCCCGACGACCTGCACGCCTTCCTGCGCGCCACCCCGCCGATGCCAATTCGAACCCTGACGCTGCTGCGCGGCTTCGGCCTGTGATACGAGGCGCCGAAAGCATTGACTCTTGCTTGGTTCGCACTGGCGCCGTGTTCCGGCCATTCCGACCCTGCCAGGCCTCGTCCGGTGTCGCGGTCAGGCCGCCTGAACCTCGCGTCTGCCCGAGGTGTTGCCCGTCTTACTGAACAACCTCATTCGCCGATACAAAAGAGCGGAAGTCGGGCCAACACACCACCCATGGGTTACGCCGCCCCGGCCCGGCTCAACCCGACGAGATGGAATCCCGCCTCGATCTGGGCCACCAACGCATCGGTCATCGGTTGGCGGGGACGTTGACCCTTCAGCATCACGATCCCAAACTCCGGCAACGGCGGCAGCCCCTCGTCATCGCGCACCGGCCGCAGCCCGTCGGGCAGCCAGCACAGCGTCGATACGGTGACCGCCAGCCCCGCCAGGACCGGCGCATGCGCGCCCGCCTGGGAGCCCGACGAATAGGCCAGACGATAGCGCCGTCCGGCGCGGTCCAGAGCGGTCGTCGCCGCGCGCGCCCAGTCGCAGTCGCGTGATGCACTGGTGTCGATCTGAGCCAACGCCAGCGGCAGCGGGTCCAGCCGGTGTGGCGCGTGGCGTGACGACGTCACCCAGACCAGCGGCCCGCGCCACAACTCTATCGCTGCCCCGTCCCGCGGCTGATGCCTTTCCGAGATCAGCGTCAGGTCGAGCTCGCCCTCCTTCAGCCGTTCGATCAACTCGTTCGACGGTGCGGAGAGTACATCGACCTGGACCGCCGGATGAATGTCGGCGAAGCGCTTCAGAATCGGCGGCAGATAGCCGAACGTGTAGTCGTCCGGCGTGCCAAGCCGTACTGTGCCGGCCAGCGCCGGGGCGTGGAACATCGCCACCACCTCGTCGTTCAGCGACAGGATTTGGCGGGCGCGGGCGAGCAGGAACTCTCCCTGCGGCAACAGTTCCACATCGCTGCCCTTGCTGCGGTTCAGCACCTTCTGACCCAGCGCCTCCTCGAGCCGCTTGATCTGCGTCGACACGGCCGATTGGGAGCGGCCAACCATCTCGGCGGCCTCGGTGAAGCTGTGGCCCTCGGCGATCAACACGAAGGCCCGCAGCAGGTTGGCATCGAGCGCATGCGGCATGCTCATGGGAATCGATATCCTTGATTAAGGCCATCAGACGACAATTCGTTTTACTGATCGCCGATCGAATCGCATTTTAGGGTTCGTCACACAGGCCGATCGGCCGCCAGCCAATAGAAAGAAGGAGATTCCGATGCTATCATACCAGCGGCCCCAAGTGTTGACCTGTAATACCAGCGGCCGAAAGTCCCGACTCTCTCCACGTCATGGCCGGCGAAGGCCGGCCTTCGCCGGCCATGACGTGGGGTGGGCAGCGTACGTCAATACTTTCGGCCGCTGTTATAATATCAACGGCCCGAAATGATGACTCTTATCATTCCGGTCCGTTGGTATCACGCTCGCATGCGGCCCATGCCGCCCGCACAACTGGCGCGATGATGGCTCCCGCCATTCGTTCCGGTATTGATACCGCTACGGATCGGGGGCAGCCAGTGTGGCATGGAAGCGGCAGCCGTCCGGAAGGTTCAGCGACGGTCTGACAGTAGGCCGACGCTATCCCGACGGCGTTCGTGTCGCCTCCGATGCGGAAATGCCCGCACCCTGCACCGGTCCCGGCGCATCGTGTCGCGGCGCACCTTCCGGCTGGATGCCAAAGCGCACCATGTAATCGCGGAACTTCGCCCGTTCGGCCGTCGCGTCGAGGCCATGGTCCTCGAAACGATAGGCATGCTCCGAATAGCCGCCATTCGGCTGACGCCCCACCATCCGGCCCATGTTCACGTTCACGTCGGGTGACAGTGCCAGTCCAAAGTGGCGGTACACGCTTTCCACGGTCGCCAGCGGATCGGTGATAAGGTCCAGGTGATGCACGTGGCAGATCGGCTCGACCAGACGCAGCTCCGCCTCGGCGCGCATCATCCGTCGCGTCCCCTCCAGCCAGCGTGTGCTCTCCTGGCGGCCGATCTCGGTCGGGTCGTGACGCTGTGTGAACGGCGCGCGCACCACCTCGGTGAGCTGCGTGACCGACAGCAGTACATTCACCGGATCGCGGTGCACGAATACCAGCCGAGCGTCAGGGTATACCGTGCCGATCGCATCGAGCGCGAAGAGGTGGTCCGGGCATTTCAGCACCCAGCGCCCGGACCCCGCACCCGCCGAAATATCCTGAAATTGCAGATGCTGCAGGAACCGCTGATGAAACTGATAGGCCGGCACATGCCCGGCCGTGTCCAACCACGCCCGGTAGGACGGAATCCGGTAGGTCGTATCGTAGCGCAGGCTACGGAACACATGCGCGGTGATCTCGCTGCATTCCTGCGGCGAAGTCGCGGCCAGCGGATGCAACCCATGGAACTGCGGGGCCAGCCGCTCGAACGCCCGCAATTGCCGCGCCACCCGCGCCACGCGCCGGTCGGCGCCGTCGCGCAGGGGATAGGGATAGATCGTCTGCCACACCAGCGGCGCGCGATTTTCCCGATCCGCCAACATCAGCCGGTGCAGGAACGTCGTGCCGCTGCGCGGCAGCCCCGTGATGAAGATCGGCCGCTCGATTCGCTGCTGGGTGATCGCCGGCGCACACCGCTCCGCTTCGCGCATCCGCAGCAGATTGGTCAGGAACCGCGCCATGTCCCAGCGCAGCGCGAAGCGCCCGACAACACTGAGCGACGCCTCCTCGACGCACGCATCGAGCAACCGCTGGAGCGGACCCAAGAACGACATGTCGCCGAAATCGTCGAGGCCGGCGCGGCGCGACGCGGCGCGCAACAAGTCCTTCGCGTGCAGTTTCCGTTGCAACACGCCGAGGCGATTCGCGATCGCGTCGATCAGGGAGAGTGCGGCGGCCTGAATAGTCAACGCCGGACCTCCTGTCGAACGGCACGGTGCGCGCCGACACGACTGGCGCCAAACATCAGTATGATATCAACGGTCGCCGGGGTCGAGGCGGGCGGTGCGGCACCTCCCCATCACGTTGTTGCGAGCGTCCTGGCGTGCTGGTAGTTATGCCGTAGACGACCAATGTTACACGCATGTTTCCGACCTGGTTGCCGTCACTCCGGGGAATTTACAATGTCGACGACGATGCTACGCCGCCGCGTCTTGGCGCGCCTGGGGCTGTCATTCCTGGTTGCCTCGACGGCGTCCGTGCGGGCCGCCGACCCCGCCGTCACCGCGCCTATCCAGCACCTGGATGACGCGCTGCTTGGCGTGATGAAGGCCGGCCGCGCCGTGCCATTCGACCACCGCTTCGGCCAGTTGGCGCCCATCATCGACACCGTGTTCGATCAGTCGGTCATCCTGGAGACCTCGGTCGGGCCGACGTGGAATGCGCTGTCCGCAGATCAGCATTCCGCGTTGCACACGGCATTCCGCCGCTACACCATCGCCTCCTACGTCAGCAGCTTTGACGCGTTCACCGGGCAGCGCTTCGATATCTTGCCCGACACCCGCGCCCTGCCGAACAACGAGCAGGTGGTGACCACGCACATCATCCCGACTTCGGGCGAGGCGCATCGGCTCGACTATGTCATGCGGCAGAACGCTGGCGCCTGGCAGGTGGTGGACGTGCTGGCCGACGGAACCATCAGCCGCGTCGCCGTGCAGCGCTCCGACTTTCGCCGCATGCTGATGCAAGGCGGCAGTGCGGCGCTGGTGGCGAGCCTGCAAAGCAAGGCCGCCCAACTAGCCGGCAGCTAAAGGTCCGGCTCGCCGGGAATCGGCACGCGGCCGAGGTCTTTGAACGACAGCGCGTTGCATACCCCAGCTATTGGCGAACCGTCGAAGGTGGCACCGGCGGACACATCCTGAATTCCGCTGACCGCGTCGCGAATATCGAGCAGGCGAAGAAGGATGCCTCTCGGCACGTCAAAAAACGCGCAGCGCTTCCGCTTCGATTTGCGGCCGAAGCATTGGATGGAGGCTGGCCCGCGTCATCACATCGGTGTCCGTGCCAAGGATATCACTCACCTGCTCCTGGACATCGACCAGCTCAATGAGGCTGCAGCGCGGATTGTCGGTATCGAAGAAAAGATCGACATCGCTGTCCGGACGGGCTTCCCCGCGGGAGACCGAGCCGAACGAATAAAGCCGAGCGGCCCCGGCCCGATGAAGATCGATTTGATGGGCGCGAAGGGTCTCGATGACCTGGTCTCGATCCATTGGCGATCCCCGAAAGCGCGGTATCACCGTGCTATTTTGAGGCTAGTGGAAATCGTGGCGCGGCGCATCGGCTCTTGGTGAATTTCATAAAGCCGTGTCCCGAGCCTGACCTTGTATCATGCCTCACCCGGCCGGGCAACGCCATCGGTCAGGGATGCCGTCCGGGCGAGGTGATGTAGCCTGGATCGGGGTCGGATGCAGACCAGTCCCGAACCCTGATCTCTCCGTCGGAGAAAATCTCGACCAGCTTGTTCACGGTATCCGGAAGGGTTTGCAGGCGATCCAGAACCAAGCTAAACAGGCGGATCTGGTCATCGCGCTCCACCATAGGAACCAGAATGATCAGCCCGTCATGCACGGACAATTGCGCGTATTCTTTTAGGAAATCGCGCCGGTTGTTCGTGACGAAGGCGTAGTCGTGATCGAGAGCGAAGGGAACCAAATTCCAGTCCTGTATCCCGCCTTTGCCAAGCCACACGACGTGGTCGGCCTGGATGCCGCGTGCTTTTGCCACGGCCAGCAAGGCCTGGCTCAGGCACTCATCGATCAGCAGCCGTTCCACGCGGACAGTCAGACCCGCGGCATGGGGGCAGATTTTTGCCAGCGACGGACAGCCTCGATCCCATCGACGGGGAGGCTGGGATAGTCTTCGAAAACCTCCCGGTCGGTCCGGCCCGCCTGGAGATACGCGACGATGGTGACGGCGGGGATGCGCGTGCCGCGAATAACCGGCTCTCCGCCCATGACGGACGGGTCCGAAATCACTTCCGTGGGGCGCGTTGATCGGGTCGTGGCCATTACGGGATGTCCTCCTGGCCGCGATTACCTGGGTGGAGCCGCGGTGAAAGTCAATCTGTGTGTGCGGAGGTTGCCCGTGTCGTGGCCCTCGTTTCCAGCAGCAGTAGCATGCGCGGCCGACCCAAGATGCCCGGCCTGGGTTGTTGCCTACCGTCCCTCGACCGACGCCAGGATGCGGTCTCGGCGCTCCGCCGGGTCGTCGATGCCGACCAGGTCCTGATACACATTGTCCGCGAACAGCCCGCGCGGCGGCACGTCCTCGCGGCGCAGGATGATGACGCGCCGTTCCTCCGCGCTGTGCCGGCAGTCAAATATCGAGCACGCATGCTGGTCTTAAGCGCTTTGATTGGTACGTAATCCTGATTCATGCACCGCTCCAAACATCCGATCCTCACCGATTGCGGACCTTCAGCCTTGGCCACGATCCGCCACCCCTTCTCCCGCTACCCCTCCGGCTCCCCCGGAATCGGTGCCTTTCCGAAGCCGGTGATCATCGCCGTCACCTCCGCAATCGCCGCCTCCGCCGCCGCAACGTCGGTGCCCTTGGCGACCAGCGCCACGCCGTTGCCGCCCGGGCGGTAAAACGGATAGCTGCCAAGGTCGAGCTGCGGATAACGCGCCTGGATCGCGCCCAGACCCTCGGCGATCACGCCTTCCGGCAGGCCCACCGCGTGTACCGCGCGCTGCTCGATGCGCGGCCCGCCCTGCAGGCGCGGCGCCAGCCATTCGAACATCGACTGCATCACCCGCGGCACGCCGGCCATCACATAGACGTTGCCGATCTGAAATCCCGGTGCCACCGACAGCGCATTATCGATCAGCGTCGCGCCGCGCGGCATCGTCGCCATGCGCTGGCGCGCGGCGTTGAATTCTCCTGGTTTGTAACTGCGCTCCATGCGCGACCACGCCTCGGGATGCGGCTCCCACGGCACGCCGAAGGCAGCGGCGACACATTCGCTGGTGAGGTCGTCGTGCGTCGGCCCGATGCCGCCGGTGGTGAACACGTAGTCGAACATCGCCCGCGTCTCGTTGACGGTCTTGATGATCGTTGCGGCGATGTCCGGGATCACCCGCACCTCGCGCAGCGGTATGCCGCGCTCGCCCAGCTTGACGGCGAGGAACCGGATGTTGGCGTCCTGCGTTCGGCCCGACAGCACCTCGTTACCGATCACCAGCAGGCAGGCAGTCGGATTTCCCGCTTCCATCACGGTCTCCTTTCGGCGTTACAGCAGCCGTCCGAACCTGGCGAAGCGTCAATTCTGCGGGCGGCTGGCATGAGCCTACAGGAACTCGCGCAGCAGGGGGATCAGCGGCTTGTCGGCTGGCGGCATTTCATAGTCGGCCAGCCGCGCCGGGCGCACCCAGCTCAAGGTCTGGCCTTCACGTGCCCGCGGGATGCCCTTCCAGCGGCGGCACAGGTAAAGCGGCATCAACAGATGGAACCGTTCATAGGCGTGCGAGGCGAAGGCAAACGGCGCCAGGCAGGTGGCCGAGACATCGATGCCCAGTTCCTCCTTCAACTCGCGGATCAACGCCGCCTCCGGTGTCTCGCCGGGATGCAGCTTGCCGCCGGGGAATTCCCACAGCCCCGCCATCTTCTTGCCCTCCGGCCGGCGCGCCAACAGCACACGGCCGTCGATGTCGATCAGCGCACAGGCGGCCACCAGCAGCAGCTTCTTGCCACCCGGCTCCGCCGCCGCCTCGACCCCGGGCTCGGCGTCCGCGTGGCCGAAGATGTCGTCGCGCATGGCCACGAACTGCCAGACCGGATGCCGTCCGCCGCGGGAGCGGAATTCCCCGACCCCCTCGCCGACCTGGCGGAAGCCGATACGGCGCAGCACCGAAGCGGAGGCCGGATTGTCCGTCGCCACCTCCGCGATCAGCCGATCGATCTCGAGATTGGCCATCGCCCAGCGCGCCAGCCGACCGGCCGCCTCCGATGCGACACCGTGCCCCCAGAACCGCCGCCCCACCCAGTAGCCGATCCGTCCGGTGCGCGCGGCGGCATCCAGCCGCACGCCGACGACGCCGACCAGCGTCTCCTCCGCGCCCTCGTGGCCGGTGATCGCCACCTGGTAGGCATGGCCGTCCGCCAATTCCCGTGCGGTCGAGGCGATCCATCGGTCGGCCAGGTCGCGCGGATATGGAAACGGCACCACCGCCAGATTGCGGGTTACCTCGAAGTCGTTGACCAGGCGATGGAGCGCCTCGGCATCCGCCGCGGTAAGCGGCCGCAACGTCAGCCGGTCGGTGGTCAGCGACACCATCCGCGCCACGGGCTCGGGTGTATCGAGCGGCAGCGTGGCGGCGGCAGCGCTGCCTCGGGCCCGCGGCCGCCTTGCCTGGCGCGGTTGCGTCATGCGTGGGGGATCGATTGCATCGGAACTGTATCGATCAGGCTTTTTTGACGTTCCAGAACAGGATTTGCGGGCATTTGATGATGTCGGTAACGTTCGACCGGTAACCGGTCGGCTGGAACCATTGCCCGATCGGGATGAACGGCACGTCCTGGAACCCGGTGAGCTGGATCTGTTCGCAGATCTTCTTCTGCGCGGCGACGTCGGGCGCGTCGAACCAGGCGCTGCGCAGTTCCTCGATCTTCGGGTCCGTTGGCCAGCCGAACCAGGCATTGGCACCGTTGCCGCGCAGCGGAAAATGCCCGCCGGGATTGGCCACGGTCAGCCCGGTCCAGGAGGTGCAAAAGACGTTCCACCCGCCCTTGTCCGGCGGCGCCTTGCTGGCACGCCGCGTCACCAGCGTGCCCCAGTCCAACGCCTGATAATCCATGTTCAGGCCGATTTTCTGGAACACGCTGTTCACCACCTGGCAGACCGCCAGGATCGCCGGCTGGTCGGTGGGCGACATCAGCACGATCTTCTCGCCCTTGTAGCCGCTCTCGGCGACAAGCTGTTTTGCTCGCTCGATGCTGCGCGGGCCGGTCAGCGCGTCCATCCCGGCAGTGCTCGCCATCGGCGTGCCGAGCGTGAAGAAACCCGCACCGGTCTTCACCAGGTCGGTCTGCTCGCCGGCGACCGCGTCCATGAATTCCCTCTGGTCGATCGCCGGGAACAGCGCCTGGCGCAGCTTCAAATTGTCGAATGGCGGAAAGAGCTGATTGAACCGGATCATGCCGAGCACGCCGAGCGGATCATTGATCGCGATCTGCACGCCGGGTGCCTTCTTCAGCATCGGGATCAGGTCGATCAGCGGCCACTCCACCCAATCGACCTCGCCGCTCTGCAGCGCGGCCGAGGCAGTCGCGGGATCGGGGATCACCTGCCACTCCACGCGATCCACGTAGACGTGCTTGCCGCCCGAGAAGAACTCCGGTTTCTCCGGCCGCGGGTCATATTTTTCAAATTTTGCCCAGGCCGCCTTGGCGCCGGAGACCCATTCGTCCTTGAGGAACTTGAACGGACCGCTACCGACATATTCGCTGATCTGCTTGAACGCATCGGTGGAGGCGATGCGCTCCGGCATGATGAAGCAGCCGTCGGCGCCGAGCGCGTATGTCATCAGCGGGAACGGCTTCTTCAGCCGAATGCTGAATTTGTTGTCGCCGAGCGGCTTCATCTCTTCCGTTTGCAGGGCAAGCTGCTGGCCGAACGGATCGCGCTTCGACCAGCGCGCGATCGAGGTGACGCAGTCGACGCCTCGCACCTTCTCGTTGTCGTGGAACAGCAGCCCGTCGCGCAGGGTGAAGGTCCAGGTCAGCTTGTCGTCGGAGATCTCGTGGCCGGCGAGCATCTGCGGCTGGCCGATGCCGGCGTTGTCGATGCCGTACAGCGTGTCCCAGACCATGTAGCCGTGGTTGATTGCCACTGTCGCGGTGGTCCAGATCGGGTCGGGGTTGGCCAGGTTGGCCTGCGGCACGAAGCGCAACGTCTTCGCCGCGGATTGCGCGATCGCTGGTGCGCCGAGGCTGCCGGCCGCGACCGTGGCGGCGCTCGTCTTGAGGAAATCTCTGCGCTTCATGGGTCTGCTCCAGGTACGAATGTCAGGTGGGTGGGGCTCTGCCATGCAACATCTCCGCCAATGTGACGGGGTCCGCAACTGGCAGCGAACAGACATTGCCGCGGCACACGAACGCGGCTGGGTCGTTGCCTTTGCCGTAGGCGGGATGGCTGGGTGGCAGCGCGTCGGTTGCCTGCACTTGCAGCACGATTGTTGCGGGGTCAGGCGCGGCGACGGCGACAGTCAGCAAAGTAAGTAAAGACTCTCCCCCTCCCCTTGCGGGAGGGGGGTGGGGGGAGGGGTCGGCGCGCGAGAAGCTTTGATCGGACCCTGGCACTAACCCCTCCCCCCAACCCCCTCCCGCAAGGGGAGGGGGAGAAACAACAAAAGGACCCACCACCACCACCGTCGTCCCCGCCTCCAGCAGATCGGCCGCCGCCAACAACGTCGGCATCTGCGCAAGGTGATCGTGGTTGCCCATGAAGGCGCGCAGCAGCGCCTCGGCGTGCTCGCGCCAAGCCGTATCGCCGGTCAGGTGCCAGAGGCGCGCGAACACCTCCGCCAGCAATCCATTGGCGGCCGGCGTGGCGTTGTCGTGCGCGGTGCGCGGACGGGCCAGCGGCACGTCGGTCGCGTCCGACGCACTGGTATAAAACCCTCCCTGCCCATCAGCGAAGAACGACAGCGCGGCGTCGGCGAAACGCGCCGCCTCCGCCAGATACCGCGCCGCGCCAGTCGCCTCGAACAGCGCCAGGGCGGCGCGCGCCATCGCGGCCTGGTCGTCGAGCAGCCCCGCGGCCGTCACGCGCCCGAGCCGCCAGGCGTGCTGGGCGCGGCCATCGGGCGCGGTCATGTTGGCCAGGATAAAGTCGTGCGCGGCCTCGGCGCGGGTGAGCCACTCGGGGTGGCCGAACACCACGGCGGCACGAGCCAGGGCGGCGATCGCCAGTCCATTCCAATCGGCCAGCACCTTGTCGTCACGTCCCGGCCGCACCCGTTTGGCGCGCGCGGCAAACAGCACCTCGCGGCATCGGGCGAGCCCGGTTTCTTCCGCTACCGATCCGGATTGGGTAACGCGGCGCAGGATGGTGTGGCCTTCCCAGTTGCCCTCCGCCGTCACGTCGTACGCGTGCTTGAACGCGGCCGCATCCGTCCCGAGCAGCAAGTCGACCTCGGCCTCGGTCCAGACGTAGAAGCGGCCTTCCTCGCCCTCGCTGTCGGCGTCTTCGGACGCAGCGAACGCGGCACGTCCATCGACTTCGGCAGCGGTCATGTCACGAATCATCCAGCCGACCGTCTCCGCCGCGCGCGCGGCATAGAGCGGGTCGGGCCGATGCGCGTGCGCGAACGCCAGCAGTTCGAGGATCTGCGCGTTATCGTACAGCATCTTCTCGAAATGCGGCACCAGCCAGATCGCATCGGTGGCGTAGCGGGCGTAGCCGCCGCCGAGATGATCGTAGATGCCGCCTTGCGACATGCGCTGCAGCAGCAGGTGCAGCGCGTCCTGCCCGGCCGGCGCGCCGGTGCGGAAAGCGTTCTGCCACAGGAAGCGGAAGATCGGCGGGTTGGGGAATTTCGGCGCGCCCTTGACCCCGCCCTGGTCCGGATCGGTGATGCGCAGCAGCGCCGCACCGACCGCGTCGAGGTGCGTCGGCGTCGGCAGCTCACCCCCCTGCACGGCGGATTGCCGCTCCAGCATGCGCCGCAGCGCGACGGTGTTCTGCGTCACCATCGTGTCGCGCTCCCGCCAGGCGGCGGCGACGCCTTGCAGCACTTGGCTGAACGACGGGCGGCCCCAGCGGGGGGTCGGCGGGAAGTAGGTGCCGCCCCAGAACGGCGCGCCGTCCGGGGCGAGGAACATGGTCAGCGGCCAGCCACCCTGTTCGCCCAGCCCGTGCAACGCGGACATGTACAGGTGGTCGATGTCGGGCCGTTCCTCGCGGTCCACCTTGATGCTGACGAACAGCGTGTTCATCAGGGCGGCGGTGTCGGGGTCCTCGAAGGATTCGTGCGCCATGACGTGGCACCAGTGGCAGGCGGCATAGCCGATCGACAGCAGGATCGGCTTGTCGGTCTCGGCGGCCTCGGCGAGGGCTGCCTGGCCCCAGGGCCGCCAGTGCACCGGGTTGTCGGCGTGCTGCAGCAGATAGGGCGAGGTCTGGTGGCGGAGCAGGTTCGCGGCTTCAGCCATTCACGGTGCTCCTTGTGCGGCGACAGCAGCGCCAGTCGGCCCGGCTTGGTATAGCGCATCCCACCGGCGAGGGAGGAGGGCCGTATGACCAGGAGGATCGCGGTTGGAACACGACTGGGGAACGGACTTCTCCCCCTCTCCTTGAGGGCTTGGGCCGCGAAGCGGACCAAGGGTGGGGGGAGGGGAAGGGCAGCGGGAGACGGACTTCTCCCCCTCCCCTTGAGGGAGGGGGGTGGGGGGAGGGGAAGGGCAACCCGGCAGCCGCGCCGTGGGTCTGCTCCGTCGCCCGCTTCATAGGGTCTTGTCCTGATTTTGCGGATTGTGCCCGCTGTCGGCGGACAGACCCCAACCCGGCAGCCGCGCCGTGCGCCCGCTCCGCCCCCCGCTTCATAGGGTCTTGTCCTGGTTTTGCGGATTGTGCCCGCTGTCCGGGGACAGACCCCAACCCGGCAGCCGCGCCGTGCGTCCGCTCCGTCTCCCGGTTCATAGGGTCTTGTCCTGGTTTTGCGGATTGTGCCTCCTGCCCGAGGACGGACCCCACCCCGGCAGCCACCCCGCCCGCCCGCTCCGTCTCCCGGTTTATAGGGTCTTGTCGTGATTTTGCGGATTCTGCCTCCTGCCGGGGGACAGACCCCACCCCGGCAGCCACGCCGTCCGGCCGCACCGCCTCACGTTCCATAGAATCTCGTTCGCGTCCGACGGGCCGTGCCCTTTGCCCAAGAGTCCCGCCCCGGTGGAGGCCGGGCACCGACCTCACCCCGGAATCCACGCCGTCCAACCGCACCGTGCCACCACCGGGACAAGCGCCCGGTGGCAGGCTCGGTATTTCATGGTGTTCGCGTTCAGCGGACCGTGCCCCTTGCCCGAGGGTCCCGCCCCAGCGAAGGCCGCCTGCCACCGGCGTTGAGCCGGTGGGGCGGTTGTCCCGGGGGTCCCCCGGCACGGCAATGGCGTTGGAGGAGGCGGCCGGGGCGGTGGCTGTGATTGGGAGCATCTGCGATCCTGGGCAATGTAAGTCAGTTAGTATTACTTACATCAAACCGCTCCCTCGCGCCAGCTAAACCACCCCGGAGAGGGACACCCAGCCCGCGCCCGATCAGCCCCGCCGCGGGGCGGACTGCCGCCCGTCCGCCCGGTCACCCAAGGCGCCGGTGGGGAACGCGGGTCCGTAAGATTTTCACCACGGAGTTAGCCAGCGGCCGGCCGCCGGCCGCTGGCTAACTCCGTGGTGAAAATCCTTGCTGGGGCAGGCACGAACGCCGCACTGGCGCCGGAGGACCGGGCTAAGGCCGGCGGGCGCTCGGCCCGTCCGCAAGCAAGATTCTACCATGGAGGAAGCAGGAAGGCGGCACGGGGCACGCGGAGAACCCTGCGGCATCGGCCGCGGTGCCCCAGGGCCAACTTAAGCCGGGTTCAGCCCACACCGCGACCACGCGCGGCGCGCCCGTCATCCACCGACGCGCTCCTCGGTCGCGCCGGCCTCAGGGCAGAGCCATCCGCAGGGCGCGTCGCGCGGAGCGACAGTCTTCCCCGGGCGGTGCCGGTGTCTCAGCTTGAATGTCCGCGAAGGGTGGACAGCGGTCATTCGGCGTTGCCGTTTCGGCGGTACGTACCTGAGCCGTAGCCATCGGCTTACGCAGCGACACACGAGGCTACTTTCCCCAACAATGGATACCGTGTCGTGCTGCCGAGGTGCAGCAGCAATTCCAACGGCCCGTCGAAGCCGTGAAACAGCGCCACCGGCAGTGCCGCATCGTCGTCGGTCCAACGCAGACTGTCGCCCGGCTCGAACGGATGGAACCCCTCGGTCAGCACTGCGTCCGCCGACCCGATGACACGGCACGACGTTCCGTTACGCAACGCGATCTGCCGCAGCGCTACGCCGATAACACGCGGGTCGCGCGCCAAGCCCAATCCAACTGGACTCCACCTTGCGCGTGAACGACAGCATTGAATTAGCACGAGAAACGAATAAATTGTCAGGGTCCCGATCCCCGCCGACCAAGACCCTGGCAAAACATCCGTTTGCCCTGCCAAGCCGCACCCGGATGATGGAGTGCAGCTCGAAAAGCAACAACGGCCGGAAAGATCGGCCGGCTTAGGTCCGCGCGGTCTTCTGCATCGCCTCGACCTGCTTCTTCACCGGCTCGAAAGCCGCAGTGAACACGGCAGCAGTCAAATGAGCGATGCGTTGGCTATCACTGACAGCGGCTTCGACGCCATCCCTGATCAACCGCTGCTGTAGTTCGATGAACTCTGCCGGGTTCTTCACCGCGGATAGCGCCTGAATCGCAGCGGTCAGATTCTTGGCATTCTTGGTCGCCAATTCCTGATACGCCTCGGCCAACTCGTGAAAAGCTGCGCTGGACGCATTGCCGCTCTTGGTCAGAGCGTCGGTATTGGCTTCGATGATACGCTCTACGATGGGGTTGGTCATGACAGGGAATCCTCGGCTCGTAAGGTCTGGTTGCGTGGCGAGTGCTCTGACGTTACGGCATGAAACAAAGCAACACGCGGCAGTATTCCGGTCGCCGGATGACGACCATGCGCCTCCTAGACCATAGGCGGCGGCGACCTAGCCGCGTGAGAGTCGGAAACTACTCAGATCCACCTCGGGACGGTGTTTGAGTTGAAGGACCGCTTTGGGTCGGTAGGAGACATCCACAGGTCACATCGCCGGTCCGTGGGGCTGGGTGCCGACCGACCTGCCCTCCAACCTCTCGCCTGTCGCTCCGGCAAGCCGATCAACGCCCGACACCGCGCGGCGGTGACACAAGCCGGCGGCCACGGCAACCAGGACGGTGACGCGGCGATCTTCCGCGCGCATTGTGGCCCCCCGGCCGCGTGGCTCGCGGCTTCGGCGGACCCCGCGGCCGGGTGAACGCGGCACAGCAAAGCAAGAGGCGCCTATGTGCGACACCATCGTTGCCTTACCCGACGCAACGGCCGACCGCATCGTGCTGTTCGGCAAGAACAGCGATCGCGAGCGCAACGAGGCGCAGGTGGTCGAGTTCGCGCCGCGCGCCGATCACGCGCCGGGCACCGCGGTCGCCTGCACCTACATCTCCATCCCGCAGGCGCGGCGCACGCACGCCGTGCTGCTGTGCCGGCCGTTCTGGATGTGGGGCGCCGAGATGGGCGCCAACGAGCACGGCGTGGTGATCGGCAACGAGGCGGTCCACGCCCGCACGCCGCCGGGGGAAGAGCCGGCGCTGATCGGCATGGACCTGCTGCGCCTGGCACTGGAGCGCGCGACGACGGCCGCCGAGGCGGTCGAGGTGATCATCACCTTGCTGGAATATCACGGCCAGGGCGGCAATTGCGGCCATCTGGCGCCGCGCTTCTATCACAACAGCTTCATCGTCGCCGATCCGCATGAGGCGCACGTGGTGGAAACCATGCGCCGGCACTGGCTGGTGGAGCGCGCGACGGGCGTGCGCTCGATCTCCAACCTCTACAGCATCGGCCGTAACGCCGATCGGATCAGCGCCGGATTGGATGCGCATATCCACGAGGTCGGATGGCGCAGTGACGCCGCGCCCGACCATCCCCCCGACTATGCGGCGGTGCTCGCCGACACGCGGCGCGACACGATCAGCCACGGTCGCGCGCGCTGTGCCCGGTCCACCTCGTTGCTGCATCGTCGCGGTGGGAGGCTGACGGCCGCCGACATGATGGCGATCCTGCGCGATCATGGCGCCGTGGCCGAGGCAGACCCGGACTGGCATCCGCAGCACGCCGTGACGCGGACCATCTGCATGCACGCGGCCGACGGCGAGCGCGGTGGGCAGACCGTCAACTCCCTGGTGTCGGAGCTGCGCGGCGAGCGCGCCGTGCACTGGGTCACCGGGACGGCGGCGCCGTGCACCTCGATCTTCAAGCCGGTGTTCGCGGACGCGCCACCGCCGGCGCACGGGCCGCGGCCAACCGATCATTTCGACCCGCTGACGTTGTGGTGGCGGCACGAACGGCTGCATCGCGCCATGCTGGGCGACTTCCCGATCCATCTCGCCGCGATCCGTGACGAACGCGATGCGCTGGAGGCGGATTTTTACGCGCGCGTGGCCGACGTGCTGGCGGGGGGCGACGCCGCGGATCGGGCAGAGGTTGTTGCCGGGTGCTGGAAGGAAGCGATATTGGTCGAGGACCGCTGGATGGCGGAGATCGACGCCGCGGCCCCGCCGGGCGATGCGGCCTATCGCGCGAGCTGGCTGGAAATGAACCGCCTCGCCGGCGTCGCGGCGTAGGGCGATGCGCTTCAAGCTGAAGTTCTGGCAGTCTCCGCGCATCGCCGTAATCGAGCTGCACGGCATATTGGCGCCGCGCCCCGGCCTCCTGAACATCGCCGGCTACGGCGAGCTGATCGATCGCGCGTTTCGTCAGGCGCGCGGCATGCCGGTGATCCTGGATATCGACAGCCCTGGCGGGTCACCGGTGCAGTCCGACCTGATCGCCGCGCGCATCCGCCGCCGCGCCGACGAGGCAAAAGTGAAGGTGCACGCGGTCATCCAGGAGGTCGGTGCCTCGGGCGGCTACTGGCTGGCCTGCGCCGCGGACGTGATCCACGCCAATCCGATGAGCATCGTCGGCTCGATCGGCGTGCGCGGCGGCGGATTCGGTTTCGCCGATCTGATCGCGCGACTGGGTGTGGAGCGGCGGATGCACACGGCCGGGACGAACAAGGCGCGGCTCGACCCGTTTAGCCCGGAGCGGCCGGAGGACGTGGTCTTCCTCCAGGCACTGCTGGACGATCTGCACGTGCGCTTCAAGCACTGGGTGCGGACACGGCGCGCGGGCAAGCTGCCGGCGGACGAGGGCGCGGTGTTCGACGGCAGCTTCATGCTGGGCGACCTCGCGCTGGAGCGCGGGTTGATCGACGGATTCGCGGATCTTGATGGGCTGGTGCGCGAACTGGGCGGCAAGCGCGCCAAGCCGCACGTGTTCCGCCCGCGCAAGCGTGGGCTATTGAGCCGACTGCCGCGGATGGCGGTGGACGCGATGTTGGATGCGGTAGAGGAACGACGTGCACGGATTGATTTGTTGGGGTAGTTCGCTGGGCGATGACTCTCCCGCTCCCCTTGAGGGCTTGGGCCGCGTAGCGAACGAAGGCTGGGGGGACGGGCGGTGGCAGGTTTGCACAGACGTTTCCTGCGCGCCGAATTCTGCTATGCGTTGCCACCATGACGGAGACTGACGACATCATTGCAAGTCTGCGCGCGGCCCTGCCCGGTCTGCGGGAGCAATGGCCGATCCGCTCGCTCGCACTGTTCGGCTCGCGGGTGCGGCACGACGCGACCCCCGACAGCGATCTTGACGTGCTGGTGGAGTTCGCGCGGCCGGTTTCACTTTCGTCCTTCCTCGCGCTAGAGGAGAGGCTCGCCACGATCACTGGACTGCGGATCGATCTCGTGTCGGCGGCCGCACTCAAGCCCTACATCGGCGAACGCGTACGGGCCGAGGCCGTCGCCCTGTGACGGCGGCCCGTGATTATCGCGATTTTCTGAATGATATGGTCATGGCCTGCAGGTCGATCATCCGCTTCGCCACAGGAATGACACTCGACGCCTATCTGGCTGACGAGAAGACCCGCTACGCGGTGATGCGGGGCTATGAAATCCTGGGCGAGGCTGTCCGGCATCTGCCCGAACCGCTGAAGTTGGCCAATCCCGACATTCCCTGGACGACACTGGCCGCGGTGCGGAATCGTGTTGTGCACGGCTATTTTAGCGTCGATGATTCGATCCTGTTCACCACGATTGATCAAGACCTGAAACCTTTGTTGCCGCACCTTGAAGCGCTGGCTCGCGCGCATGGCGTGGCCCCATAGAAAGACGTTCGAACAAGGAGCTTTGCCGCTTTCGCGACGCCGGCGCCTGTGGGCATGGCTGGGTCAAGCCGTGCCCCCGGGCGCTTGACCCGAGGGCCGGCCATGCCGCGTCGGGTCGCAAGCCGAGGTCCGTCAATCGACGCTTCACCCCCGCCCGATGAACGGCATCTTCGTCGCCATAATCGTAACAAACTGCACGTTGGATTCTAGTGGCAGGTTGGCCATGAACGCCACCTGCGCCCCGACATGGTTCACGTCCATCCGTGCCTCAACCGCCATCTGGCCATACGGCTGCATCTGCCCATTCGTAGACCGCGCGGTCATCGGCGTCGCGGCGTTCCCGATATCGATCTGGCCGCTGCAGATGTCGTACTGCCGGCCGTCCAACGCGATCGACTTTGTCAGCCCGGTCACCGCGTGCTTCGTCGTGGTATATGCCGCGGACCCCGGCCGCGGCACGTGCGCGGAAATCGAGCCGTTGTTGATGATGCGCCCGCCCTGCGGGTTCTGATCACGCATCATCCGAAACGCGGCATTGGCGCACAGGAACATCGCGTTCAGGTTCACCGCGACCACCTTGGTCCACATCTCCCAGGTGAAATCGCCGAAATTCGTGCTGGGCACGTTGCCGCCGGCGTTGTTGAACAGCATGTCCACGCGGCCGAACTTTTCCCTGGTCGCGGCGAACAGCGCGGCGACCTGCTCGGGCTCCGTCACGTCGGTCGGCACCGCCAGCGAATGCCCGGCCGTCCCCATGCCGGCGGTCTCCTCCAGCGCCTCCTTGCGGCGGCCGGCGAGTGCCACCGACCAGCCCCCCGCCAGCAACGCCAGTGCCGAGGCCCTGCCAATGCCACTGCCTGCTCCGGTGATGACGGCGACGCGATCGGCCATGGTTCAGTCTCCCCCAAGGTTGGTGTTGCTGGCGACAGTGTGGACCTTGGTTGCGAGGCGGCCAAGATGGTGCGAGTCTTCCGCGCGAGGGAGACACCATGGCACGGTTCGCCGCGATCGGGCTGGATCATCGGCACGTCTACGATTTGACCGAGGGCCTGTTGGCCGCCGGGCAGGAATGTGTCGGCTACGATCCGCACACCACCGACCAGCGCGTGCTGGCCGGCTTCCAAAAGCGCTTTCCGCAGGTGCCGGCAGTGGTGCGCGAGCGGCTGCTGGATGACCCCTCGATCGACTTCATCGTGCTGTCCGCGGTGCCGCGCGACCGGGCCGATCTGTCGATCGCGGCGATGCGGCGCGGCAAGGATGTGCTGTGCGACAAGCCGGGCGTCACGACGCTCGAGCAGCTTACCGCCGTGCGGCGCGCGGTGCAGGAGACGGGGCGCATCTGGACTGTCTGCTTTTCGGAACGATTCACCAAGCCGTCGGCGCGCAAGGCGTGGGACCTGGTGCGCGCCGGCGCGATCGGACGCGTGGTGCAGACCGTGGGCCTCGGCCCGCACCGGTTGAACCGCGCGCTGCGGCCGGCCTGGTTCTTCGATAAGCCGGCCTATGGCGGCATCATCAACGATATCGGCAGCCATCAGATCGACCAGTTCCTGGCCTTCGCCGGTGCCGAGGACGCAACGATCGTCAGCAGCACGATCGGCTGTTTCGGGACCGATCCGACGGGGTTCGAGGACTTCGCCGAGATGACCCTGCAAACCCCATCGGTGCGTGGCTACGCGCGCGTCGACTGGTTCACCGCGGACGGGCTGCCGACCTGGGGCGACGGGCGGCTGTTCGTGCTGGGCACCGAGGGCGCCATCGAAGTGCGCAAGAACGTCGATCTTGCCGGACGCGACGGCGAGGACCATGTCTTCCTGGTGGACAAGACCAGCACGCGGCATATCCCCTGCGGTGATGAGCCCATCACCTACTTCCGAGACTTCGTCAGCGACCTTGCCAGCCGCACGACAAGTGCGGTGCCGCAGTCGCATGTGTTCACCGTCTGCCGCCTGGCGTTGGAAGCGCAGGCGCGTGCCTCGCGGTTCGTAGCGGTTCGTGGCGCATGATCGGCATTGCGGTCATCGGCCTGGGCAACGCGCTGGAGCCGCATGCGAAGAGCCTGCTTGACCTGAAGGACCGCGCGCGCGTGGTCTGGGCCGCCGCGCGATCGGAGGCACGCACGAAGGCGGTGGCGGAACGTTTCGGCTTTCCCGTCATCACTGACGTTGCGCGAGCGATCCAGGATCCCGCGGTCGATGCGGTGATGGTGCTGGCTCCGCCCAACGCGCACCTGCCGATCGCCGAGGCCGCCTTCGCCGCCGGCAAGCACGTGCTGTGCGAGAAGCCGCTGGAAATCACCGTCGCGCGCGGCGAACAATTGATCGCGGCGGGCCGACGCGCCGGACGACGCCTCGGCATCATGTTGCAGATGCGCTTTCGGCCCGGCAGTCAGCGCCTGAAACAGATCCTCGACGCGGGTGAACTGGGAACGATCCAGGCGGCGTCGATGTCGGTGCCATGGTGGCGGACGCAGGCCTATTACGACGAACCCGGCCGCGGCACGCGCGAACGCGACGGCGGCGGCCTGCTGATCACCCAGGCAATCCACACGCTCGATCTGTTCCGCTGGCTCGTCGGCGTCTCGCGGGTCGAAGCCGCGCAGGTCGCCACGACCGCGCTGCACCGCATGGAAACCGAAGATTACGCGGCGGCACTGGTTCGCCTCGGCAACGGTGCGCCGGGCACCATCATGGGAACCGTGGCGGCCTATCCCGGCAGCGCGGAGTGGGTGATGGTGATTGGCCTGCGCGGCACCGCGTGGCTGACTGGCGGCAACCTGCGCGTGGCCTGGCTGGACGGGCGCGAGGAGGTCCTGATCGACGACGGCGGCTCCGGCAGCGGCGCCAACCTGATGGGCTTCTCGCACGAGCCGCACAAGGCGGTGCTGACGGACTTCCTGGACGCAATCGAGGCGGGGCGCGATCCGGCGATCCCCGGCGAGGAGGCGCTGGCGACGCAGCGCGTGATCGAGGACATCCTCGCCGCGGGCGGCGCACGATGAGCAGCGGGTACGCGCGGCGTGGGTTGAGCGGGGACCCCGGACGACGTGCGATTGGCAGGGTCGCAGCGCGTGCATGATGAGCAGGCAGCGCGGGCGACGCGTGATGAGCAGGAGAGCAGGCATGGGTCGACGTGACATCAACACCCGGTTCCGCGGTTTTTGTTTCGCGGTCGGCATGGGCCTCGTCGCGTGCGGTGCCTGTCTGGCGGCGGGCCTGTCGCTGGATGTGAAGCCCGGGCTGTGGGAGATACAGACCTCCGGGTCGGCCTCCGGCACGCCGCAGATTCCGCCGGAGGCGCTGGCGAAGCTGCCGCCTGAGCAGCGCGTGATCGCCACGGCGATGCTGCTGGCGATCATTGCGCAGGCGAGTATGCCGCACATGATGCAGTTCTGCGTAACCACCGAACAACTGCGGCAGGGCCTCGATCTTGACCGGGTGGGCGGGAAACGGTGCCATCGGATCGTGCGATCGAGCTCGCCGATGGGGCTCGACATGCAGGTGGACTGCACCGGCAGCGACGCGATGAGCGGCGTTGTGCATCTGCGGGTCCTGGATCGCGCGACGGTGACCGGGGATGTCGACCTGCATGCGGGTATCGGCGCGAGCAGGGTGGCGATCAGCCAGGATCTGCACGGCAAATGGCTCGGCGCGGCATGCGGCGACGTGCAGCCGTTCCGATGATGTGATGACCGTCCGGGCGCGCGCGTTCGTTTCGCGACCGGCCCCGTGTCCGGTAATAGGAGGATCCTATTGCGTAACCATTTTCGCATCTGTGGTGTGCTTGGAACAGCCACCGCCGCCGTGCTGGGCATTGCCGGGTCCGGCCTGGCGCAAACGGCAACGCTCGATTTGAAGCCCGGTCTATGGGAGATCACTTCGACCGGCATGATAACCGGCGCGCCGCCGATCCCGCCGGAGGTGTTGGCCAACATGCCGCCGGAAAAGCGGGCGCAAGCCGAGGCCGAGATGCAGGCGGCGATGGCGCGTGCCAGCCAGCCTCAGGTCGCACGGAGCTGCGTGACCGAGGACCAGTTGCGGCGCGGCCTCAACTTTGACGATCGGCCCAATCCGTCCTGCCAGCGGACGATGGTCTCCACCTCGTCGAGCCTGCTGGTGGTGCACGAAGAATGCGCCGGCAATCGCCACATGGTCGGCGACTTCCGCTTCGCCGCCATCAATCGCGAGACGATGAAGGGCGACATCAACGTCGTGATGGACAACGCCGCCAACACGACGACGATGAAGCGCAGCTTGCAGGGCAAGTGGCTCGGCAGCGATTGCGGCGATGTGAAACCGAAGGGCTGATGTGGCCGGGACAGGGAGGACGTGACATGCAGGATCTGCTGCCTCTGGCGGAAACGATCGGCGCGCGGCTGAAGGCGCGCGGCGAAACGATCGCGATCGCCGAATCCTCGACCGGCGGTCTGATCTCGGCGGCGCTGCTGTCGGTCGGCGGCGCCAGCGCCTATTTCCGTGGCGGCGGCGTGATCTACACACGCCAGGCGCGCTGGGGGCTGCTGGAGATCCCGGAGCCGATGCCCGCGCCGGTGCTGCGCGCCTCGACAGAGCCCTATGCGTCGCTGCTGGCGGAGACGGTGCGACGGCGGCTGGATGCGACCTGGGGACTGGGGGAGACGGGCGCGACCGGGCCCACAGGAAATCGTTACGGCGACGCAGCGGGGCACACCTGCATCGCGCTGGCCGGACCCGAAGCGCGGACGATCACGCTGGAGACCGGCAGCGCCGATCGGGTCGCGAACATGCGCGTGTTCGCCAGGCGGGCGTTGGAACTGTTGACCGAAGCGTTGGGCTGATCGGAAAACTGTAGGGCGGAAAAGCCATGCCCCCGGATCAAGTCCGGGAGCCTGGCTTTTCCACCCTACGCGTGATTACGGCGGGGCCAGATGGTTTCGGTCGCCCAGCAGCGCGGCCAGAGTCGGTTCCATCGCCGCGGCCAGCAGCGCCATGCCCTGCGCGGTGGGATGCAGCGGCGGTTCCGGCGGGGTCAGCTTTGGATCGTAGTACAGCGCGCGGTCCAGCTTGCCGTCGCGCATGAACACGCGCCCGACATCCAGGAAGGTCACGAAGCCGTCGTGCGCGTAACGCGCCGCCAGGGTGTGATTGATTGCCACGGTGGTCTCGGTAGCCCAGGCGGTGCGATCCGATGGCAGCACGCCGAGCAGCACCACCTTCGTGCGCGGCAGGCGACGGTGCACCTCGGAAGTGATCGTATCGATCCCGGCAACGGTGTCCTCGGCCGACCAGTGCAGACGGCCGAGATTGTTGGCGCCGATCAGCACCACCACGACTTTGGGTGAGATCCCATCCAGCTCGCCGTTGCGGATTCGCCAGATCAGGCTGGCGGTGGTATCGCCGATGAAGCCAAGATTGACAGCGTCACGATCGCCGTAGAAGCGTTGCCACACCGGCGCATCGTCGGCCCAGTCGGGCGGCCCGCGGCGCTCCCAGTTCTGCGTAATCGAATCGCCAAGGAAGATCAGCCGTGGGTGCTTTTCGCGCAGTTCGACCTGCTTCGCCTCGAAGCGCTCGCGCCACCACGGCAGGTCCATGCGCGAGATCGGCAACGTGGCGACGCTGGTGCGCGCGACCGTGGCACCGGGCAGGGCCAGCATCGACAGTGCGAACAGGAGGCGGAGCAGCAGACGCATCGGCGACGTTCCTTGGAGACGGGACGGCATCGCTCTAGCATTGCGCGCGTAAAAACAGGAGGACCGTCATGCGCATCGCAACGATCGAGGACCTGCACTGCAACGCCGGCTGGCGCGACTTCTCCTTCCTGAAGATCACCACCGATGACGGGCTGGTCGGTTGGTCGGAATATCTGGAGGGCTACGGCTCCGGCGGCCTGACCGGCGTGATCCACCGACTCGGCGCGTTGCTGATTGGCGACGACCCGCGCCCGGTGGAGCGGCACACCGCGCGACTCTACGCGGTGACGCGCCAGGCGCCGGGCGGCGTCAACCAACAGGCCATCGCGGCGATCGAAAACGCGCTGGTGGACATCAAGGCGAAGGCGCTCGGCGTGCCGGTGTACGAAATGCTGGGCGGACCGGTGCGTCAGCGTATTCCGTTGTACTGGTCGCATTGCGGCACGTATCGCGTCGGCAACGGCGAACGGTTCAAGGAAATGACCGGCTGCGAACCGATCCGCTCGCTGGCCGATGTCGAGCGCATGGGCCAGGAGGTGGCACGGCGCGGCTTCAAGGGTCTGAAGACCAACATCTTCCGCTTCGACGGACCGACGCCGAGGCTACACATGCCGGGGTTCATGTGGGAGCCGACGGGGCCGGAGCTGAACATCGACGGCGATCTGGTGCGTGGACTGGTGGATCAGATGGCGGCGTTCCGTTCGGGCGCCGGGCCGCGCATGGGTTTGCACGTCGATCTGAACTTCAACTTCAAGACCGAGGGTTTTATCCGTTTGGCGCAGGCGCTGGAACCATTCGAGCTGACTTGGGTGGAAATCGACAGCTACGATCCTGCGGCGCTGGCGTTGATCCGGCGGAGTTCGCGCACCCGCGTCGCGTCGCTGGAGTCGCTGTACGGGCGGCGGCAGTTCCGGCCGTTCCTCGAGCAGCAATCGGTCGATGTGGCAATCATCGACGTGGCGTGGAACGGCATCCTGGAGTCGATGAAGATCGCGGCGATGGCCGATGCCTATGAGGTGAACGTGGCGCCGCACAATTTCAACGGACATCTCGCATCGTTGATGAGCGCGCACTTCAGCGCCACGGTGCCGAACTTCCGAATCATGGAGATCGATGTCGAGGATGTGCCTTGGAAGGACGACTTGGTGACGCGTCCACCAGTGATCGAGGCCGGGGATCTGCTGATCCCGACCGGGCCGGGCTGGGGGGCGGAGATCAACGAGGAGGTCGTGCGGGCGCATCCGCCGGCCGGCGCGCCTGCCTCATCCCGTCATGGCCGGTGACCACTGTGACCACTTCTCCCCCTCCCCTTGAGGGAGGGGGTTGGGGGGAGGGGTCGCCACGGTACGGACCGTCGGTACTACCCCGGAACCAACCCCCTCCCTCAAGGGGAGGGGGAGGAGACTCTCCTGCCAGCATGCGACGCGCATATCAGTCCGGTAGCGGATTAGTCGTCACCCCGCATCGGTAATCGCCGCAATCTCCACCGCGCTGAACCCAGCCTCCCGCAGCACTTCCTCGGTGTGCTGCCCCAGCGTCGGCCACAGGCGCCGCACGCTCACCGGACTGGCAGAAAACTCAGGCGCAATCGCCGGCAGCACCACCTTGCCGTCCACCGGATGCTGCATCTGCGTAAAGAATCCGGTTTCCCGCAGATAGGCATTAGACATCAGCTCCTGCAGCGTGTTGGCGGCACCGCACGGAATATCGGCTTCCCGCAGGATCTCCAGCCACTCCGCGGTCGTGCGCTGTGTCATCCCCTCGGTCAGCGTGGCGTACAGCGCATCCACATGCACCGACCGTGCCGCGATCGAACAGAAACGCAGGTCCTCGATCAGCGCCGCCCGGCCCATCGCCGCGAACAGTTTGCTCCAGTGCGCGTCAGTTAGCGCAATCACCGAGATGTAGCCGTCCCGCGTCGCGTAGGGTTTGCGGTGCGGCGTCAGCATGCGCGGATAGCCGAGACCCTTCTCCGGCTCGCCGAACACGCCGGACCAGAAATGTTCGATCAGCAGGAAGGCAACCATCGTCTCCATCATTGGCACGTGCACCTCCTGCCCGACGCCGGCGCGCTCGCGATGGAACAACGCCATGCCGATCATCGAGGCCAGCGTGAGCCCGGTCAGCTTGTCCGCCAGCACGGTCGGGACGTAGCGCGGCGCGCCGTCGGGACCGGCGTTCAGGAATGCCACGCCTGACATCCCCTGGATCAGGTCGTCGAACGCCGGGTCGTCCCGCGCGCTGCTGTCCTTGCGAAAGCCCGCCGCCGACGCATACACCAGTCGCGGATTGCGCGCCGCCAGGCTGGGGTAATCCAGACCGAGGCGCTTCGCCGCGCCAGGCCGCATGTTGTGCACGAACACATCGGCGGTCTCCACCAGCCGCAGCACCGCGTCCTTCGCCGCCGGACGCTTAAGATCCAGCACGACACTGCGCTTGTTGCGGTTCAACGCGGCGAAGTAGGCCGCCATACCCTGGTTGCGGCTGGGGCCGATATGGCGCGTGCTGTCGCCGTCTTTCGTTTCAATCTTGATCACATCGGCGCCGAGATCGCCCAGCGTCTGTGTTGCGTACGGCCCGAGCACAACGGTCGTGACGTCGATCACCCGAATGCCGGCAAGCGGGCCGGTCGCGCGTTCCGGCTGATCCATCCATCCCCCGTGCGTGGTCGCCCCAACGAGACTGCGATGCGCCGCCGTTGGTTGGCAATGCGCAGCCCCGCTCCTACGCTCGGCGCAGGGAGGCGTGCGATGCCAACGATGATCCTGACCGGCGACGTGAATTTGATGAACGTCGATGATCCGGCGGTGCCGTTCGCCGGCGTGGCGCCGCTGTTCGCCGACGCGGCGGTGGTGTTCAGCAACCTGGAATGCTGCCTTTACCAGCCGCAATCGGGGCACTCGTTCCACAATGAAGGGTTCTTCGCCGACCCGACCATCGGCGGCGAAGCACTGCGCCTGGCCGGCATCGTTGCAGTCGGCATCGCCAACAACGTCAACTACGGCGAGGCGGCCATCCTAAGCTCGATCGCGCGGCTCGATGCGCTCGGCATCAAGCACACCGGCGCCGGCGCCGATCTTGCCGCGGCGCGCGCGCCGGTGATCGTCGAACGCGCCGGCCTTCGTTGCGGTTTCCTGCAACGCAGTTCTGTCTACTGGCCGACCAATCACGAGGCGGGGCCGCACGATCCCGGCATCGCGGTGATCCGCGCGCACACCGCCTATCAGGTGCCGATGCACAAGACACGGCCGGAGATCCCGCCGCTCAACCGGCCCGGCATCCCGCCGGTCATCATCACCTGGACCGATCCCGACTACCTGCGCGCCTTCGCTGATGACATTGCGGCGCTACGCGCACGTACCGACGTGGTGGTCGCCTCCTGCCATTGGGGGCTGCACAAGGAGGTGCTTGCCTACATGCGAGAGATCGCGCACGCCGCGATCGATGCCGGCGCCGACATGGTGATCGGCCACGGCCCGCACTATTCGCTGCCGGTCGAGGTCTACAAAGGACGCGCCATCTTCTACGGCCTGGGCAGCTTCTCTTTCCACACCGGACATGGCGGACGCGCGCATGGCGATTGGATCGGCATGATGCCGAGCGCCACCATCAGCGGACGCGGCGTCGAGCACGTCCGGTTCCGCTTCGTCCGCCACAACGATCGTAACGAGACCGTGATCTGCGCGCCGGCCAAGGAGGCGGCAGAGCTGGCCGACATCATCACGCGCAGCGCGACGTGGGGTACGCGTTTCACGTCGCGCGGCGACGAGGTCGAGATCGAGATCGAGGGAATGTGATCCCAACCGCGTCCGGGAACCGCCCGCGCCGCCCTATGCGCGGCCACGAGTCGGCCCGCGCCCGTCTATGGGCGGCCATGCGCGGGGTTGTCTTCCGCCAGACCGGATCAGCGGCGATGCTCGCGTGATGCTCGAATCGCCCGCCGGCCCCCCGCCACCAATAACGACCGCGCCGCCACGCGCCGGCCCGCGCGTCGTCTCATTGATTGTCGCCAGCGCGATGTTCATGGAGCAGCTCGACGGTACCGTGCTGGCAACGGCGCTTCCCACCATGGCGCGCAGCTTCGATGCAGATCCGCTGCATATGAACATCGCGCTGACCTCCTACCTGTTGACGTTGGCGATGTTCATTCCAGCGAGCGGGCGGCTGGCCGACCGTTTCGGTTCCCGCACCGTGTTCCGTGGCGCGATCGCGCTGTTCACGCTGGGGTCGATTGCCTGCGCGCAGGCGCCGAGCCTCGGCTTCCTGGTGCTGGCGCGGATGCTGCAGGGCACCGGCGGGGCGCTGATGTCGCCCGTCGGACGGCTGGTGCTGCTGCGCGTGGTGTCGAAGGCCGAGCTGGTGCGCGCCATGGCTTGGCTGATGATCCCCGCGACGATCGGCCCGATCCTGGGCCCGCCGGTGGGCGGCTTCATCGTTACCTATCTATCGTGGCACTGGATCTTCTATATCAACGTGCCAATCGGCGTGGCCGGCATCGTCGCATGCAGCCTGTACATCGAGGAGATGCGCGAGCCGTCGCCCGATCACTTTGACGTGCTCGGTCTGGCGCTGTCCGGCACCGCGCTGGCCTGCCTTCTGTTCGGGATCGAGATGGTCACCCGCGGCGTCGGCGCGTGGATCGGCCTCGGCCTGATCGCGGCGGGAGGTGCGGCCGGCGCGCTCTATGCATGGCACGCGAAGCACTGTGCGCAGCCGGTGCTGGATTTCCGCATCATGCGCATCGCCACGTTCCGCCTGTCGGTGATCTGCGGCTCGTTCTCGCGCATCAGCGCCGGGGCGCAGCCGTTCCTGCTGCCGATGATGCTGCAGCTCGGCTTCGGGATGTCGGCGGCGCAGAGCGGGCTGATCACCTTCTCCAGTTCCATCGGCTCGTTGCTGATGCGCGTGGCCGCGCCCGTGCTGCTGCGCCGGTTGGGTTTTCGCAACGTGTTGATCTGGGTTGGCATGATCGCCGTGCTGCTGGTGGCTGGCATCGCAGCGATTCGCCCCGCCTGGCCGCAGCCGCTGATCTACGCGCTGCTGGTGACGAGCGGCTTCTTCCAATCGTTGCAGTTCATGGCCTACAACACGATCGCCTATGCCGACGTGCCGCGGCCGCGCATGAGCGTTGCGACCAGCTTCTACACAACGTTCCAGCAGATGTCCCTGACGCTTGGCATCGCGGTGTCGGCCGCGGCGCTGGCGGCCTCATTGGCGATCCGTGGCCACGCCGAGCCGCTGCTGGGCGATTTCTCCCTGGCGTTCCTGGTGGTCGCCGGGATTTCGGCCCTGGCGCCGCTGATCTCGTTGCAATTTGATCGCACCGCCGGCGCGGAGCTCAGTGGACAAGCAGCAGCAGCCCCAGGCTCCCCGCGCCGATGACGAGACAATAATACGCGAACGGATTGAGCGCCCAGGAGTCGTGGGCACGGAAGTAGCGCATCAGGAACGCGGTGCTGGCCAGGGCAGTGGCACCGGCGACGACCGCGGCCAGCGCGGCGAGGCCGAACGTTCCCGGCGGGATGCTGGTCGTGACGTCGGTCGGGATGCTGGTGTGCAGCAGCTTCGGCACCTCCAGCACCGTGGCGCCAAGGATGATCGGCGTCGCGATCAGAAAGGAGAAATGCGCCGCCGCTTCGTGATCGATGCCGCGCAACAGGCCGCCAACGATGGTGGCGCCGGAGCGGGAGATCCCGGGTATCAGCGCGGTGCACTGCCAGCAGCCGATGATCAGCGCGTCCAGCGCGGTGAGGCTGGAGAGTGGGCGGTGGGTGTGGGTGCGCAGACGCTCGCCGAACAGCAGCAGCGCACCGTTGACGATCAGGAACGTTGCCGCGACGGCGGGCGCGCCGAACAGGCTGCGGAAGAAATGCTCCAGCACGAAGCCGATGATCACCGCGGGGATGGTGGCGATGATGATCAGCCGCAAGACGCGCCTTGCCTCGGCCACAAGGTGGGCATCGGCGAGGCCGACGGTGCCGACCGCCAACGCCCACCAGTCGCGCCAGAAATAGGCCAGCAGCGCCGTGGCAGTGCCGAGATGCAGCATGACCAGGAAGGGCAGGAACGCCGGCGCGTGCTGGTCGATATTCCAATGCAGCAACGCGGGCAGCACGACGGCATGGCCGAGGCTGCTGACCGGGAACAGCTCGGTGGCGCCCTGCACGATGGCGATGATGATGGCTTGCAGTGTGTCCATGTCGGGTTCCTGACCGAATCCCCGAGTCTTGGCAACAATGTCACGCGCGCTCGTGACCTTCGCGCTGCCGACGATTCGCGCTGCCGGCGATTGGACAAGTCAGGCTACCGGTGGGTATCCTTCCGGCAAGACATGGCGCGTTGAGGGGGTACGGATGGCGAGCGTCACTTGGACCGACAGCTCGGTGGAGATCGCCGGCACGAAGATGCACGTCTCGCGCGGCGGCAGCGGCCCGACGGTGCTGGTGCTGCATCACGACATCGGCACCTTGGAGCGCCTGCCGTTCTACGATGCGTTGGCGCGGAGTTTCGACGTTCTGCTGCCGCACCATCCTGGGTGGGGCCGGTCAGAGCGGCCGCCGTGGTTGCGCAACCCGCGCGACATCGCGGCGATGCACCAGTGGCTGCTGACCGCGTTGGGCGCGCGCGACGTGTCGCTGGTGGGGCTGGGTTTCGGCGGCTGGATTGCCGCGGAGATGGCGAGCCTGGCACCGACCGCGTTCCGCCGCCTGGTGCTGGTCGGCGCGATGGGCATCAAGCCCCCCGAGGGCGACATCGCCGATCAGGCGATCGTTTCGTATCTCGACTATCCGCAAGCCGGCTTCCACGACGCCGCGGCGTTCGAGCGGGTCTACGGCAACGTGAGCACCGACCAGCTCGAAGCCTGGGACATCGCGCGCGAGATGTGCTTTCGCACCGCGTGGAAACCCTACATGTACAGTCTGGGACTGCCACATCTGCTCGGCGGAGTGCAGGCACCGGCGCTGGTCGTGTGGGGTGACGACGATCGGATCGTGCCGCGCAGCGCGGCCGATGCCTATGTCCGCGCGCTGGCGTCAGCGCGGCTGGAGATCGTGCCCGCCTGCGGCCACCTGGTAGATATGGAAAAACCGGACGAGCTGGCCAGGTTGGTCACGTCGTTCGTCACCGCCAATTGATTGCCGTCACACCCGATCGAGGGAGGCCGCCATGCATCTGATGTACTTCACCGAGCAGCCGATGGGTGCCTACGACGCCAAGGAAGGGTTGCGCTATGGCGCCACCGCACTGACCTTCTCCAACTCGAACTTCGATCCGGTGGAAGGTAGCAGACTATATAACGAATATCTGGAGGAATACATCCTCGCCGACGAATGGGGTGTCGACGGCATCATGCTGAACGAGCACCATAACGCGCCGTTCTGCATGCAGGCGAAATGCAACGTGTTCGCCTCGATCCTGGCCGCGGTGACTAAGCGGGCGAAGATCGTCTTGCTGGGCAACCCGCTGCCGCTGTCGGAGAATCCGATTCGGCTGGCGGAAGAGCTGGCGATGATCGACATGGTGTCGAAAGGACGGCTGGTGTCGGGCTTCGTGCGCGGCGGCGGGCAGGAGCAGTTGGCGACCGGCGTAAACCCCGCGTTCAACCGCGAGCGCTTCATCGAGGCACACGACCTGATCCAGAAAACCTGGACGGTGCCTGGGCCGTTCCGTTGGGAGGGCACGCACTATCAACACCGCGTGGTGAACCCGTGGGCGGTGCCGTTGCAGAAGCCGTATCCACGGGTTTGGATACCGGGCGTGCTGTCGAAGGAGACGGTGATCTGGACCGCGCAGCAGCGCTATCCGTACATCGCGCTCAATACCGCGATCGATGCGACCAAGGTGATTTGGGATACGTATTCGAAGGCGGCGGCCGAGGTCGGTTACACCGCGGGGCCAGAGAATTTCGGCTACCTGATTCGCGTGCACGTGCAGGACACGATGGAGAAGGCGCTGCGCAACGCACGGCAGTTCATGTGGATGCAGGGTGAGTTCACCGGCCTGGCGCATCCGGTGTGGGCGAACCCGTCGGGGTATTTCTCGCCGACCGGGCGCCGGGGGTTTGTGGAGTTCGCGGTGGGACGGGCGAAGAACCCGCGCGGCAACCCGACCTTCGAGGATCAGATCGCCAGCACGATGATCATTGCCGGCACGCCGGACACGGTGATCCCGCAGCTGAAAACACTGATCGAGCACACGCGGCCGGGGATTATGGGCATCTGGGGCAGCGACGGCACGGTGCCCAAGGACGACCGCCGGCGCTGCATCGAACTACTGGTGAAGGAGGTGATGCCGGCGGTGCGCGAGCACGGCAACACGCTGGGGTTGAAGGACCCGTGGGAAGCAAACGCGCCGGTGCATCTGAAGTATTCCACGGACATTCCGGCGCAGCGCGCGGCGGCGGAGTAGGTAGGCGTAGTAGGCGTAGGGCGGAAAAGCCGTGCCCCCGGACTTGATCCGGGGGGCAGCGCCTTCCGCCACTTCTGCCACTTCCGTCACTTCTGCCCGACGCGGCGAGGCCGTGCGGCGCGCGAGGCGGAATGCGCTTCGCTCTTCCGCCCTACGACTGCTGCGCCTTGATCCGCAGTTCGAACTTCTGAATCTTCCCGGTCGAGGTCTTCGGTAGTGGCGCGAACGTCACATGCCGCGGGCACTTATAATGGGCGAGGTGCGCGCGGCACCAGGCGATGATGTCGGCCGCCGTCACCGCCGATGCATCGGGCTTCAGCGTGACGAAGGCGTGCGGCGTTTCGCCCCATCTCTCGTCCGGCTGCGCAACGACAGCGGCTTCCATCACCGCCGGGTGTTTGTACAGCACTTCCTCGATTTCCAGGGAGCTGATGTTCTCGCCGCCGGAGATGATGATGTCCTTGGCGCGGTCCTTGACCTCCACATAGCCGTCCGGATGTTGCACCGCGAGGTCGCCGGTGTGGAACCAACCACCGGCAAACGCCTCAGCCGTGGCCACAGGATTCTTCAGGTAGCCCATCATCACGGTGTTGCCGCGCAGCATCATCTCGCCCATCGTTACGCCGTCCGCCGGCACCGCGGCGAGGGTCGCGGGATCGCGTACCGTCGCTTCCTCCAGCATCGGTGTGTTGACGCCCTGGCGCGCCATGAAGGCGGACTTCGCGTCCATCGTCATCGCATCCAGTTCCGGTTGCCACATGCAGACGGTGGAGGGGCCGAAGCTTTCGGTCAGTCCGTACAGATGCGTCACCGCGAAGCCCATCGCCTCCATCTGGGTGATCACTGCCGACGGTGGCGCGGCCCCGCCGGTGGCGATCTGCACCGTCTGACGGAATTCGCGTCGTGCCGTCTCGGACGCGTGGATCAGCATGCCCAACACAACCGGCGCGCCACACATGTGCGTGACGCCGTGTTCAGCGATCGCGGCGAACACCGGTGCGGGATCGACTCGACGCAGACAGACATGCACGCCGCCCGCCAGTGTCACCGCCCAGGTGTAGGTCCAGCCGTCGCAATGGAACATCGGCAAAGTCCAGAGATAGACACTGCGCGGCGACAGTCCAAATGTCAGCGCATTGGCGCAGGCGTTCAGATACGCGCCGCGATGGTGCAGCACGACGCCCTTGGGATTGCCCGTGGTGCCGGAGGTGTAGTTCAGCGAGATCGCCTGCCATTCGTCGTCGGGCAGTTGCGCGGGAAACGCCGGGTCAGCGGCGGCGATGAATGTCTCGTAGTCCATCGTACCGAGGCGCTGGCCGCCGAGTGCCAACGAATCATCGATGTCGATCACCAACGGCTTGCAATCGAGCGCGGCGAGCGCCTGGGCGATGACCGGACTGAACTCGCGGTCGGCCAGCAGCACCTTGGCTTCCGAATGGCGCAGGATGAAGGCGACCGAGGCGGCATCAAGGCGAAAATTGATCGGGCACAGCACCGCGCCCAGCATTGGCACGCCGTTATGCGCCTCCAGCATCTCCGGCACGTTGGGCGCCATGATCGCGACTGTGTCGCCCTTGCCGACGCCGGCGCGAGCCAGCGCGGACGCCAGCCGGCGCGAACGCTCGAGAAATGCCGCGTAGGTGATGCGACGCTCGCCGTGGATCACCGCGACGCGCGGTCCGTAGACATGCGCAGCGCGGATCAGGAACGAAATGGGCGACAGCGGCACATGGTTCGCCGCCGTGCGATCGAGATCATGATCGAAGATTGACACGACGCGCTTCCTTGCCTGTCTCGGACCCTTCGCCTAGCGTAAACCCACCAATCACCCGCAACAAGAAAAGCCGAGGGCACGCACATGGCCGGGGCCATCAAGCTGACTGTCGAGAATTTCATCGCCACGGTGGTCATGGATCGCCCTCCGGTGAACGCGCAGAGCCACGCGTTCCGCGACGAGATGATCGGCGTATTCGATGCGCTGACCGACCGGGACGACGTGCGGGTGGCGATCCTGACCGGCACCGGCAAAATGTTCTCCGCCGGCGCCGATATGAAAGAACGTCCGAACGCAGATGTGCCAGGCGAATACTGGAAGTTCAATCGCGGCGCGCGCGAATGCTTCAATGCGATCCACGAATGCGCCAAGCCGGTCATTGCCGCAGTGAACGGCCCGGCGCTGGGCGCGGGCGCCGGACTGGTGGCTGCGTGCGACATCATCCTGTGCTCCGACAACGCGCAGTTCGGCATGCCGGAGATCGATGTCGGCCTGGCCGGCGGCGCGGCGATGCTGCAGACGCTGTTTGGCCATTCGCGGGCGCGTCGTATGTTCTACACCGGCTGGCGCGTGCCGGCAGCCGAGCTGTATCGCACCGGCGTGGCGGAATGCTGCGTGCCACTGGAACAACTGATGCCGGAAGCGATGAAGCTGGCGGAGGAGATCGCGTCCAAGAGCCCGATCGGCATGCGCTACGCCAAGCAGTCGATGAACACCACGATGCACATGCCGACGCGAGACGGCTATCGCTTCGAACAAGGCGTCACGGTATTTCTGTCGAAGACCGAGGATGCACAGGAAGCGCGCCGCGCCTTCATCGAGAAGCGCAAGCCGGTGTTCAAAGGACGCTAGGGACCGACAGGATGGATCTGCAGCTATGCGACAAGACGGCGCTGGTGACCGGCGCCAGCATGGGGATCGGTCGCGCGATCGCGAAGGGGCTGGCCGCGGAAGGCGTGCACGTCGCGGCGTTGGCGCGCCGCACCGAGTTGCTGGAATCGTTGGCTGAGGAGATCGTCGCGGCGGGCGGCAGACGGCCGGCGCTGATCTGCCAGGACCTCATGGCGGAAGATGCCGCGGCGTGCCTGCGCGACGCAGCGCTGGCCGCGCTGGGCAAGGTCGACATCCTGGTCAACAACGCCGGCGGCAGCCGCGTAATGCAGATCGATGCGCCGGAGGAACGCTGGACGGAGGCGATGACGCTGAACTTCACCCGCCAGCGCCAGATTGCCCACGCGCTGCTGCCGCAAATGATCGAGCGGCGCTGGGGGCGCATCGTCAACATCACCGGCAAGTCGGAACCCGAGCACCTGAACGCCGCGTTCGCCGCCAAGGCTGCGGTGCATGCCTGGGCGAAGGGACTGTCGCGCGAGGTCGGGCAGTTCGGCATCACGGTGAACTCGATCCCGCCCGGCCGCATCATGAGCGAACAGATCCGTCGCAACTATCCGGAAGATTACCGCAAGCACTTTGCGGAGACGGAGATCCCGGTGCGCTACTGGGGCGAACCGGAGGATCTGGCTGTCATGGCGGTGTTCCTGGCGAGCCCGCTCGCGCGCTACGTCACCGGAACGGTCATCCCAGTGGATGGCGGCCTGCGGCGCTACCAGTTCTGACCGACGGTATGGCATGCATCGGATGGTCCCGGCGGGCTTTCTTTAGGCGCAGAACTGCACGATGCTGGCGCGTGCCCGGCGATGTCTATGGCCGAAGGGTGGCGACCAGCGAGCTGACTTGCGATAGTCGCGCTGCCTGGAAGAAAAGGGGAGTGTTGCGATGATAGAGCGGGACGTGATCGTCACCACCAAGCATGGCAAGATGCCGACGTTTCTGGCCGCACCGGACGGCCCGGAGCAGCATCCTGGCATCATCTTCTACATGGACGCGCCGGGCATCCGCGAGGAGCTGCGCAACATGGCGCGGCGCATCGCGAAGCACGGCTATGTTTGCCTGTTGCCCGACATGTATTATCGGCTTGGCACGATCCGGTTCGATATTCCGCGGCGCGACGACGGCATGTCGGGGGTGATCCGCGCGTCGATGAACCACCTGACGAACGCGCGGGTGGTCGACGATACCGCGGCGCTGCTGGCTTATTTCGACGCGCTGGACAGCGTCACGCCTGGCAAGGTCGGCTGCGCCGCCTATTGCATGAGCGGTCAATTCATCACGACCGTAGCAGCGAAGTTCCCGCATCGTATGGCAGCCGCGGCGTCGTTGTACGGCGTGGGCATCGTCACCGACAAGGAAGACTCGCCGCATCTGCTGCTGAGCGAGGTCAAGGGCGAGCTATATTACGCGTTCGCCGAACACGACCAGTCGGTGCCGGAGCATGTGATCCCGGCGCTGAAGGCGGCGTTGCACAAGGCGGGCACCAAACACGATCTGCATGTGTTTCCCGGCACGCATCATGGCTTTTGCTTTCCGGAGCGCGCGGTCTACGACACGCTGGCGGCGGAAGAGACTTGGCGAAAGATGTTCGCGATGTGGGACCGGCATCTGAAATAATCCGCGCATGGATCTGATCCTTCGCAACGCCCAGCTGGCCCATGCGCCGGACGCGCCATCGGTCGATATCGGCGTCGCGGATGGACGCATCGCGGCGATCGAACCGCGCCTGCAAGCCGAGGCGGCGGAGTACGACGCCGCCGGCCTGCTGGTGTGTGGTGGATTCATCGAGACGCACATCCATCTCGACAAATCCTGCATCCTTGATCGTTGCGCACCGGAGACCGACCGTCAGGCCAATGCCGTGCCGCGCGTCGCCGCGGTGAAATCGACCTTCACGGTGGAGGATGTCTACGCACGCGCCAGCCGCACCTTGGAGAAATGCATCAAGCACGGCGCGACACGGATGCGCACGCATCTGGAGCTGGACGCGGGCGTTGAAATGCGCAGCTTCGAGGCAATCGAGGCACTGCGCCGCGACTATGCGTGGGCGATCGATATCGAGGTGTGCGCGTTTCCGCAGGAGGGGCTGACCAACAATCCGCGCGCCGACGCGCTGTTAGTACAGGCGCTGAAGCGCGGTGCCAAAGTGATCGGCGCCGCGCCGAACTACGATCCCGACCATGCCGGGCAGATCCATCGCGTGTTCGATCTGGCGCGCGAGTTCGACGTGGACATCGACATGCATCTGGATTCCGGTAATTCGCCCGAGGCGATGGACATTCATCTCGTCTGCGAGCTGACGGAGCAATACAAGCTGGGCGGGCGCGTCGCGGTCGGGCACGGATGCAAATACTCGACCCTGCCGCCGGCGGCGCTGAAGGCACTGGCGCGACGGATCGCCGATGCGGGCGTGGCGGTAACAGTGCTGCCGGCGACCGACCTTTTCATGATGGGGCGGGATCAGGATCACTCGGTGCGGCGCGGCTTGGCGGATGCCAATCTGCTGGCGGAGCACGGGGTCAATTGCTCGATTTCCACCAACAACGTGCTGAACCCGTTCACCCCGCTGGGCGATTGCTCGTTGCTGCGCATGGCCAATCTACAGGCCAATGTCTGCCAGATCAGCCACACACCTCGGCTGCGCGAGTGCTTCAATATGGTGACCGAACGGTCGGCGCGGCTGATGAACCTGGCAGACTATGGCATCAAGGTCGGCAATCCGGCCGACCTGGTGGTGGTGGATGCGTTGACCCCGGAGCAAGCGGTGCAGGAGATCTGCCACCCGCTGGCCGTGTTCAAGCGCGGGCATCGCACGGTAACGCGGGCGCGGGCCGAACTGCACAAGCCGCACTGAGGTTTACCATGCTTCTGTCCGACCTCGCCCAGGTGATTCGCAGCAAGAATGCCGGACCGCGCCGATTGACGCTGGATATAATGTTGGCGTCCGACACCGACTATCAGCGCGTGGCGCAGTCGCCGGCATTGAGTCGCGAAGCAATCGGGCGACTGTATCGCATTGCATCGGAGGATGTGGTGGTGATCCTCTATCCGCTCGGCCGCGCGATCAAGATCACGCTGCCGCGCGAGACCGCCGGGGATCCGGGCGATCGCGATGTCTACGGCGCACAGCAGCACGCACCGCTGCTGGGGATCGAGATATGAGCGCCTCGCATCGTATTCTGGACGATGTTCGGCGCACGAAACGAGCCATGCGATTTTTGGGTGCCTCGGGGCAGTTAGGTTACGGCATCCCGACGCCGGCATTCAATGCCGGCCTGGCGCGGCAGCCCGATCTGATCGGCTGCGATATGGGCTCGATCGATATTGGACCGACCTATCTCGGCAAGGGCGAGATGGCGACGTCCCCGGTGGCAACACGGCGCGATCTGCGCAAGGTGCTGCTGGGCGCGCGGCAGGTGGATGTGCCACTGGTGATCGGCTCCGCCGGATCGGCCGGCGCCGCGCCGCATCTTGACGGGACGCTGGCGATGATTCGCGATATCGCGCGGGCAGAGGGGCTGCATTTTCGCATGGCGGTGATTCGCGCCGACATGCCGCGCGGGCTGCTGAAGCAGGCGGTGCGAGAGGGGCGCATGACCGGCATGGATGGCATGGCGACGTTGACCGAACAGGATATCGACGACGCATCGAATATCGTCGGGCAGATGGGCATGGGACCGTTCCGCCGCGCGCTGGCCGAGGGCGTCGACGTGATCATCGCCGGCCGTGCCTGCGATACGGCGATCTTCGCCGCGCTGCCCACGATGCTGGATTTTCCGCCCGGCATCTGCGGACATATGGCGAAGATCATCGAGTGCGCCTCGTTGTGTTGCGTGCCGGGTGGGCGCGATACGATCCTGGCAACGCTGGATCACGAAGGCTTCGAGCTGGAAAGCATGAACCCGGCGCGGCGTGCGACGCCGACCTCGGTCGCGGCGCACAGTCTTTATGAGCAGGCGGACCCATACAGTGTGACCGAGCCCGAGGGCCACGTCGATCTGCGCGATGCGCACTACACCGCGCTCGACGATCGCCGCACGCGCGTGGCCGGCGCGCGCTGGGTGCCGACCGCCCTCCCGACGATCAAGCTGGAAGGTGCCGCCTGCATCGGTGAACGCGCGGTGCTGCTGGCGGGCGCGGCCGATCCGCGCTTCATCGCACGGCATGCCGAGATCCTGTCAGCGGTCACCGAAGTCGTGCGCGAACTGGTGTGTGAGGACCAGCCGCAGGACTACACGTTGCGTTTCCGTGTCTATGGCGTGACCGGCGTGCGCGGCGCCGTTCCGGATGGCGAGCCGTCGCCGGGCGAAGCTTTCATCATGGGCGAATGCATCGCGCCCACGCGCGAGCGCGCCGCCGAGGTGGTGCGCACCACCAAGCAGTATCTGTTGCATCACGGCTATCCGGGCAGGTTGTCGACGGCGGGGAACCTGGCGTTCCCGTTCACGCCGCCGGAGGTGTCACTGGGTCCGGCCTATCGTTTCAACGTCTACCACCTGATGCACGTGCAGGATCCCGACGGACTGTTCCCGCTGGAGATCGAAACGCTGTGACGGCGCAAGGGGCTGCCAACCCGGCGCAGCCCCTTGCCCATCGCACTCAGTAGCTCAACGGCGCTTCAAGCTCGGAATGCCAGTGGCCGCCCTGCACCTGGCACAGGAACGACTCATTCGATCCCTGGTGCTTCGTCGCGCTGAACGTCATCGGTGGCGCGCCGAATTTGTCCTGCCAGTTCTTGATGCTCTCCATCCCGGTGACGAAACTGTCCGCCGTCAGGTCCTTGCTGGCATTCTTCAGCGCCTGGATCGTCAATTCAGCCGCCGTGTAGCCGATCTGCGCGGCGAAGTTCGGATCCTTGCCATACAGCGTCTTGTATTTCTTGACGAACGCCTGGACCACGGGACGCGGATCATCCGCCGTGGCGAACAGGATCGGCGCCATCGAATAGAAGCCCTCGCTGCCACCGCCGGGCATCTCCGCCACCGCCTCGTCGTAGCTCGCAGCCTGGCCCAGCATGTCCACCTTCCAGCCGATCTTGTTCACCGCGGAGATGATCTGGATCGAGTCGCGCACGATGGTGCCAAGCAGGACCAGGTCGCACTTGGCGTCATGCAGCCGCGCGACCGAGGCGTTGAAATCCGTGTCGGTCGGCTTGTGCAGCGTCTCCGCCGCCAGCGTCATGTTCAGCGCCTTGAGCTGATCACGCGCCCCGTCCATCACGTCGCGACCGAAATCAGAATCCTGCGACATGCCACAGATCCGCGTCTTGTGTTTCGCCTCGACGAAGTATTTCACGCCGGCGCGCATCTGATCGTAGTACGACGCCGCCAAGCCGAGTTTCAGATGGTTCAGCGGTTCGTACATCGACCGTGCCGAGGTCAGCGGAAACACATTCGGCACACCCTTGGCGAGCTCGTCCGGCATCGTTGCGTTGTTCATCGGCGTGCCGCCGTTCGCCACCGCCATGAAAATATGGTCGAGATTGATCAGCTTGTTCATCGCCTGCACCGAGCGCGGGACCTGGTACTGGTTGTCCTCGACGATGTATTTGATCATTCGGCCATTGATGCCGCCCGCCGCGTTCACCTCGTCAAATGCCATGCGCCAGGCGTTGGAGTTGTTGACGCCCCACATGGCGGTCACGCCGGACAGATCGGTGTAGGTGCCGATGGTGATTTCCTTGTCGGTGACACCACGGACATCCGCCGCTCTCGCTTGGATGCTGAGCACGGCCAGTGCGGCCGCGACGATACATAAGCGTCGCATGTTATTGTCCTCCCCTGCACGTCCGCCACTTTCCCGGCGGCTGGCGGCCGCCACGCGCTGCATCGCCCACGGCGGTCAGGCGGCGCAGGTAAACTCCTCGATCAGCGCACGAAGTTTCTCGCCGTTGGCGGCGCCGCGCGCGCAGTTCCCGTCAAGTCGCGTCATCGCAATGCCCAGCGCGAGATACCAGCGCTCGACCTCCGGCGGCAGCGCGGCCGCGCCGATGCAGGCAAGGCGCAGACGTGCCAAACCCATTTCGCGCCGCACGCTGCCGAGCACCAGTTTTCGTGCGATCCATGCCATCGCGCCGGTTCCCTGTCGGGCTTCGCCGGCGCCGATCGCCCAAGTGAACAGCGCCTTCTGCAGCCAACTGGCGCCGCCGACCTCGGCGACGATGCGGGTACGGAACCGTTCCCATACCACCGGCGAAGCGCCCAGCACGCTGGGCTGCACCTCGCGCAGGTTTTCGATCAGCGTGTCGGTGCTTTCCAGATAGTTGCTCACGGTGCACGTGGACAATGCCACATACAGGCCTAGCACGCGCTCCATCATGCCGCTCATCGGCAGGAAGGCCACACGCTCGTCGCCTTGTCGCTGGCCAAGCCGCATTGCGGCATCGTCGACCACGGTCATGACGTCGCGATGGCTGAGCGTCTCCACCGCTCCGTCGGCGCCCACCGGTAGCAGCACCGCCGCCGCCTGGTCCGGCGCGACCGCGTTCAGCGCCGCGTCCCAGGCGGCAGGATTGGCGTGGTCATGCTCAATGCCGCGCGCGAGGAAGCCAGCCAGGCTCTCGCACATTGGGTCATCCAGGTCGCGCAGGCCCTTCATGTCGAAGATGACGATCCGTTGCAGCGCCGGGCAACGATCACGTGCCAGTAGCGCCTTGTCGAGCTGCTCTTCGTTGTCGACAAACAACAAGCGGCAGAAGCTGGCGTGCAGCATCCGCGCGACTTGGTCCGCCGCATCCTGCGGCACCAGACAGGCGCTGCTGCACCCGATCGACAACGCGCCAAGGTCGGCGCAGACAGCTTCGGGCCTGGTGTTCGACAACACGCCGACGACGTCGCCGCTTGCCAGCCCGCTCGCCGCCAGCGCCATGCCGACCTGGCGCACGCGCGTGGCGAGTTCTGCCCAGGTGACGGCCATCCAGATGCCGCGCTGCTTTTTGCGCAGGATCACTTCCTGCCCATGTGCGGCGGCACGCTGAAAGAGCAGCGCCGGTACCGTGGCGATCGTGTCTGTCGTCAGTGCCACAGCTTCTGCCTCTTGTAGCGTCGTTGGCCGCGTACGCCGACCTCCTTCTGGCCAAGGTAGAATTCCTTGATCGCGTCCATGCGCATCAGGCTGGCACAGTGATCCGCCATCGCCACCCGGCCGACTTCCAGGATGTATCCGTAGTCGGCGGTCTGCAGCGCCATGTGGGCGTTCTGTTCCACCAACAGAATGGCAACACCCTGTTCGGCATTGATGCGGCGGATGATTTCGAAGATCTGCCGCACCAGGATCGGCGACAGACCAAGCGAGGGTTCGTCCAGCATCAGCAACTTCGGGCTTCCCATCAGCGCGCGGCTGATCGCCAGCATCTGCTGCTCACCGCCCGACAGCAGCCCGGCGCGCTGGTGCGCGCGTTCCTTCAGCCGCGGGAAGTAGGTGAAGCACAGCGCAAGATCGTGCGTCACCGCATCGCGATCATGCCGGGTATAGGCACCCATCATCAGGTTTTCATGCACGGTCAGGAACGGAAAGACCTCGCGCCCTTCCGGCACGTGGCACATGCCCAGGCGCATCACGCGATCCGGCGCCATGCCCTGGATCTCGCGCCCGTCGAACAACACGCGTCCGCGCTCCGGGTCCATCACGCCGCTGATGGTGCGCAGCACGGTGGTCTTGCCCGCGCCGTTGGCACCCAGGACCGCCACGATTTGCCCAGGTGCCACATCCAGGCTGACGCCGCCGATAGCGCGGATCGGTCCGTAATACGTTTCGATCCCGTCGACGCGCAGCAGGGGTGCGGCGTCGCTCACGCTTCGCTCCCGATATAGGCGCGAATCACTTCAGGGTGGCTCTGCACTTCGGCGGGCGTGCCCATCGCCATGACCCGTCCATAGTTGAGCGCCATGACCCGATCCGAGACCTGGCGTACCAGGTTCATGTCGTGCTCCACCATGATGACGGTGATGCCCAGGTCCTTCTTGATGTCCTCGATCCAGAAGCCCATGACCTCGGTCTCCTCGAGGTTCAGGCCCGAGGAGGGTTCGTCCAACAGCAGCAATTTCGGTTCGGTGCACAGCGCGCGGCCGAGCTCCACCACCTTGCGCACGCCGTAGGGCAGATTGGCGATCAATGTGTCTCGGTAACGTTCCAGACCCAGGAAGGCGATGACGTCTTCCGCCTTCTCGCGATGGGTGATTTCTTCCCGCCGCACCGACGGCAGGAAACCAAGCTGCGACAGGAAGCTGGCTCGCGCATGGCAGTGCCGGCCGATCAGCAGGTTCTGCAGCAGCGTCGCATTGGTGAACAGCTCGATGTTCTGGAACGTACGGGCGATGCCCAGGCTGGCGATGCGGTGGGCTTGTGTGGTGGTGATGTCCTGCTCGTTGAACACCAGCCGGCCGGACGTCGCATTGTAGATGCGGCTGATCAGGTTGAAGATCGTGGTCTTGCCGGCGCCATTCGGGCCGATGATGGCAAACACCTCGCCTGGCTCGACATCGAAGCTGACAGCGTCCACCGCGCGGATACCGCCGAAACGGATGGAGATGTCCTCGGCGTGGAACAGGCTCATCGCAGCCGTTCCGATCGCGCATAGGTTTTCTGGCGGCGCTTTGCCGCGCGGCGGTGCAGTGGATATTCCTGGAACCAGCGCTTGGTCTTGAGCCAGCGGCCATAGATGCCGGCAGGTTCGAACAGGATGCACAGCACCAGGATCAGGCCGAACAGCGAAGGTTCCAGGCCAGGCATGCGGCCGATACCGAATGGCAGATCGTCGCGCACGATCGCGATGGCCTGTGGCAGCAGGCGCACGAACAGCGCGCCGAAGATCGCACCGTGCAATGAACCCAGACCGCCGACGAAGACGATGGTGACGAACTGGATCGACAGCAGGATGTCGAAGGAGTCGGGGGCCAGGAAGCGCACGTAATGGGCGAACAACGCGCCGGCCAGGCCGGTCATGCCGGCGCTGATCGCGAAGGCGACGGTCTTGTACAGCGCCAGATTGATGCCCATGCTTTGCGCCGAGATCTCGCTGTCGCGAATCGCCACCATCGCGCGGCCGAGCGGCGAGCGCAGCACGTTGGCACTGACCCACAGCACGAATACCAGCACCGCGAGCGACAGGTAGTAGACGCCGGTCGCGCCCTCGATCGGCCAGCCGAAAATGCTCGGCGTGGGCACCGCGAATCCGTCGAACCCGCCGGTAACGGAATCCCATTTCTGCAAGACGGTGCCAACAATCGCGCCGAATGCGAGCGTTGCGATGGCGAGATACAGGCCGCTCATGCGCAGGGTCGGGATGCCGATCGCCACGCCGGCGATTGCCGCCATCACGCCGGCCGCCGGTAGCGTTACGATAAACGGCACCCCGGCATGCAGCAGAATCGCGTTGGTATAGGCACCGATGCCCAGGAAGGCCGCATGGCCCAGATTGACCAGGCCGGTGTAGCCGGTCAGCAGCATCAGGCCGACGCCGGCGATCGCGAATATGAACACGCCGCCCATCTCGCCCACATAGAACTCGCCCAGCGTGACGGGGATCAGCAGCAGTGCGACGCCGAGCAGGCCGTACCAGAACAGGTCGCCGTTGTGGCGCCAGAGCCGAAGATCCTGCTTGTAACTGGTGCGGAACAGAGTGCGCATGACGCTATACCCGCTTGCGCAAGGCGTCGGAAAACAGGCCCTGCGGCCGCAGCACCAGGGTACCCAGCAGCACGACATTTGCCGTCACTTCCTGGAAACCGGCCGGCAGGTAATAGCCGGCCAACTGTTCACTGATGCCGACGATCACACCGCCGACGAGCGCGCCGGGGATCGATCCGAAGCCGCCCAGCACCGCAGCGGCAAAGGCCTTGATTCCCAGGAAGCCCATGTTCACATCGATCATCGATACCGGCGCCAACAGAATTGCCGCGACCGCCGCGACCCCGGAACTGATTGCCCAGATCAGCGAAAACACAGTGCGAACCGGGATTCCCATGTAGTAGGCGGCGAGCTGATTCTGTGACGCGGCCTGCATCGCCACGCCGAGCCGGGTGCGACTGAAGAACACATACAGCACTGCGCAGAGCAGCACCGTGCCGACGATGATGGACAGGTTGTCTGCGCCCAGCACCAGCCCGCCCAGCTTGACGGTGCGGTTGGTGAACGGTGTTTCGAAGCCGACCGAATCGTAGCCCCAGGTGATGCCGGCCGCCGCGCGGAAGATGAAGCCGAGGCCGAGCGTCAGCATCACGACGGTGAATTGCGGCTGGCCGATGACGCGGCGCAGGATCAGCGCATCCAGCGCGAAGCCGAACGCCGCGGTGATGGCGACCGCCAGTAGCGCGCCGACCCAGTAGTTCAGGCCGAAATGAGCGATCAATGCGAAAGCGAAGAAACCGCCCAGCATCATGATGTCGCCCTGGGCGAAGTTGATCATCTCGGTCGCCTTGTAGATCAGGACGAACCCAAGAGCGATCAAGCCGTAGATGCAGCCTGCGGCGGCTCCATTGATGATAAGCTGCAGCAGGCGCACTGCGTCAACCAACCTGGACGACTCCCTCCTGAGCGCCCGATCGAAGCAGGCGACGTGCTTTAAGTCTTGGCCACAAGATAGGCAGGCGGTTTCACCAGCGTCAATCTCGCCGTCGGTGGCTCACCGTCCGGGTTTTGCCTCCCGGAAGGGGGTGTCGGATTCGGCCAATTGGCGCAGGAGGGCCGCGGGCGCCCAACGCTCGCCATATTGCTGATGCCAGGCGGCGATCTGGTTGTAAACATCGCGCACGCCGATGCCGTCGGCCCAGAACATCAGGCCGCCGCGGTAGCGCGGGAATCCGAAGCCGTGCAGCCACATTACGTCGATGTCGCTGGCGCGATAGGCGATGCCCTCCTCCAGGATCTTGCAGGCCTCGTTGACCGAAGAAAACAGCAGGCGGCGCAGGATCTCCTGGTCGGTGAACCCGCGTCGTGGCACGTTCATTTCGGTGGAGACGTGTTTGATGATGGCGGCGACCTCCGGGTCGGGGTGCGGCGCGCGGTCGCCTTTTTCGTATCGATACCAGCCGGCGCCGGTTTTCTGACCGTAGCGGCCGAGCTCCACCAGGCGGTCGGCGATCGGCAACTTGCGGTAGTTGGGGTTGGCGGCGGCCCGACGGCGACGGCCGGCGGCGCTGATGTCGAGGCCGGCCAGGTCGCCGACCGCGAAGGGGCCCATCGGATAGCCGAAATCGACCATCACCTTGTCGACCTGCTCCGGCAGACAGCCCTCCTCCAACAGGATAACCATTTCGGTGTTGAACGGGGCACGCGAGCGGTTGGCGAGGAAGCCGTCGCAGTTGCCGGCGACACCGGCGATCTTGCCGATCTTGCGGCCCATCTGCGTGGCGGACAGCAACGTTTCGGGGGAGGTCTTGGCGCCGCGCACCACTTCCAGCAGCTTCATGACATTGGCGGGGCTGAAGAAGTGCGCGCCGGCGACGTCGCCCGGGCGATGCGTCATCGCGGCGAGCTCGTCAATGTCGAGCGCAGAGGTGTTGGACAGCAGTAGCGCGCCCGGCTTCATTACCGCATCAAGTTTGGCGAAGACGGGTTTCTTGACGTCCATCTCCTCGAACACCGCTTCGATGACGATGTCGGCGTCCTTGATGTCATCGTAGCCGCTGACGGGTTCGATGCGGGCCAGGCGGTGCTGCATCTCGTCCTCGGCCAAGCTGCCGCGTTTGACGGAGGTGGCGTAGTTGTTGCGGATGCGCTCCATGCCACGGTCGAGCGCTTCCTTGGTGGAGTCTAGGATTTTTACTGGAATACCGAAATCGGCGAAGCTCATGGCGATGCCGCCGCCCATGGTGCCGGCGCCGATCACGGCGGCGTTGCTGAACGGCTTGGCGGTGACGTCGCGCGGCAGGTCAGGCAGCTTGGCGACCTCGCGTTCGGCGAAGAAGGCGTAGCGCAGGGCGCGGGCTTCGTCGGAATTTTCCAGTTCCCGGAATAGTTCGGACTCCCGACGGATGCCATCGTCGAACGGCAGCGTGCAGGCGGCTTCGACCGCGGCGATGCAGTGGTACGGCGCCTTCTGATTGCGCGCACGGCGGGCGATGGATTTGCGCATCGCGTCGAAGATGCTGGGGTCGAGTTTGGCCTGGATGAGCTTGTCCTCGCGGTCGCGCACGCGCGGCAGGGGGCGGACGGCGGCGATGCGGCGTGCATAGGCGATGGCGCTGTCACGCAGGCCTGCGGTATCCGGAATGACTTCGTCGACAATACCGAGCTCGCCGGCTTCGCGCGCGGGGACGTGGCGGCCCGTGACGATCATGTCCATCGCCGCTTGCGGGCCGACCAGGCGTGGCAGGCGTTGCGTGCCGCCGCCGCCGGGAAGGATGCCGATCAGCACCTCCGGCAGGCCGACCTTCGCACTGTCAATCGCGACGCGGTAGTTGCAGGCGAGCGCGATTTCCAGCCCACCGCCGAGAGCGTAGCCATGGATCGCCGCGACGACTGGTTTCGTGCTGGCGTCGAGAATATCGTAGATGCGCTCGCCGAGTGGCAGGCGCTTGCGACCTGTGCCGAAGCCGCGGATGTCGGCGCCGGCGATGAAGCTGCGGCCGGCGCCGATCAGGACCATCGCGGTGATTGCCGGATCGGCGAAACCCTGTTTCAGGCAGTCGATGATGCCCTCGACGACTCCCGGGCCGAGCGCGTTGACCGGCGGGTAGTTGACGGTGATGACACCGATATCCGTTTCGCGAGTGAGGGTGACGAGTGGCGTGTCGCTCATTGGCGTTTCCTCTGATTGCACCTTCGTGTCATGGCCGGGCCTGTCCCCAAGGGCGTTCGGTTAGGACGGCAATGTGCCAATACTGGCGCCCCTCCGTTATGCCCGGGCATGACGGAGGGCGGGAGGGAAGCATCCGTTCGCACCGGTTATAGCACCGCCTCCGCAACCACGCGCATCACCTCGATGCTGGCGCCCTTCAGCACCATGGTACCAACGGAGCGATCCTTCGCCGCTTGCCGCCAGGCGGCGAGTCGGTCCTTGATCCGGTCCGCAGGCCCTACCAGGGAAATCTCGTCGATCAGCTTGTCGGGCACTGCGGCGGCGGCTTCGGTTTTCTTGCCATCGAGATAGAGGTCCTGGATGGTCTTCGCCGCGCCCTCATAGCCAAGCTTGATGGCGACGTCGTTGTAGTAGTTTTTCGATCGCGCCCCCATGCCACCGATATACAGTGCGAGTTCGGGGCGGATCGCGTTGCGGCAGGCGGCTACGTCGGGGCCGAGCTTCGCACGGACGTAGGGGGCGACATCGAAGTTCGCCAGCGTCTGCGGCCGGCCGGCTTTCTTCATGCCGTCCAGGATCGGTGCCGATACGACCTGTGGCTGCTCGGGCGAATAGAAGATCGGCAGCACGCCGTCGGCGCATTCACCGGCGGTGCGCAGGCCGGCAGGTGTGATTGACGCCAGGTAGAACGGAATATCCGGATTGCCGTGCGTGACGCTGCGCAGCGCCCGGCCGAGGCCGGTGGCATCCGGACCGGCGTACGGGATCACGTATTCCTCGCCGTGGAATTCCAGTGGCGCCGTGCGTTGCAGCACCTGCCGGATGATCGCGATGTATTCCTTGGTGCGCGTCATGGGCTTGCCGAAGCGCACGCCGTGCCAGCCTTCCACCACCTGCGCGCCGGACACGCCGAGACCGCACAAGAAACGATTGTTCGACAGGATCTGCAGCGTCATCACGGTCATCGCCGTGCAGGCGGGGGTGCGCGCGGGGATCTGCATGATCCCCGTGCCTGCCTTGATCTTTGTCGTGCGAGAAAGAATCCAGGTCACCGGCGTGACGGCATCGGTGCCGTACGCCTCGCCGGTCCAGACCTGGGAGAAGCCGAGGCGCTCGGCTTCCAGCACCCGCTCCATATCCAGCTTCGGCGTGGGACCCGACATGTCGACCGTGATGCCGAGCTGCATGGCGCGCCTCCGACTTTGAACCCTTTGGCTAGCGGACTTTCGTCATGATGTCGTCTCGAAAGCGCTTCATGTTATCGAGTGTCGCGGACAGCGACGCGCCGAACAAGCCGAAGTCGAACGCGGTGACGCCGACCTCGGACAGCGCCTTGATGTCGCCGACGAAGTCGGCCGCGGCGCCGGTGAAGAGCTTGCGCTCGCCGTTGACGGTGCCTTTCGGTTGCGCTTCCGGATTGGAGGAAACGCGGTAGGCGAGACCGACGGCGGCGGCGGGGCGGCCGGCTTTCTCCGCCATGCCGCGCAGTTTGGCAACGCCCGCCTTGTAGCGGGTCAACGTGTCCATCGGGAACTGCGGGTTGGTACCGATCGGATACCAGGCATCGCCATAGGCAGCGGTGCGACGCATGGCGGGGCCGCTCTCACCTCCGATCCAAATCGGGATCGGTTGCTGGACCGGCTTCGGTGGAAACAGTACGTCGGAGAACTTCACGTATTTGCCATCGAACTTCGGATGGTCGGCGGTCCACAGCTCCTTGCACACCGCCATCCATTCGTCGGTTACCGCGCCGCGTTCGGCGAACGGCGGCGTGCCGATGGCGACGAATTCTTCCTCGCACCAGCCGGCGCCGATGCCGAGGGTGAGGCGACCCTTCGACAGATAGTCGATCGTCGCCAGGATCTTTGCGGTCAGCACGGCGGGGCGGTGTGGCACGACCATCACCGAGGTGACGATGCGCAGCTTCGAAGTCGCGGCGGCGATGAAGGCTGCGGTGGTGAGCTGCTCCAGCCGCGGCGCAGCGGCGCCGGAGGGGAACTCGCCGGACTCCGAATAGGGATAGCGCGACGCGATGCTGGTCGGGATGATCACGTGGTCGCTGACGGTGACGTAGTCGAAGCCGAGCGCCTCGGCTTCGGTGGCGATGCGCACCAGGCTGTCGGGCGCGATCAGGGGTCCGCTGGTGGGGGCACTGCATCCGATCTGCATTTGTTCCTCCGGCTTGAATTGCACTTGAATCGTCGATAGCACACGATGGCCAAGCGGGCGATGCTGGCGTGTGATGGATCGGCGTGGTGCGGAGGGCACGATGCTGCCGGGGGGGGAAGCGCATGGACTTCGGGATTCACTTCGGCACGCGCGGCTGCCTGGCCTCGCGCGAGAACATCATAACGTTGGCGCAGCGGGCTGAGGCGCTGGGCTATGCGTATCTGGGCGTCGCCGACCATCTGGTGGTGCCGGTGCAGAGCGGCGTGCGTTATCCATATACGGCCGACGGCATCTGGCCGGGCGCCCCGACCGGGGAATGCTTCGATGCGATCGCGACGCTGGCGTTCCTGGCCGCGTGCACGCAGCGCATCAAGCTGTTGACCTCGGTCGCGGTGGTGCCATATCGGCCTGCGGTGCTGGCGGCGAAGCTGTTCCTTACGGCTGATGTGCTGTCAGGCGGACGGGTGATCGCCGGAGTGGGGTCGGGCTGGATGCGTGAGGAGTTCGAGGCGCTGGGCACGCCACCCTATGCCGACCGCGGCGCGGTGACGGATGAGTATCTGCAGGCATGGAAGACGCTGTGGACCGAGGCGCGCCCGACATTTGAGGGCACACACACAAAGTTCACGAACATGATGTTCGAGCCGAAACCGACGTCGAAACCGCACCCACCGATCTGGGTGGGCGGCGAAAGTCCGCCGGCGCTGCGCCGCGTCGCGCAGTTTGGCGATGCGTGGTATCCGGTGTCGAACAACCAGCAGATCAAACTGAACACGCCGGAGCGGTTGAAGAATGGCGTCGACGGGATGCGACGCGTCGTGGAGAAGGCGGGGCGCGATCCGACGTCGGTGGATGTGGGCTACCTATGGTTCCTGCCACCGAACGAAACCGCGCAGACCGGGCCGGATGGCGAGCGGCAGTTGTTCACCGGCGCGATCGCGGACTGGCAGGAAGATGCGGCGGCGATGGCCGAGGCCGGGGCGCGGCACGTGATCCTGTATCTGCAACGCCCGACGATCGAGGAAACGTTGGACGTGATGCAGCGTGTAAGCGAAGCGGTGGTACGCAGTTCATGACACACGACGACGACCTGATCGGCTGGATTTCCCGTGCGCCGCTGCCGGAGCTGATGGCGACGGCTGCGGCCCGGCGTGACGCGACCTATGGGCGGTTGGTTTCCTATTCGCGAAAAGTGTTCATTCCGCTGACGAAGCTGTGTCGCGACGTGTGCCATTACTGCACCTTCGCGGAGCGGCCGCGTGCCGGACGTCCGGCGTATCTGTCACCGGAGGACGTACTGACCATTGCGCGCGCGGGTGCCGCGACGGGCTGCACGGAGGCGCTGTTCACGCTGGGGGACAAGCCGGAGTTGCGCTACAGCGCGGCGCGCGAGGCGCTGGCGGCGCGCGGGCACGCGACGACGATCGACTATCTGCGCGAGATGTGCGCACTGGTGCTGGAAGAAACCGGTTTGCTGCCGCATCTGAACCCGGGCGTGATGACGCGTGACGAGATCGCGGCACTTCGAGAAGTCTCGGCCAGCATGGGCATCATGTTGGAATCCAGCAGCGCGCGGCTGTGCGAACCGGGTGGCGTGCATTACGGCTCACCCGACAAACTGCCCGAGGTGCGGCTGGAGATGATGCGCCAGGCCGGCGAGCTGGCGGTACCGTTCACCACTGGCATCCTGATCGGTATCGGCGAGACGAGGGCGGAACGATTGGAGTCGCTGGCGGCGATCGCCGAGCTGCATCGCGCGCATGGGCACATCCAGGAAGTGATCGTGCAAAACTTCCGCGCCAAGCCGAAAACGAAACGGGCGGACGCGCCGGAGCCCGATCTGGAGGACCTGCTGTGGAGCATCGCCGCGGCACGGCTGATCCTGCCCGCGGATGTGCACGTGCAGGCGCCGCCGAATCTCTCGCCTGGGGTCTATGAGAAACTCATCGGCGCGGGGATCGATGACTGGGGTGGTGTGTCGCCGGTGACGCCGGATCATGTGAACCCCGAGGCGCCGTGGCCGAAAATCGCCACGCTCGCGGAACGGACGGCGGGCTTTGGCAAGATTTTGGTGCAGCGGTTGCCGGTGTATCCGACTTATGCGCATGCGCCGGAGCGGTGGCTGGCGCCGGCGATCGCGACGCGGGTGCGGCGCGCGATCGATGCGGACGGATGGGCGCGCGACGATGACTGGGCGCCGGGATTGACGACGATCCCGCGCCAGCCGGCGCCGCTGCTGTCCGAGGTCGATCCGCAGGTGGAAGCGGTCATTGCCAAGGCGATGGGGGGGCGGCGGCTCGATCAAGCAGAGATCGTGCGTCTGTTTGGTGCGCGCGACCTGGACTATCAGCGGGTGCTGACGGCGGCGGACGAGCTGCGCCAGGCGGTCAGCGGCGAGGTCGTTCGTTACGTCACGAACCGCAACATCAACTATACGAATATCTGTTACTACCGCTGCAAATTCTGCGCTTTCTCCAAGGGGAAGACGCACGATGCGTTGCGCGGCACGCCGTATGACCTGGCGCTGGAGGAGATCGTTCGCCGGGCGGAAGAAGCGTGGGAACGTGGTGCCACGGAAGTGTGTCTGCAGGGCGGTATCCATCCGGATTATACCGGCGAGACCTATCTGGGCATCTGCCGCGCGATCAAGCAAGCGGTGCCGGGAATGCACATGCACGCATTCTCGCCATTGGAAGTGACGCAGGGAGCGGCGACGCTGGGGCGCAGCCTGTCCTCGTTCCTGGCCGATCTGAAAGCGGCGGGGTTGGGGACGTTGCCGGGAACGGCGGCGGAGATCCTCGATGACGAGGTGCGGGCGGTGATCTGTCCGGACAAGGTGAATACCGCGCAGTGGGTGGATGTGCTGCGCGCGGCGCATAAATTGGGACTGCGGACGACGTCCACGATCATGTATGGACATGTAGAGCGGCCGATCTCCTGGGCGCGGCACCTGCTGGTGCTGCGCGACTTGCAGGAGGAAACCGGCGGCATTACCGAGTTCGTTCCGCTGCCATTTGTGCACATGGAAGCGCCGATGTACCTGCGCGGGATGGCGCGAAAGGGCCCGACGGTGCGCGAGGCGGTGCTGATGCATGCGGTGGCGCGGCTGGTATTGCATCCGCTGATCACGAACATCCAGACCTCGTGGGTGAAGATGGGGCCGGAAGGCGCGGCGCTGTGTTTGAACGCCGGGGCGAACGATCTTGGCGGGACGCTGATGAACGAGAGCATCTCGCGTGCGGCGGGAACGCAGCACGGGCAGGAGTTTCCGCCCGAGGCGATGGAGGCGTTGATCAGCTCGATCGGACGCGTACCGCGGCAAAGGACGACCACGTATGGGCCGGTCGCGAATGAGCGGCGGGCGGCGTCGTTCGGCGCAGCGGCGTTGGCGCCGGTGGTGCAAACGCCACCGCGGAAGGTCATGGCGAAGTAGCCGCTGGACAGACCGGCGGACATACGAGGACAGCATCATGGCGGCACATCACGGCGGAGACGGCAGGCGCCTGCGAAGCCGGCGCTGGTTCGACGATCCGGCCGATCCGGCGATGACCGCGCTGTATCTCGAGCGCTACATGAACTACGGCATTACGCCGGACGAACTGCGTGGCGGCAAGCCGATCATCGGTATTGCGCAGACCGGGTCCGATCTGTCGCCATGCAATCGGCATCACATCGAACTGGCGAGCCGCGTGCGCGACGGCATCCGCGCCGCGGGTGGGGTGCCGCTGGAGTTCCCGGTGCATCCGATCCAGGAGACCGGCAAGCGCCCGACCGCGGCGCTGGACCGCAACCTGGCGTATCTCGGTCTTGTCGAGGTGCTGCATGGCTATCCGATCGACGGCGTGGTGCTGACGACCGGCTGCGACAAGACCACGCCGGCCTGCCTGATGGGGGCGGCGACGGTGAACATCCCGGCGATCGTGCTGTCCGGTGGGCCGATGCTGGACGGCTGGTGGCAGGGACGTCTGTCCGGCTCCGGCACGATCGTCTGGGAGGGACGGAAACTCTTCGCCGAGGGTAAGATCGGCTACGACGAATTCATGCAGATGGTGGCGTCTTCCGCGCCCTCCGTGGGGCATTGCAACACGATGGGGACGGCGACCTCGATGAATTCGTTGGCCGAGGCGCTGGGGATGTCGCTGCCGGGCTGCGCGGCCATTCCGGCACCGTATCGCGAGCGCGGCTGGATGGCGTTCGAGACCGGCAAGCGCATCGTGGACATGGTGAAGGAGAACCTGCGCCCGTCCGACATCATGACGAAACAGGCGTTCGAGAACGCAGTGGTGGCCGCGGCGGCGCTGGGTGCGTCGTCGAACTGCCCGATCCACATGGTGGCGATCGCGCGGCACATGGGGGTGGCGCACACGCTGGACGACTGGCAGCGCCTGGGGCCGGATATTCCGCTGCTGGTCGATCTGCAGCCGGCCGGGCGGTTCCTGGGCGAGAGGTTCCATCGCGCCGGCGGCGTGCCGGCGGTACTAAAGGAGCTGCTGGCCGCCGGCAAGCTGCATGGCGACTCGATGACGGTCACCGGTAAGACCTTGGCGCATAATTTGAAAGGCGTGCCGGACGGTGAGCGCGAGGTGATCCGTTCTTACGGCGCACCGATGCTGGCGGCTGCGGGTTATGTCGTGATGTCGGGCAATCTGTTCGACAGCGCAGTGATGAAGATCAGCGTCATCGACCAGGATTTTCGCCGCCGTTTCCTGTCCAATCCTGACCGGCCGAACGTATTCGAGGGCAAGGCGATCGTGTTCGAGGGGCCGGAGGACTACCATCACGGCATCGAGGACCCCGACCTTGGCGTCGAGGAGCAGTCGGTGCTGATCATCCGCAACTGCGGGCCAGTGGGCTATCCGGGCAGCGCCGAGGTGGTGAACATGCAGCCGCCGGCTGCGATGTTGAAGCGCGGGGTGATGACGCTGCCGACCATGGGGGATGGGCGGCAGTCGGGGACCTCGGGGTCACCGTCGATCCTGAACGTGTCGCCGGAGGCCGCGGTGGGCGGCGGGCTGGCACTGCTGCAGACGGGGGATCGGATCCGGATCGATCTGAATACGCGCAAGGTGGACGTGCTGCTGCCGCCGGGTGAACTTGAATCACGCCGCGCGGCCTGGACGCCGCCGCGGCTGGTGAATATGACGCCGTGGGAGGAGATCTACCGGTCGATGGTAGGGCAGTTGGGGAAGGGCGCGTGTCTGGAGCCGGCGACGCTCTATTTGAACGTGATCGAGACGCGCGGCGAGTCGAGGAACAACCATTGACCATGAAATCGAGGACCCCGCACGAACGCCGATCCGGATCGCGTCGCCGACTCCGGTCGCGTTGCCGGTCCGGCCGAGTTCAACATCGTTTGGTGCAACGATGAGCTACGTTCAACGCGTTCTGCAACCGGACGAGACGCTGGTGTACAGCACCACGCGGCACTGGTTCGTCTATATGCGCGCCATTCTATGCGCGATTGTCGGCCTGGCGCTGCTGATCGGCTCCCAATTCGTTCCGCCGGAGGAACCCGCAGCGGCGAAGGCATTGCTCGTCGCGGCCGGCGTCGTTGGTGTCGTCACGCTGTGGTTCTGGCTGATCGGGTTCATCGACCGTGCCAGCACGGAATTCGCTGTGACCAACCGCCGGGTGATCTACAAGGACGGGCTGATACGCCGCCGCACAGTCGAAATGAACCTGGCCGCGGTGGAAAGCGTGGACGTGGACCAATCCATCCTCGGACGCATCCTGGGCTATGGCGAGGTGCGCGTCCACGGCACCGGGGGCAGTTGGGAGCCATACCCGCGGATCAGCGATCCGCTGACGTTCCGCAGCCACATCACCGCGCGGCCGGCTTAGCCCGGATGGAACGTTCCGAAGCCGCTGCCGACCGCTTCTCCAGATTGCCATGCGCTTGCACTGGCTACGAACATTCCGTCGGAGCATTGGTTTCCGTGCCTGTCCGCGAGATGTCGAATTAGAGGAGACTCTCCACCATGAACGGAAAGAACGTCGTCATTACCGGCGCCGCCGGCGGACTTGGCAGGGCGACCGCCATGACGCTGGCAAAGGCGGGCGCAGGCGTGGCCGTGCTCGATATGAACGAAGCCGGGGCGCAGGCGGTCGTTGACGACATCAAGGCGATCGGTGGCAATGCGATCGGTATTGTCGGCGACATCACGTCCCGCGACCAGGCGCACGCACTGTTTGCCAAGGCGGTCGATGAATTTGGCCACATTGACGGCCTGGTCAACAACGCCGGCATCTACCCGAGGCGGCCGATCTTTGAAATCACCGACGACGACTGGAGCGCCAGCCTCGGCGTCAACGTTCGCGGACTTTACCACATGATGGTGGCCGCGGTAGCGCACATGCGCGGGCGCAAGCAGGGGCGGATCGTCAACCTGGCGTCGATCGATGCATTCAAGGCGCATCCAAAGAACGCCCACTATGCGGCGGGAAAGGCCGCCGTCGTCAGCCTTACCAAGTCGTTCGGTTTGGAAGCGGCGCCATTGGGTATCCTGGTGAACGGCATCGCGCCGGGGCCGATCGCCACAGAGACTGCCAAGAGGGCGGGCTTTCTTCCGTCCCTCGCAGCCGAAACGCCGATCGGTCGCGCCGCCGAACCCGAAGACATCGCCGAGGTGATCCTGTTCCTGGTGTCATCACGTAACCGGTATATGGTCGGCGAAACCGTTGTCGTTTCAGGTGGCTACTACATTCCGTAAAGCGAATATCGTGACGCCGCCACGGGATTGCCGGGAACTGTCCTGGCATCGCGCGTGGCACATGCAAGGCAAGCATATCGTCGCAGCTAAGTTAGTGCACTAATAGAACGTTATCGATCCTTAAGTCGGTCAGAACACATTGCGGGGGTCTTCCATGCAATTCGGCATCGCCATTCCGACCGCCGCGGACTCCTGGCGCCTCGTTCGCCGGGCGGAAGAACTCGGCTTCTCCAACGCCTGGTTCTTCGACACCCAGATGCTCAGCGCCGATCCGTTCGTCGCCATGGCCGCGGCGGCGATGAAGACCACACGGATAAAGCTCGGCACCGGCGTGCTGATCCCGTCCAACCGCATCGCCCCGGTCGCCGCCACCGCCTTCGCCTCGCTGAACAAACTGGCGCCGGGGCGCATCGTGTTCGGCATCAGCACCGGCTTTACCGGGCGCCGCACCATGGGCCTTGGTGCTGTCAAGCTCGCCGACATGGAAGAGTACATCCGCGTCGTCCAGGCGCTGTGGCGCGGCGAAACGGTGGAGTTCGCCGTCGAAGGCAAGCGCCGGGCGATCCGGCTGCTGAACCCGGAACTCGGCCTGATCAACATCGACGATCCGATGCCGTTGTTCATCGCTGCCTCCGGCCCGAAGGCGCGGGCGCTGACCGCGAAACTCGGTGCCGGCTGGATCGACAACGTCGCCGATGTCGAACGTGGCACCGCAACATTGGCGCAGATGCACGCCGCGTGGTCCCAGGCCGGGCGCGCGCGCGAGGACCTGACCGCCGTCGCCTGGATCGGCGGTGCCGTGCTCGACGAGAATGAGCCGGCGGATGGCCCGCGCGGCATGGCGGTGGCCGGACCGCGCGCGGCGATGCTGCTGCACCGCGCTGCCGACACCGCGCTTGCCGACTATCCTGCACCGTTGGCAATGCGACCCGAATTTGCCGCTTCGGTCGAAGCCTATGTGGCGCATGCGCGCGGCTTCCAGCCGGCCGCCGCCTACTACCTCGCCAACCACCGCGGCCATCTGATGTTCGTCCGCCCCGACGAACGCAACTTCATTACCGCCGAAATGATCAGACGCACCAGCCTCACCGGCACCGAGCGGGAGATCAAAGCCCGCGTCGCCGCTCTGGCCGACGCAGGGTTCAGCCAGGCCGTGGTGTCGATCCCGCCGGGCCAGGAGCACATGATCGAGGATTGGGGCCGCATCCGCCGGGCCTTCCGTTGACCGCGGAAAGCTCGTATCGACGCGAGCACCTCACAGAGTATCCGACCAAGCTGGGGCGCCTGACCAAGCTGGGGAGTGCGTGATGTCCGGACGCCTTGCCAACAAGACCGCCTTCGTCACCGCCGCGGGCCAGGGCATCGGCCGCGCCACCGCCCTGGCTTTCGCCGCCGAGGGCGCAACGGTGATCGCCACAGACGTGGACGAAGCCTTGGTGCATCGGATCGCCTCGGATCGCATTCGCACCGCGAAGCTCGACGTGCTGCATGCCGCCGACATCGCCGACGCGGCCGCGGCCGCCGGCCCGGTCGACATCCTGTTCAACTGCGCCGGCTTCGTGCACCAGGGCGCCGTGCTGGAGGCGACCGAGGCGGAGTGGGACTTTGCCTTCGAACTGAATGTGCGCTCGATGTTCCGCACCATCCGCGCCTTTCTGCCGGGCATGCTGGCGCGCGGCCATGGTGCGATCGTCAACATGGCCTCCGCCGCCGGCAGCATCAAAGCCGCACCGTCGCGGGCGATCTACGGCACCACCAAAGCGGCGATCATCGGGCTGACCAAGTCGGTCGCGGTCGACTACGTGAAGCAGGGCATTCGTTGCAACTGCATCTGCCCGGGCACGGTGCACACGCCAAGCCTGGACGAGCGCATCGCGGCCAATGCGCAGCAGGCCGGCTCGGTGGAAGCGGCGCGTGGCGCCTTCCTCGCCCGTCAGGCGATGGGCCGCCTCGGTACGCCGGAGGAGATCGCCGCGTTGGCGGTCTATCTCGGGTCGGACGAGGCACAGTTCGTCACCGGCCAAGCCGTCGTGATCGACGGTGGCTGGACTTTGTAGCCACTGGACTTTGCAGACAGGGAGAGGATCGCCATGAAGCTGCTGCGTTACGGCCCGATCGGGGCCGAGAAGCCGGGACTGCTCGATGCCGCCGGGGACATTCGTTGCCTTGCCGGCGTGGTGCGCGACATCGACGGCTACGCGCTCTCTGCCTCGGCGTTGCAGATGATCGCGGGCATCGATCCAAAAACGCTGCCCAAGGTCGACGCCAGCGTGCGTCTGGGCTCCTGCGTTGCCCGCCCGGTGAACTACGTGTGCATCGGGCTGAACTACGCCGACCACGCGGCGGAGGCCGGCATGCCGCTGCCGAAGGAGCCGATCATCTTCTTGAAGTCGCTCGGCGCGCTATGCGGTCCGAACGACGACGTAAAGATGCCCCGCGGCTCCAAGAAGCTCGACTGGGAGGTCGAGTTCGGCATCGTCATCGGCAAGACCGCGCGCTACGTGCCGGAAAACCACGCCATAGACTACGTCGCCGGCTACTGCGTGTGCAACGATGTCTCCGAGCGCGAGTTCCAGCTCGAACGCGCGGGCACCTGGGACAAGGGCAAGGGCTGCGACACGTTCGGCCCGACGGGTCCCTGGGTGGTCACCAAGGACGAGGTCCCCGATCCGCAGAACGTTCCGCTGTGGACCGAGGTGAACGGCAAGCGGATGCAGAACGGCACCACCAAAACGATGGTCTTCGGCGTGGTGAAGCTGGTCAGCTATGTCAGCCACTTCATTACGCTGCACGCGGGCGACGTCATCGCCACCGGCACCCCGCCGGGCGTCGGCCAGGGAGTAAAGCCGCAGCCAGTGTTCCTCAAGGTCGGCGACGTGATGCGGCTGTCGTGCGAGGGACTGGGCGTGCAGATGCAGAAGGTGGTGGAGGCCTGAGGCGCTCTTCCGACGACGCCTCTCCCGCATCGCGGGAGACGCCGCTTGGATCCACACACGCGATCCTGTTACTGATCCTGATCGCGACAGCAGTTCGGATTGGCTTCGGCTGGGCGCTCGGGCTCGGCGTCGATGAGAGCTACATGGTTGCCGCCGGGCGCGTGTTCAGGCTCGGCTACTTCGACCATCCGCCGGCGTCGTGGTGGCTGTCCTGGGGTGCCGCGCATCTGCTGGGCAGCGAGGCGCCGATCGTCGTCCGCCTGCCGTTCATCCTGCTATTCGCGCTGTCCACATGGCTGATGTTCCGCCTTTGCACCGAGGTTGCGGACGCGCGTGCCGGGTTCTACGCCGCGCTGCTCTTAAATCTGTCGCCGGTGTTCGGCGTCACCGCCGGCACCTGGGTGCTGCCCGACGGCCCGCTCGACTGCGCGCTGCTGGCCGCCACGCTCGCGTTGATCCACGCCCTTCCGGCGACCGGCCGCCGCGCGATGTTGTGGTGGCTGGCCTGCGGCCTGTTCGCTGGGCTGGCGCTGGTCTCGAAATACTCGGCGATCCTCTGGCTCGGCGGCGCCTTCGTGTATCTGTTGAGCAGCCGTGTGCATCGGCACTGGCTGGCCCATCCCGCGCCATGGTTCGCCGTCCTGCTCATGGCGCTGCTGTTCGCACCCGTTGCTGTCTGGAACGCGACACACGGCTGGGCGTCGTTCGCTTTCCAGGGCGAGCGCGCCACCGGCCTGCGCTTCCATCCGCTGGGCCCGCTCATCGTCGCGGCGGGCGAGGCGCTGTTCGTGCTGCCGTGGATCTGGGGCGCGATGCTATGCGTCGCGTTCACCGCGTTGCGTCGCGGCCCCGCCGACTGGCGCGCCTGGCTGCTGTGCTGCCTGGCCGCGCCGCCGATCCTCGGCTTCGCGCTGGTCGCCGCCTGGTCCAGCCAGCGCGTGCTGTTCCACTGGGCAGCGCCCGGCTACCTGATGCTGTTCCCGCTGCTCGGCCAGGCGGTGGCGCGCGGCGAGAGTTGGCTTGGCCGCCGAGGGCTGGTCGCCACCGCCGGCTTCGTCGTGCTCGCGATCGCGATCGTATCGACCCAGGTCCGGATCGACTGGCTCGGCCCGGCCGTCGCTGCCGCAACGAAGCGCGATCCGGATCTCGACGGCATTGACTGGACCTCGCTGCGCGCGGAGCTGGCGGCGCGCGGCCTGCTGACCCAGCGCGGCCTTGTGGTCGGCGCAAGCAACTGGCGCGATGCCGGCAAAATCGCCTACGCGCTCGGGCCCGAGGTGACGGTGCTGTGCCTCAACCGGGACGCGCGGCAATTTAGTTTCGCGAACGACCCGGCCCGCTTCATCGGCGATGACGTGCTGCTGCTGGCGCTGGACCATCCGGACGCCGCCCGCGCCCGCCTGGCCCCGTTGTTTGACCGCATCGAAACCCTGCCCCAAGCCACGATCACCCTGCGCGGCCGTGTCCTGGCCATCGTCACCGTGCTCCGCGGCACCCACCTTCTGGCGCGGCCGCCGCCGTGATCATTCCGCCGCGAATACCACCATCGGCGCCGCCCGCGCCGACGCCTTGGCACTGCCGACGCATAGCAGGCTCGCCAGCAGGATCGCCGCGACCAATACCAGCACCAGCTCGGGATGGCCGTGATTGATCAGCACGATGGTCAGCACGTAAAAATGCGAGAGGAAGTGCCCATTGCTGATCAACAGGTTCACACGGGTCGTACGGCTGACAGCCATGCGGTCGGCGCACCGAAGCCTGGATCGATAACGGTGCCCGTCCGGTTGCAATGCGTCAAACATCGACGGCGCGTGGCGTTGGAAGATGACTCTCCCCCTCCCTCAAGGCGAGGGGGAGAATACCCCGACCGGCCCTTCACTGCGGCGTTTGGTGCGCAGGCGATGTTTCGCTAACGTCGGCCCTCACCTTTCAGGCGCCATGCAGAAAGACGCGCGAACATGCACCACATAATGGGCGACCTCCGGCTTGGCCGGATGGCGATCCGCTACAGCCAGTTCGTGCCGAAGCTCTACAACTACTGCCTGTCGCTGGGCTTCCAGCGCAGTCGGATGATGCCGTCGCGCGCGTTCTGCTCCGACGAGAGCCAGGGGTATCCGGTCATCCTGCTGGCCCAGCATTTCGGCACCTTCCCGTTCGACCACGGACGGGTGGGCGGCAAGGTGGCGACCGATCGCCATGGCCCGCACGCGCATCATGGCGAGGACTTGGTGATCATCCAGGCCAGCCACGTCGGCTACGACGCCGAGCGGCAGCGCTTCGGCGTCTATCAGCGCCAGCGCACCGCGCACGGCGAGTTCGGCGCCAACTGCGGCAAGATGGCGGCCGTGCTGGACTGGTACCAGCAGGAATACCGCCATGCCCGCAACGACGTGCAGCTCGGCACGATCGACTGCACGCCGACGGTGTTCATCGACAACGCCCTGCTCGATCCGCATCGCGCCGAGGGCCTGTTCCTGCAGCTCGACCGCTTCATCGATCCCGCGCAGCCGGATCCGTTGCAGGTGCTGGCGACGTCGAAGGCGTTCGCCGCGGCGCCGTCGCTGTTTGCGTTACTGCCGGAGGCTGACTGGCAGGGCGCCAGGCGGCCGATCGGCGACCTGCTGACCGCCGAAATGTTCTGCTTCCGCCGCCAGCCGGCGGTCGGGCCGGAGGGCCACGATCTGCTGGAGGAGGCGATTGCCCCGGCGATGCCCACGCTGGTCACCTCACCCAACCCGGCGTTGGACGCCGCGCGCTATCACACGCAGATCGAGTTCGATCGCACCTATCGCACCATCCAGCGCGAGCCTGCCTATCACGGCAAGAACGTCCTGTTCGTATCCGGATTGAACGTCGATGTGTCGCCGCTTGGCGGTCTGCTGTTCCCGCTGACCAAGTTTGTTCCCTGGGCCGCATATGCGCGGCTCCGCGACGGCAGGACTTTCCTGCTCGAGCAGGACGCCCTGTTCGAGGCGCTGGCCGCGCAGCCGATCGAGAATGCTGACCAGATCTCGTTCGATGCGGCGATACAGACAATGGCTGACGTGGAGGGCATCGAACTGCCACTGGTGTAGCGGCGCCATCGCGTAAGCAAAGCAAGGCCGGAACTTCGCCCCAGGCGGGTTTCAGGGCGGAGCCCTGACCTTCCCGTCGTTCACCCGATTGTCCTGCCCGCCTTGTCGCCCATGCGCATCAGGCCTAGTCTCCGCCCACAACAATCCGTCAACGTATCGCAACGAAAGCCGCGGCGGGTTAAGGGCAAGGAGAACGACCATGTCGAACCTCGGCGTTTCCCGCCGTGCCGTACTGCGTCATGCAGCCGCGCTGCCGATCGGCGCTGTGGCGGCGCCCGCCATCATCGGCCGCGCGCGGGCCGCCGGCATCACCATGAAGCTCTCCAGTTCGCAGCCCAACGATCCGCGCTACGCCAACGGCCGCGTCTATTACGATTTCCTGCTGAAGGCGCTAAAGGCGAATGGCCTGGACGGGCAGATCACCGTGCAATTCTTCCCCGACAACCAGCTCGGGCAGGAGATCGACGTCATCAACTCGGTCAAGCTCGGCGTGATCGACATGATGGTGTCCGGCACGTCGATTTCCGCCAACCTGGTGCCACTCGCCGGCGTCTACGATCTTGGCTACCTGTTCCAAAGTTTCCCGCTGCAGACCAAGGCGCTGGAAGCCGGCGCCGCCAAGCCGGTCGAGGACGCGATGCTGAAGGGCGCCAGTATCCACATCATCGGCTGGGCGTATAATTTCGGCGCGCGCAGCGTGCTGGCCAAGAAGCCGGTGCACGAGCCGGCCGACCTTAAGGGGCTGAAAATCCGCACGCTGCCCAACCCGATCATCACCGAATGCCTGCGCCTGATGGGCGCCGCCGCGACGCCGCTTGCGTTCGGCGAGATCTACACCGCGCTGCAGGCCGGCGTGCTGGACGGTCTGGAGCACGACCCGCCGACCATCCTCGCCAGCAAGTTCTACGAGACGGTGAAGTTCTATTCGCTGACGCAGCACAACTTCTCGCCGCTGGTGAATTATTTCAGCGATGCCACCTTCCGCCGGATGGACCCGAAGCTGCGCGAGGGCTTCCTCGATGCCGCGGGCAAGGCGGCCATCGACACGCGCGCGCACGGCCTCGCGGTGGAGCAGCAGGCGCTGGAGGTGCTCAAGCAGAAGGGCGTTACCGTGGCCGACTGCGACCGCGAGGCCTTCCGCCAGGCCACGCTGCCGCAGACCGCCGCCTTCGTGAAGGCCCACCCGGATGCCAAGCCGATCGTCGACACCGTCCACGCGACCACGGCCTGACAGCAAGTGGACTGGACCGATGCGATCCGTGTCACCCCGATGTGAGCCCCGCAGATGAACGACCTTGCGACTGACCGCGCTGCGGCGGTGGCGATCTCCCCGCGCCTGGCCACCGGGTTGTTGGCGGCCGTGGCCGAAGCCGCCGCGTTCGCCCCGTTCCCGATCACCCGGCCGTTGCTGGTGATATCCGACGCCGCCGCCGCACTCATGCTTGCGGTGGACCTGCTGGTGGTGAGCGGCTGCGTGGTTGCGCGCGTGCTGTTCAACGCGCCGGTCGAATGGGCCGATGACGTGGCACGCGGCCTGATGGTCGGCTCCAGCTTCTTCGGCGCGGCCAGCGCGATGGCGCGGCACGAAAGTCTCGGCATCGCCTATTTCGTCCGCCGCCTTCCCCCTTCGTTGCGCGAGGCGGTCGATGCCGTCGGCGCGCTGCTGGTCCTGGCGATGTCGCTCTACGTTGCCTACTACACGCTGGAGCTGGGCTGGGAGACCACGGGCCAGACGACCGGGTCCGGTCTGCCGCTGGAATGGACCTTCTACCCGATGGGCGGCGGCATGGTGTGCATGTCCGCCTTCGCCGCCGAGACCATGCTGCGGCGCCCGCTGCGGCGGATCGTCGAAGCGGCGGCGGTCCTGGCGATTGTTGGCGGCGCCTTCGCGGCGTGGGCTGCGGTATCGCCCGATACGCTGCCCTCGTCGGGCGCGCTCATGCTGGCCGCTCTCGTGGTGACGCTGTTCGGCGGGCTGCCCATCGGCTTCGTCCTCGTGCTGGCGGCGCTGGTCTACGTCATGATGGAAGGGTCGATGCCCGGCGTCATCGTGGCGCAGCAGATGGCACGTGGCATCGACAGCTTCGTCATGCTGGCAATTCCCTTCTTCATCCTCGTCGGCTACCTGATGGAAGCCAACGGGATGTCGATCCGGCTGATCGAGATGCTGCGGCGTTCCGTCGGCGGGATGCGCGGCGGGTTCAACATGGTCATGGTCTTGTCCATGCTGCTGTTTTCCGGCATCTCGGGGTCGAAGATGGCGGATGTGGCCGCGGTCGGCTCGGTGCTGATACCGGCAGCCAAACGATCGCGGCAGAATCCGGGGAACGCGGTCGCGCTGCTGAGCGCATCGGCCGTCATGGCCGAAACGATCCCGCCCTGCATCAACCTCATCATCCTAGGCTTCGTTGCGAATCTGTCGATCGGCGGCCTGTTCATGGCGGGCTTTCTTCCCGCCGCCCTGATGGCGTCTTGCCTGATCATCGCCTCCATCGTGTTCGGCACCAAAGCCGGCCTCGTTGGCGAAGTGGCGACGTTCAGCGGCAAGCGCGGGGTCGCGGCCGGCGCCATGGTCTCGTTCGGCCTCATCGCGATGATCTTCATCGGCTTCAAGTTCGGCTACGCCACCGCGACGGAGATTTCGGCTTTTGCCGCGCTCTATGCCATCCTGGCCGGCGTCGCGGTGTTCCATGAGCTGCCGCTGCGCGTGCTGGCCCGTTGCATGGTGCAGGCGGCGAGCCGCTCGGGGCTGGTGCTGTTCATCTGTTCCTCGGCCCAGTCGCTCGCTTTCATGCTGACGATCCAGCAGATTCCGCACGCGATGGGCCTGTTCATGATCCACCTGTCACAGACCGCCGGGGTCGGAACGTTCCTGCTGGTGTCGATCGCCATCCTGATTGTGATGGGTTCCGTGCTGGAGGGCGCCGCGGCGCTCATCCTGTTCGGCCCCTTGCTGGTGCCCGTTGCGGCGCAGATCGGCATCGATCCGTTGCAATTCGGCATCGTGCTGGTGGTATCCATGGGGATCGGGCTGTTCGCGCCGCCGATCGGCCTGGGCCTGCTCGGCGCCTGCCTGATCGGCAACGTGGCGCTGGAGGAAACGGTCAAGCCGCTGTTCTGCTATCTGGGTCTGTTGTTGGTCTGCCTGCTTGTCATCGCCTTCGTTCCCGCGATCGCCACCACATTGCCGCGTGCATTCGGCTACTGACGCGGGCTGCGGCGGCTTGACCGTCCGAGGCTCGCCTATCTCGGCCTGCGGCGCGCCTGCCTGGCACCACCGGAATTTTAATCCGGTTACGAAGCGGCACCAGATCACCTGTATGTGTAGAATCGCTCCCTGCATCCAAATGTCCCCGCTGCCATTTACCTGCTGTGGCGCTGCCGAACGCCTCGGCGGGTCGCTCCTTGGAGGACGCAACATGACACGGCTTCTGTTGGCCAGCGCCACGGCGCTCGGAATGCTGTGCTGTGTCGCCGTGGCGCAGACAACGACGACGACAATCGTACCCGCGCCGGGGATTGTGGCGCCGCCGGCGGGCACCCTGAGTTCAACCACAACGCAAAAATCGTCGATGGCGACGGGACGCAGACCGAGTCCACCAAGACGACCTACCGCAACAGCAACGGCGTGGTGTCCGATAGTGTGACGCGGTCGACGACATATGCGCCGCCGCCGCCGGTCGTCTCGAGCACGACGACGCAGAGCACCACGATAACCAACACGCAGTAGGCGATTTGCCTCCGCTTCACGCCGTCTCCAGCAGGCACTCCACCATCCGCCCACCCCGCGCGACCCCAATCGGCACCGTCTCGGAGCACCGCGGCTCCGCCATCGGGCAGCGCGGATGAAATCGGCATCCGGGCGGAATATTCGCCGGGTCCGGATAGCTCTCCCCCAACCCCACGTCGGGAATTCCCTTGCCCGGCTCTGGCGTCAGCACGGAGGCCAGCAGCGCCCGCGTGTACGGATGCCGCGGGTCGCGAAACAACGCCGCCACCGGCGCGTGCTCGACGAACCGGCCCAGATACATCACCGCCACCTCGGTCGCGATGTGCTCCACCACCGCCAGGTTGTGGCTGATGAACACATATGTCAGCCCCAAATCGCGCCGCAGTTCGGCCAGAAGATTGAGGATCTGTGCTTGCACCGAAACATCCAGCGCGCTGGTCGGCTCGTCGCACACCACGATGCGCGGATGCAGCACCAGCGCGCGCGCGATCGCCACGCGCTGGCGCTGCCCGCCGGACAGCGCCGACGGCAGCCGCTCGCCTGTCGCAGCGGACAGGCCGACACGTTCCAGCATCGCATCCACACGCCGCCGCCGCTCCGCCCCCGCAACGTCGCCTTGTGCAGCCAGCGGCAGTCCGACGATCTGGTGCACCGACCGCCGCGGATTGAGCGAGGAGAACGGATCCTGGAACACCGGCTGGATCAGCCGCGCCCGCGCGCGCCGGTCCAGCGTATCCAGCCGTTTGCCATCCACCAGAATCTCGCCGGCGCTCGGTGCCAGCAGCCCCAGGATCAGCCGCGCGAGCGTCGACTTGCCGCAGCCCGACTCGCCGACGATACCCAGCACGTCTCCGGCCGGCAGCGAAACGGATACCCCGTCTACCGCGTGCACCACGCGGTCGGGTACGAACATGCCGGCGCGGCTGGCGAACACGCGGCGCACATTGCGTAGCTCGATCGCCGCGGTCACGCTGCGTTGCCCCGGTCGGCAGCCGGCGTGGGGCGAGGGCGCGGCCGGCGGTATCGACGCGCCCCTGTCACCCGACGTCTTCCGTCATCCGACATGTTCCGGCAACCGACACAGATAGGCATGCCCGTCCGCCATTCGTCGCAACGGCACCGCCTCGGCGCAGGCGCTCATTGCGTGGACGCAGCGATCGCGAAATGCACAGCCCGCGAAGCCCGGCGCAATCCGCGGCACCACGCCCGGGATGCTGCCCAATGGTGCGTCCCGCCGCGCCGTGCCCGGCACCGGGATGCAGGCCAGCAGGCCGCGCGTATAGGGATGCGTCGGCGCGGCGAACAGCGCCTCGACCGGCGCGCTTTCTACCACCTCCCCGGCGTACATGACCGACACGCGCTGCGCCATGCGCGCAACGATTCCCATGTCGTGCGTGATCAGCAGCAGCGCCAGACCCAGTTCGCGCTGCAGCCGTTGCAGCAGCCGAAGGATCTGCGCCTGCACGGTGACATCGAGCGCCGTCGTCGGCTCGTCGGCGATCAGCAGATCCGGATCGCACAGCAGCGCCATCGCGATCATCACCCGCTGGCGCAGCCCGCCCGAGAGCTGGTGCGGATACTGGCCCAGTCGCAGCTCCGGCGCGGTGATGCCGACGCGCGCCAACAGCTCCACCGCCCGGGCCCGCGCTGTGCGCCGCGCCAAGCCGCGATGGCGCGCCAGCACCTCGACCATCTGCGAGCCGACTGTGTAGGCTGGATTTAGGCTCGTCATCGGCTCCTGGAAGATCATTGCCAACCGGTCGCCGCGCAGTCGCGCCATGCCGCGCTCGGTCAGCCGCGACAGATCGTGGTCATGAAAGCGCAGCACGTCCGCCTGACGCTCGCCGCCGCGCGCCAGCAGCCCCATCACCGCGAGCGCGGTCACCGATTTGCCGCAGCCGGACTCGCCCACCAGGCAGTGCGTCTCGCCGCGCGCGATCCGTAACGACACGCCACGCACCGCCGCGGTCTGCCCGAAGCTCACCCGCAGGTTGGTCACTTCGAGCACGGGGGTCATTGGCAGCGCCGCGTCATTGGCGGCATGGGGCTGATCGACAGCGCTGGGCTCATTGACAGCATGGAGCTCATTGGGTGCGCCCCGCGCCCATCAACTCACGCAGCCCGTCGCCCAGCAGATTGATCCCCAGCACCAGCACGAACAGCGTGATGCCCGGCACCATGATCACCCACGGACTGAAGAACATGTAGTCCTTGCCTTCGGCGATCATCAGCCCCCAGGACGGCAGCGGCGGCGGCACACCCAGCCCGAGGAACGACAGCGCCGCCTCCAGCAGGATCGCCAGCGCCATCTCCAGCGTCGCGACCACCAGCAGATGCGACGCGATGTTCGGCAGCACCTCGCGCAGCAGGATATGCGCGCGCGAGGCTCCGGCCGCCCGCGCCGCGGCGATGTAGTCAAGGTTACGCACCTGCATCGTCGTCGTGCGCGCCACCACGGCGAAGCGGTCCCACAGCAGCAGCCCCAGCGTCAGCACCACGACGGTCAGGCTGCTGCCGACCAGCGCCACCACCGTCAGTGCCACCAGGATCAACGGGATCGACAGCCGCGCGGTAATGATGAACATCACCGCGTCATCCATCCGGCCGCCGAAATACCCGCCCAGCACCCCCAGCGTGATGCCGATCGTTCCCGATGTAATCACCGTCATGATGCCGATCAGCATGGAGATGCGGGCGCCGTAGATCAGGCGCGACAGATAGTCTCGCCCAAGCTGGTCGGTGCCGAACGGATTGAGCGCGGTGCCGCCGAGCCACTGCGGCGGCACCAGCCGGCGCATCAGGTCCTGCGCGAACGGATCATGCGGTGCCAGCAGCGCTGCCAGGATCGCCACCGCCAGCGTGCCGCCGACAATGGCCGCGCCGAGCAGGGTGGCGAGGTGGCGGACGAAAAACCTCATGCCGCGCGCAACCGCGGATCGAGCACCGCGTTCATTGCGTCCGCCAGCAGCGTCAGAAAGATGTAGATGATCGCCAGCAGAAGCACGACCGCCTGCACCACCGGAAAATCGTTCTTGCTGATCGATTCCCAGGCGAGATAACCCACCCCATGCAGCGCGAAGATCTGCTCGATCACGATCGAGCCGCCAAGCATGAAGCCAAGCTGCACCGCGGCGATCGAAACCACCGGCATCGCCGCATTTCGCAACGCGTGTTTCAGCACGATGGTCGCCAGGCTGAGCCCCTTCGCCCGAGCGGTGCGGATGTAGTCCGACGCCAGCGCGTCAATCATGCCGGCGCGCGTCAGCCGCAGCAGCGCCGGAATCGCCGAGAACGCCAGCACGATCCCGGGCAGGATATAGCCCTGCCAGGTATCCACACCCGAAATCGGCAGTAGTTGCAGCTTCAGCCCAAACCAGATGATCAGCACCAGCGATAGCCAGAAACTGGGCATCGCCTGACCCAGCAGCGCCAGCAGCCCGATCGCACGATCCAGCGCCGAGCCCTCCCGCATGGCCGCCAGCACACCCAGCGGAATCGCCGTCGCCAGTGCGATTACCAGGCCGGTCAGGCCAAGCGTCAGCGTGATCGGCAAACGCTCCCTGACCAGGTCGGCCACCGACGCCTTGTAAACATAGGAGCGACCAAGATCGCCCTCCGCCGCATGCGCCGCCCAGTCGATGAACTGCACCACCAGCGGGCGATCGAACCCATAATTCTTGCGGATGATCTCGACATCCTCCGGCGTCGCATTCGGCCCGGCAATGGAAATGGCAAGATCACCCGACAGCCGGGTCAGCGTAAAACTGACAACCAGCACCGTCAGGCACACCAGGATGGCAAGCGCCAGGCGTCGTAACAGAAATCGTAGCATGACCCGAGCCTACGGGGCGCGACCAACGCAGGGCAAGCAGTTCGCCGGACCGTCGCGTGAGCGAAAGCAAGGTCAGGGCTCCGC
>PLXO01000308.1 GCA_003151425.1 Acetobacteraceae bacterium
ACCGGAAACACCACCTGTCATTGCCCCCACCTGTCATTGCCCCCACCTGTCATTGCGAGGAGCGTAGCGACGAAGCAATCTCCCGCCCCAACGCAGGGGATTGCTTCGTCGCTGCGCTCCTCGCAATGACAGGTGGAGCCGGCAATTCCAGTCAGGCCGAAAATGCTCTAGCCGGCCCTCGGCGTCGTTTGATCCGCATCAATGCGGCCCGGTTGCGTCGCGACGATAAGGAGCGTGCATCAACCGGAGGTGCCGACATGCACAACAACTGGCCGGAGCTGGCCGCCGGACTGAGCCCCGCGCTCAAGGAGCTGCGCGCGGGTGCGCCGGAGGTGATGAAAGGGTTCTCCGCGCTCGCCCGCGCCGCGCTGGAAGCGAAGGCGCTGGATGTGAAAACCAAGGAACTGATCGCACTCGCGATCGCGGTGGCGATCCGCTGTGACGCCTGCGTGGCGTTCCACGCCGAGGCAGCCGTGAAGCAAGGCGCCACGCGCGACGAGGTGATGGAGACGATGGGGATGGCCGTCTACATGGGCGCCGGCCCCGCGGTGATGTACGCAGCGCAGGCGATCGAGGCGTACGACCAGTTCGCCGCGACGCAGACAGCCAAGGCCGCCTGAGAAGACACGACGGCGTTGCGCCGGGCGATCAGGGAAACCGAGGAAGCTCCGCGCTGTCCGCCTCCCTGCTCGCGGTGCATCCGATTGCCCTGCGGCAGCGCTCCCACCGGCCCCCGGGTTCAAACGCTCGGGGCAAGGCTTGTGCCCGCCGACATCCCGCCATACCACTCCGCCATGATCACGCGCGCGGACATCATCTGGCTTGGCGTCTCCGCCGGAGTCATCGGATCGCTGGTGGGCGGCATGATGCTCGGCATCGGAATGAGTCTGGTCATCAACGGCGCGCCGATCGGCTGGCTGGTGATGTTGCCGGGCGCGCCGGTCTCCGCGATCCCCGGCTGGTTGCTGGCGCGGCGGTTGGCGCGGCAGGTCTGACGCCGTGCGGTCGCGGCCTACGCGCCGGGCGTCGCCGCGGCCAGCCGCACCGCCTGATCCAGCGCGCTGAGGAACCGTGACCGATCGGCGCGGGTCAGCGGCGCCGGCCCGCCGGTGGTCATGCCGATCTCGCGCATGTGCTGTGCGACGGCGCGGCCGGCGAGTGCGTTGCCGATGTTGTCGGTGGTCCAGAGCTTGCCGGTGTGCGTTAGGGCGTGGGCAGATTTCGCCAGACACCGCGCCGCCAGCGGAATGTCCCCCGTCACGCACACGTCGGCCGCCGTGATCCGCTCGGCGATCCAGTCGTCGGCGATGTCGGCGCCGGCACCGACCACGATCATGCTGACATCAGGCAATCCCGGCGGTCGGATCGGCCGCGATCCGTTCGACACGACGTAGACGCGCAGCCCGAGCCGCGTGGCGACGCGGTAGATTTCCTCACGCACCGGGCAGGCATCCGCATCGACGTAGATCTCCGTCATGTCAGCCGGTGCATCTGCGGCTTCAAACCGGCACGTCGCCCTTCAGCATGATGCGATACAGATACCGCACCTGCGTCATGTCGTAGTCGCCGTTCGCCTTGTGCAACAGACAGCGGTTGTCCCACATCACCAGGTCACCCGGGCGCCACTGATGCCGGTACTCGAAGCGCGGCTGCCGCGCGTGCTCCAGCAGTTCATCCAGCAGCAGCAACGCCTCGGCCTCAGGCATCCCCTCGATCCCCTCGATACGGATCGGATTGAGATAAATTGCCTTGCGCCCCGTCTCCGGATGGGTCCGCACCAGCGGATGCAGCACGGCGTCCGGCACCGCCTTGCGGTTCTCCTCGCTCAGCGTCATCAGCTTCCGAGTGCTGTAGCGGCTTTGATACACATGGATGGCGCGCAGTCCATCGATCCGGTGCCGCATCGCTTCCGGCAGATCCTCATAGGCGCGATGCATGTTCACATACTGCGTGTCGCCGCCACGATCCGGCAGCTTCACCGCGTGCAGCACCGTCGCCTTCGGCGGCGCCACCGCGTTCGAGTGGTCGGTGTGATATCCGGCGCCCGGGATGTAGCGCGTCCCGTCCGGATAACTGTCCTGATTGGACACGTAATGGATCAGCGGGCATTCCGGCAGCGAGAACTTCTTGTCCTGCTGCGGAAAAACCTCGCCGAACAACTGCACCGCCGCCAGCACCTGCTGCGGCGACAGATGCTGGTCGCGCACCACCAGCACCGAATGCTGCGAAAACGCCTGGTTCAGCCGGGCGCGCAACGTGTCATCCACCGGGCGCGACAGATCGACGCCACGCACCTCGGCACCCGTGTGGTCGGACAGCCTGGTGATCGTGCAGTCCAATGTCGCTGTCATGGACGTTCCTCCGTTCGGTTTGGCGGCAAGCCCGTATTCTCCACACTATCACGGAACGATTGCCAAGGGCACCGTCGCGCCGCTGCACACCTCTCCCGCAACGCGCGGGAGAGGTGTGCGCGAGTCCACCTATTCTTCCACCCGCCCCAACTGCCGTCGCCCCAGCGCCAGCTCCGTTACGATCCCGTGCAGCGTGCGCAGCTCCTGCTCGGTCACCTCGCCCCGCTCGAAGAAGTGCCTGATATTGCGCACCATCCCCGGCCGTTTCGGCAGATTGCGCAGGAAACCGCACGCATCGAGCTGTTCCGTCAGATGCAAGAGAAAATTCTCCAGCTCCGCCTTGGTCGCCACCCGCGTCTCATTCGTCATCAACACCCGAGGCGGCGTCGTTTCGTCGGCGGTCCACCACTCGTACGCCACCACCATCACCGCCTGCGCCAGGTTCAGCGACATGAACGCGGGGTTCAGCGGATACCGCACCAGCGTGTCCGCCTGCGCCATGTCGTCGTTGTCGAGCCCCGCGCGCTCCGGCCCGAACAGCACCCCCGCCGCCAGGCCGCGCCCACAAATCTCGCGCAGTTCCGCCGCCGCGCCGCGCGCCGTCAGCACCGGCTTGACAATATGCCGAGGCCGCGGACAGGTGGCGAAGACATGATGCAGATCGGCAACGGACTCGGCCACCGTCGCATACACCGTAACGGCGTCCAGGATGGCGTGGGCGCCGGATGACATGCGCCAGGCCTTCGCCTGCGGCCACCCTTCACGCGGCGCCACCAGCCGCAGGTGAAACAATCCGCCATTCGCCATCGCCCGCGCGCAGGCGCCGATATTGTCGGCAAGCTGCGGGCGCACCAGCACCACCACGGGAGAATTGCCGATCGGCGCCAGATCGGCGCCACCCTCGCGTCCCGTCATGTCATGCCGCTGTCATTGCGAGGAGCGCAGCGACGAAGCAAGCCTCCGCCCCCGAGGCAGGGGATTGCTTCGTCGCTGCGCTGCTTGCGATGACAGCGGCGCAGCGACAGCGGCGAGCGGGAGGCGAGGCCCTCATGAAGTGCGTCGCCCCGTGGAGCGCCACGTCGTGCCGCCAGCGCCGTCCTCCAGCACCACCCCCTGCGCCGCCAGCTTGGCGCGGATCGCGTCCGCCCGAGCGAAGTCACGCGCCTTGCGCGCCGCCAAACGTTCGGCGATCGCCGCCTCGATCGCCGCATTGTCCTCACCCGAGCCGCGGAACCATGCGCCGGGCTCGGCCTGCAGCAGCCCCAACACGTCGCCCGCCGCGCGCAACCCGCAGGCCGCATCGAAATCCCCCGCCAGCGCCGCATCCGCCAGCGCATGCATCGCCGAGATCGCCAGCGGCGTGTTCAAATCATCGCACAGCGCGTTCATCACCGGCGCCGGCACGTCCACCGCCGCGATGTCCGGAAAACGTTCCAGCGCGCGATAGAAACGATCCAGCTCATGCCGCGCCTCGGTCACCGCCGCCTCCGAGTAATCGGGCGTGGAACGATACTGCGTGCGCAGCAGCAACAACCGTACCACCTCGCCGGGCACGCGCGCCAGCACGTCGCGCAGCGTGGTGAAGTTGCCGAGGCTCTTCGACATCTTCTCGCCGTTCACCAGCAGCATGCCGTTGTGCACCCAGTAGTGCGCGAAACTGCTGCCGGGGAACGCGCAGCAGCTCTGCGCCTCCTCGTTCTCGTGGTGCGGGAAGATCAGGTCCGTCCCGCCGCCATGGATATCGAAGCTCTCACCCAGATGCTTCCACGCCATCGCGCTGCACTCGATATGCCAGCCCGGCCGGCCGCGGCCCCACGGACTGTCCCACCCGGGAAGGTCGGGCACGCCCGGCGCCCCCGAACCGGCCGGGGACGGCTTCCACAGCACGAAATCCCCCGGGTCGCGCTTGTACGGCGCCACGTCGATGCGCGCGCCCGCCAGCAGTTCCTCTGTGCTGCGCCCCGACAAATGCCCATACGCCGGATAGCTCGCCACAGCGAACAGCACATGCCCCTCGGCCACATAGGCGTGACCGCCGGCGATCAGCCGCTCGATGATCGCGATCATCTCCGGGATATGCGCCGTCGCGCGCGGCTCGACGTCCGGCGGCAGCGCGCCCAACGCCGCCATGTCGGCGTGGAAGTCCGCCGTCGTGCGTGCAGTCAGCACCGCGATCGGCACGCCCAGTTCGCGGGCGCGCGCGTTGATCTTGTCCTCGACGTCGGTGATGTTCCGGACATAGGTGACGCGCGGATACAGCAGCCGCAGCAGCCGCGCCAGCACGTCGTAGACCACCACCGGGCGGGCGTTGCCGACATGCACAAGGTCGTAGACGGTCGGTCCACACACGTACATCCGAACGTGGTTGGGATCGAGCGGCACGAACCGCTCCTTCCGGCGCGTCAGGCTGTTGTGCAGGTAAAGCGCGTGCATGGGTCGATGGATTCCGTGGGGGGTTCCGTAGGCAGTCCGCGAGGGATGCGCTTTCTCCGCCAAATGCCGAGTCAAATCAACGCACGCAGCCGGCAACGCTGTCCCTGAGCTGCGCGTAAGCTGTCCCAAAGCCGCGCGGAAGCTGCCTCTAAGCCGCGCGGACGCTGCCCATAAGGCTGCGCGAAACCTGCCCGTAAGGCTGCCCATAAAGCTTGCGCATAAGGTTGACAGTGCGCCACCCGCCCATTACCTGACCCGACAGAATTTGCGAATGACTCGCAACTTGGACAGGCGCCGGCACCCGGGCGCGCGACGAAGAGCAACCCGATGGACCGACGCCAGACGAGCGACGCGCCCACCCCCATGGCGCGATCACAAAGTTCGCGCCCGACAGGGACCCGACGGAAGCGCCTGGCGTATTCGTTGGCGGTGTTCGGCCCAGGCCTGGTGGTGATGCTGGCCGACACCGACGTCGGCAGCGTGATCACCGCGGGACAGAGCGGGGTGCAATGGGGCTACCGGCTGCTGGCGCTGCAGTTTGTGCTGATCCCCATCCTCTACATGGTGCAGGAGCTGACCGTCCGCCTCGGCATCTTCACCGGCCGCGGCCATGGCGAGCTGATCTGCGACACGTTCGGCCACGTCTGGGGCTGGGTCTCCGCCACCGGCCTGGGCATCGCCACCGTCGGCGCCCTGCTCACCGAGTTCTCCGGCGTCGCCGGCGTCGGCGAGCTGTATGGCGTGCCGCGCTTCGCCTCACTGCCGATCGCCGCCATTGCCCTGCTGGCGGTGGTGATCACCGGGTCGTATCGGCGGGCCGAGCGGGCGGCGATCATCCTCGGCCTGTTCGAGCTGGCGTTCTTTTTCGTCGCCTGGGCCGCGCATCCCGATCCCGCCGCGCTGCTCGCCGGCAGCCTGGATATCCCTTACGCCAACAAGGACTATCTCTATCTGGCCGCGGCCAATATCGGCGCGGTGGTGATGCCGTGGATGATCTTCTACCAGCAGTCCGCGGTCGCCGATAAGCGGCTGCGCCCCGAACATTACGCCGCCGCGCGCTGGGACACGGCGATCGGCGCCATCGTCACCCAGCTTGTCATGGCCGCGGTGCTGATCGCCTGCGCCGCAACGATCGGGCGGAGCCACCCGGACGCCTCGCTCGCCACGGTGGGCGACATGGCCCAGGCGCTGACGCCGTTCCTCGGCACCACGGTGGGCAACCTGGTCTTCGGCGCCGGCGTGCTGGGCGCCGGCATGGTGGCGGCGATCGTCTGTTCGCTCGCCTTCGCCTGGGGCCTGGGCGAGGTGGCCGGCTACCGGCGCTCGCTGGAATACCGCCCGCTGCAGGCGCGCTGGTTCTATGGCATCTACACGGTCTGCGTCATCGGCGGCGCGATCGTCGTCGCCATCTGGCCCGACCTGGTGTCACTGAATATCGGCGTGCAGGTGCTGAACGCGCTGATGCTGCCGCTGGTGTTGGGGTTCCTGATCGCACTCGCCGTCAAGGCACTGCCGCCGGCGCACCGGCTGCGCGGCTGGTATCTGTGGACGGTCCTGATCGTCGCCATGCTGACCTGCGCGCTCGGCGTGTTCGACGGGTTTTCCGGCGCCGGGCTGCTCGGCTAGGCTTGCTCGCCTGCCAGGGAGCGAAACCGCCATGCGCAACGCCGCGTTCGAGATCCGCCCGATCGCCGGCGCGATCGGTGCCGAGCTGCACGGGATCGATCTGTCCGCGGAACTTCCCGCCGAGACGATCGCAGCGATCCGCCAGGCGCTGCTCGATCATCTGGTGATCTTCTTCCGCAACCAGGACCTGCCGCCGGCACGTTTCCTCGCGCTGGCCCGGCGCTTCGGCACGCCGATCGAATATCCGTTCGTCAAGGGCATCGACGGCTTCCCGGAGATCATGGCGGTCGCCAAACTGGAGCACGAGCGGGTGAATTTTGGGGGTATCTGGCACTCGGATACCACCTATCTGCCGGAGCCGCCGATGGGCACCCTGCTGGCGGCGCGCGAGGTGCCCCCGGTCGGCGGCGATACGCTGTTCGCCAACCAGTACCTGGCGTACGAAACGCTGTCGGGGCGGATGCGCGCGATGCTGGACGGGCTGCGCGGCGTCAGCAGCTCCGCCAAGGCCGATGTCAGCCGCACGCGCGAGGATCGGGTGAAAAGCGCCGGAACGTTCCGGGCACGGGAAGAGCTGGTCGCCGAGCACCCGGTTGTCCGCACGCATCCGGAGACCGGGCGCAAGGCGCTGTTTGTCAACACCGCCCACACGACGCGCTTTGCCGGCATGACCGAGGAAGAGAGCGCCGGCCTGCTGCAATTCCTGTTCGACCACCAGAGCCGCCCGGAGTTTACCTGCCGCTTCCGCTGGCAGGTCGGTTCGCTGGCGTTCTGGGACAATCGCTGCGCGCAGCACAACCCGATCAACGACTATGACGGGTATCGGCGGGTGATGCACCGGATCACGCTGGCGGGCGACCGGCCGCGGTAGAGGACATTCCGGCCCCGGTTCGTGTCAAGAATAAGGAAGATTCACCACAGAGGCACAGAGAAGGAACGCGATGTGCTTCGCGCGAGGCGCCGTTGTCGCGCGCGGCAGAGCGATCTGGCGCGACACCGCAGCTTCATGGCGGCGCTGTACGCCGAAACGACGGAACAAGAAATCGGAACCACGGATGAACACGGATAAGCACGGGTTTTGCCCCTCTTGCATTCGATGTGTGATACCCACGCAGATATATCCGGGGGGTGCGCGGCCCGGACCGTGATGGTAGGCTTGGTCACGACACGCCGCTGCAACACCATCTTCGGCAAGGTAATTTGATGGAACAGGTGCTCGCTCTTCGGCCCTTCGTGCCGGCACAGGATTTCGCGCTGTCCAAGCGATTCTATCAGGCGCTCGGCTTCGAGCTGACGCTTGAACATGAGCAGGTTGCGATTCTGAAGCTCGGCAGCTTCAGCTTCATCCTGCAAGATTTCTATGTGAAGGAGTTTGCCGAAAACTGCATGGTCTAGCTGCTGGTGCGCGACGCGAATGCGTGGTGGCAACGGGTCGATGGCCCGAAGCTGGTGGCAGAGTTCTCGGTGAAGGAGCCACGCGCGCCGATCATGCAAAGCTGGGGGATGAAGGTTGGGTTTGTGTTCGATCCGTCCGGTGTGCTGTGGCATCTGGCGGAGACGCCGTTCTAGAGCATTTTCACCGTGACCGGAAACGCACCCTGTCATTGCGCGTCGCTGCGCTCCTCGCAATGACAGGTCGGGCGATGGCAGCTGGGGCCGGCGATTCCAGTCAGAGTGAACATGCTCTAGCTGGCATCAAGCAACGTGGACTGGTCAGCCCACTGGGCTCGCCGGTATCACCCCGCCGCGGCCAGCAACGACCGCCGCGACGCCAAGAACTCCTCCACTGCGCCGGCCAGCTTGTCGCACTCGGCATCGCCGATCGGCAGTGACAGCGTCATCATGCCGCGCTTGGCCAGCCAGATCCCCTGCGCCACCATGTCGAAGAAGAACAGTTCTTTCAATTTGGCATCACCCTTGGCGGCATCGGCAGCGGAGCGGATCGGCCCCCGCATCATATGCACCGCCATCATCGAGCCGCGCCCGGTGAACTGCATCGGCGCACCGGCGGCGCGGCACAGCGCGTTCAGCCGCTCGCGCAACGCATCGCCCCGCGCATTCAGCGTCTGCGCGGCGGCCGGCGTGTAGACCTCGGTCAGACCGGCCAGCCCGGCGGACATGGTCAGCACGTTGTTGTTGAACGTCCCCGCATGCGGCAGCGCGTCGGCGCGCCGGGGGTCGAACATGTCGATGATGTCCGCCCGGCCGCCGAACGCGCCGAACGACATGCCGCCGCCGATATACTTGCCGAACGTGGTCAGGTCCGGCTTCACCCCGTGCACCGACTGCAGCCCTCCCGGCGCCAGGCGCGAGGTCATCACCTCGTCCAAAATCAGCAGCGCGCCGATCCGCGTGGTCGCCGCGCGCAACGCGTGCAGATACGCCGGCTCGGCCTGGATGCAGCCGCCGCCGCCCATCATCGGCTCCAGGATCACCGCCGCCAGGTCCGCCGCGTGCCGGTCGATCAGCGCCACCGTCGCCTCGATGTCGTTGTACGGCGCCAGCACGAACTCGAACGGCGCGTTGATCGGGCTGCCGCCGCCGGAGAAGGTGAACACCGCGCCGTGGTAGCCGCCCTCCATCACCATCACCTTGGGCCGGCGGGTGAACACCCGGGCCAAGCTGATCGCCATCAGGTTCGCCTCGGTGCCGGAGTTGGTGAAGCGCACCCGCTCCAGCCCGAAGCGGTCGCACACGGCGCGGGCGAAGCGCGCCTCCAGCAGGTTGTGCGCGCCGAGGTTGATGCCGCCGTCCAGCGCCCGGATCACCGCGGCGCGGATCACCGGGTGCGAGTGGCCGTAGATGCCGGCGGTGTATTCGCCGAGGAAGTCGACGTACTCGGCGCCGTCCATGTCCCACAGCCGGCAGCCCTCGCCACGCGCGATGGCGATCGGGAACGGCGCGTAGAACAGCACCGTGCGGGTGTTGCCGCCGGGCATGACCGCGGTCGCTTCGACATAGCGGGCGAGGCTCTTCGCGTTGCGCGCGACATAGGCTTCCTTGGTCTCGGCCAGCGCCGTGTCGATGTCGGCGTTGCGCAGCTCTGTCTCGCCCATGATGTCCTCCATCAGCGTGCCGTGCCAGTCTGCCAGCGACCGGTGCGGTCGGGCAACACCTGTCCAGGCGCAACACTTACCCAAGGCAACGCCTGCCCGGCGACACGCCTACGCAGGAACACGCCTACGCAGGGACACGCCTACGCAGGGACACGCCTACGCAGGGACACGCCTACGCAGGGGACACACCTACCCAGGGCAGGATCGACGCGATACACCGGCCGGATCACCCACCCCAATGACCCATCCGAGGGCAGGAAAGTCGAGCACGCATGGACCTGAAGGACCACATAAGGGGGATCCCGGACTTCCCCAAACCCGGCATCTACTTCTACGACATCTCCACGCTGCTGCGCGACGCCGATGCCTGGCAGGTGGCGATGGGCCGCATGGCCCGGGCGGTGCGCGCGCATCACCCCGACCTGCTGGCGGGCGTGGAAAGCCGCGGCTTCCTGATCGCCGCGCCGCTGGCGCTGAAGCTCGGCTGTGGCTTCGTCATGCTGCGCAAGCGCGGCAAGCTGCCGGGCTACACGGTCGGGCTGGAGTACGCATTGGAATACGGTGCGGACCACATCGAGATCCAGGCCGACGCGGTCACGCCGGGCCAGCGTGTGGTGGTGGTGGACGACCTGCTGGCCACGGGGGGCACCATGGCGGCGGGCATCGCGCTGCTGCGCAAGGTCGGCGCGGAGGTCCCGGCGGCGGCGGCGCTGATCGAGTTGCGCTTTCTCAACGGCCGCTCCCGCCTCGACGTCCCGTTCGACGCGCTCGTCAGCTATGACAAATAACGCGACCTCCGTCGCGATCGGCCAGGCGCGGGCGATCCGTCTGCCAACAGCATGCCAGCCGTTCAGATGATCGCCCATCGGCACCAACGTCGTCCCACCGCCTCGCCGCCGGGTGCATGAAGCAAGGCCGGGGGCTTGACCTCCTTGGTCCGCTTCGCGACCCAAGCCCCTGGCGGGTTTCAGAGCCTGCCACCGGGCTTGACCCGGTGGGCGGGGCCCTTGGACCTTGCTTCGGTTCACGCGACCGCCTGGGCGAGGCAGCTTTGCCGCCGACGCCAGATCAGGCTAGGAAGGACACTCTGGACCCGGCCGCATGCCTGGTTGACCACCGGCCCTCGCGCAGCAGGAGGCGCTGGCTTGACAAACGCCCGGCCGCCAATCGCGCGGCGACACGTCATCGGTTTGCTGGCCGGCCCGCTCCTGCTGGGCCGGGGCGCGGCTGTTCATGCCGCATCGCCTCTACCAGGCTCTTCCGCGGTCGCCGCGGTGCCGTTTCCCCAGGGCGCGACCATTCTTGTCGCCGGTCCGGATGGTGGGCGCCTCGGCCGTTGGGCCGACGCCGTCGCGTCGGCGCTCAATGAGACGTTGCCGCCTGGCACAAAAGTCCGCACGACCTGCACCGGTGGCGTCGATGGCGTGACCGGCGCCAATCAGTTCGAGGCGCGCGTGCCGCCGGATGGCGCCACGGTGCTGCTGGCGCCGGGTGCGGCGGCGCTGGACTGGCTGGTGGGGGATCCGCGGGCGCATTTCGACGCCGAGCACTGGGTTCCGGTCATGGCCGGTGTGACGCCGGCGATCGTCATGGCGCGGCCCGATGCGGCGCCGCTTGGAGCAGGGCGCTCCGTCCGCGTCGCCGCGTCCGGGCCGGTCGGACCGCAATTGCCGGCGCTGCTCGGACTTGATCTCCTTGGCGCCAACGTCGTTCCGGTGTTCGATCTGGTCGGACACGAGGCGGCTACCGTGGCGTTCGCTGCCGGCAAGGCCGACGCCGTGTTGGCCTGGGGCCAGAATGTCCCACAGCAGGTCGCCGCATTGCAGGAGGCCGGCGCAAGGCCGCTGTTCGGATTGGGTGCGTTGGGCGCCAACGGCGCATCGGCTCGCGACCCGGAATTTTCCGATGTGCCGACGCTGGTCGAGCTGCACGTCGCCCTGCATGGCACCGAGCTGGCCGGCGCGCGCTACGACGCCTGGCGCGCAACGTCCGCCGCGACCAAGCTTGAGTTCGGACTGGTGCTGCCGCGCTTGACCTCGGCGGCGATGGTCGCGTTGTGGCGCCGCGCCGCCAGTCAAGCCGCGACGCAGCCGGGGGTGCAGTCCTTGGCCGGTACGTTCGCGGTGCAGCCGATGGACGGCGTCGCCGCGGCTGCGGCCATGACCAGCGTTGCCGCCGATGTGGCCGCGCTGCTTGAGCTGCGCGGATGGCTGGCGACACGGTTCAACTGGCGCCCGGTCTGAGCTCGCCCGGCGTTCCCACCCGTCGCGGCCGACGCCGCCGTTAACCGACGATTAACCATCCCGGTCCTATAGTGTTGGTTGTTCCCCAGCGTAAGGACGGAGCAGGCTAACGCCAGGACGGCGTGTACACAGTGATCGGCGTCCCGCCATGCCAAACGATCTCAGTATTAGCGATCTCAGTGGTCCGCCAGCTTCTCCGGTCAATATCGGCAACACCGGTGCGGCGCCGGGCAAGCTCGCCACAACGGCCGCCTCGGTTCAGCACACCACGCCCTCGCCCTCGTCCAGCCCCAATCCGACGCTCGAACTTAACGCTGCACTTGGCCTCGTCGTGATCGAATTCCGCAACGCCGCCGGTACCGTCACCAGTACGATCCCGACCCAGCAGCAGCTTCACGCCTATCAGCAGTGGCAGGATTCGGGCGTCGGCTCGCCGCCCAATCTCAGCGGGTCCGCGACGGGCGTTGTCGCCACGCCGACATCGGCAACATCCGGCGGCAACAGCCGATCCACCCTGCTGGACGTCGGGGGCTAATCAATCTGTCCGCGCCGGTTCGCCGATGACCTTGTCGGCGAACGCGCGAAGGCAGACGGCGGCCACATCGCCGCACTTCACCGGCGGGCCGCAAGCCGCATAGCAATTGTGCGTCGTACCAACGGGCCTAAGGCACGATCGTTGGTATGGGTCTTTGTTTCGCACGCCGGGCGTCAGGCATGCAGACCGCGATCCCGCCCGCGCGAACCATCCGCGCTTACATCAGCCGCTCGGTCCAGGTGCGCGGCGTGCGGTCGTTGCGGATCTCGATATCGAGATGATAGCGGAACTTGCGCGGGCCGACGCGCCTGATGTACTCCACGATGTCGCCGAGCCCATCCTCCAGCGCCCGCGTGGTGCGATAGCCCAACAGCGTGCGCGCCTTGGCCGAGGAGCAGAAGGCCTTGCGCACCTCTTGCGGCCGATCGGTCAGATGGATCGCCTGCCCCTCGAACCCGACGATCCCCTTGAGCTGGCGGAACAACTGGTTGATCGAGACGAATTCCTCGTCGGGGCCAATATTCACCACCTCGCCCAGGCCGCGCTCGGTCAGCCCCATGGCCAGCAGGCAGGACAGACAGTCCTCGATATGGCTGAAGCAGCGCATCTGCTCGCCGTCGCCGTAGATGAACGGCGAACGACCCTGCAGCATCAGATTCGCCATGATCGAGGCGACGTTGCGATATGGGTCGTCGAACTTCTGCCGCGCGCCGATGATGTTGTGCGGCACCGCGATGGCGTATTCGATGCCGTGCACGCCGGCGAGGGTGACCAGCGCCTGCTCGGCGGCGAGCTTGCCGATGCCGTACGGGTCCTGCGGCCGCGGCACATAGGATTCACAGAACGGCACGTCGTTCGTCCCGTAGCGCGCCATCGACGAGCAGAACACGATGCGTCGCGCGCCGTCGGCGATCGCCGCGGAGAACACCGCGACCGAACCGGTGACGATGTTGTCCATGATCATCGCCGGCGCGAACACCGACAGCCCCTCATACGCGGTCGCGGCGCAGTGATAGACCAGCTCGCAGCCGCGCATCACCTTGGCCATCGCGTTGAAGTCGCGGCAGTCGTATTGGTAGAATTCGGCTTCGGGCGGCACGTTGACCAGCTCGCCGCCGAGCAGGCTGTCGCAGCCGACCACGTCGTGGCCCATCGCCATCAGGCGTTCTGCCAGATGGCTGCCCAGGAAGCCGGCAATACCGGAAATGAAGATGCGCATGGCGTGTCGCGTCCGCCGCTCAGCGCTCGAGCCGGGCACGCAACGCCTGGCCGCCCTTGTTGAACAGCCGGCGGACCGCGATGCTGTGGAATTCCAGCGTGCTCGCGAGGGCACGCAGCTTGCCTTCGGTGTAGGCACTCCGATGGTATTGACCGGTGCCATTCTGATTGCCGAAGAACATGGTCTGCAAAATGCCCCAGCGCTGATCGAGCGCGCGGCCGCAACCGCCGTAATGGTCCGCGGCGCCGACCACGTAGAATTCCCGCCAGTCGTCATTGGCTGCCAGGAACGTTGCACACACCCACTCGAAGTCGGGCACTTCCAACGTCAACGTGCCGCCGGGGCGCAGCACGCGCGCCATCTCGCGCCACACCAGGCGTTCGTCGGCGAATGAAAAATGCTCGAGCACATGCTCCGCCAGGATCGCGTCGATCGTGCCGCTCGCGTACGGCATGTCGGTCACGTCGACATCCGAGGCCACGCCTGACGAGGGCGAGAATCGATCGATATTGATCCATCCAGGCAACGCATTTGCGCCGCAGCCGATATGCAGGCGAACAGGCAGTTCGGTGATTGTGTCCATCGTTGTCTCCTTAAGCCGCGGAGGAAAGAGACGCGGCGGGAAGAGCCCCGGCGGGAAAAGTGTCAGCGGCAAGAGCCGCGGCGGGAAAAGCCGCCGTGGGAAAAGTCCCGATCGGAAAAGCGGCAGGTGCGCACCGCGATGCGAGCTCCGTCGCGGCTTCGCTGAGGGTCACCTCGGGCACGATCGTTGCCGCGCCATGCAGCGCCGCGGTCAGCGAGCTGGCCATCCAGGCCGCTTCGAACGGCGAGGCGCGCCGCAGATCCGACATCAAGGCTGGCATTGCGGCGCGCAGTGCCTCGGCCTCGCGAATGAGCCCGGCCAGCCAGCGTGCGCGGAAGATCGCTTGCGCGTCCGCCATGAGCATGACCCGCTCGGCGTGCGGCAGGCGCGTCGCGGCCGCCATCTCAAGATGCGCATACGCGGTGGTGATCAGCGGCGTGCGCCAGCGCTGCTCCGCCAGCGTGTCATCCAACGGCAGGCCCGCGCGCGCCTGCTCGGTGGCGGCGCGGGCAAGCTGGATCACCGGCTTGCCGCCGTCGCGCCGCCAGTACAGCGGCCGGGCCACATGGCGTATTTCGCCCGCCAGCGCCAGCTCCGCCAGTAGCACGTGATCCCAACCGGCGCGCGTGCGGATCGGCGACAACCGGTCAACCGCTGCGCGTCGGTAGACGCCCCAGAATGACGGCGAGGAGGTGTAGCGCGCCATGACATGCCGGGCGCGCGCCAGCGGATCGGCGCCCACGGCGTGCAGGCAATGCTCGGGCGGGTAGTGGCCGACAATCGTGTCGGTGCCGCGGAACACCAGGCCCGCGGCATGACACATCGCCGCCTCGGGATGGGCCTGCAGGACGCCCATCAGGCATTCGATGAAGTCGGGCGCGATCATGTCATCGCCGGATTTCGGCATCACGAAGTCGGCGTCGCCGAACCAGAAGGCGCGCTGGAAGCCGGCGATCGCGCCGCCGTTGCAGCGGTTGTGCTTGAGCCGGATGTGCGGATACTGCCCTGCGTAGTCCGCGAGCACCTCCGCCGTCCGGTCGGTCGAGCCATCGTCGATCAGGGTCAGCGTGACCGCCGGCCAGGTCTGCGCCAGCACACTTTCGATCGCCGGGCCGACGGTCGCCGCCCCATTGTAGACGAACAGATTGACATCGACGGTGACATCGACCTTGGTCGGCGACGGCATTTTGTCCGCTTCCTGATGCTGCGCCGATGATGTGCCTGGCGGGTTGATGCGCGGTTAATGCCGCGCGCACCATTCCCGCCAAGTGTGACGCAGCGCGGCGCCGAGATGGCGGCCGAAGCGCGGGGCGTCGCACAACGGGCTGGCTTTCACCCGTGATCGCAGCCCGGCGCGCAACACCGCCAGCGCCTGCGGATCCGCCGCCCGCGCCAGCGCCAGCTCGATGTAGCCGTCGAGATCGGCAACCACCCAGTCCGCCAATCCGGCGTTGCTCAGATGGCTGGCGGAATGGCGCGAGGCAAAAATCTCACCCGGCAGCGTGACGGTCGGCACGCCCATCCACAGCGCCTCGCAGGTGGTCAGGCCGCCCGAATAGGGGAACGGGTCCAGTACGATGTCGACCTGATTGTACTCGCCGAGAAACGCGCGATGCAGCGACTTGCCACGCAGCTCCACGCGCGCCGGCTCGATGCCGAGCACCGCGAATGCCGCGTGGACGCGCGCCGCCGTGGCGGCATCGGAGAACTGGTACGTCTTCAGGATCAGCCGCGAGCCGGGCAGCCGCCGCAGGATGCTGGCCCAGGTGGCGATCACCTGTGGTGTGATCTTGGCCAGGTTGTTGAAACAGCCGAAGGTGACGTAGCCGTTGGCCAGCGCCGGCAGAGGCACGACATCGGGCGCATAGGGCGGCGGGCTGTAGCAGATATAGCCATCCGACAGACGCAGCAGCCGCTCGCTATACAGCTTCTCGAAGCCGGCAGGCGTCTCCCAGCGATCGGTGATGAACCAGTCCATTTCAGCCAGACCGCTGGAGTGGTTCTGCATGCCGACCCATTTGATCTGCACCGGCGCCAGCCGATGGGCGCAGGCCGGCATGCGGCCGGCATCCCCGTAGCCGCCAAGGTCGATCAGCACGTCGATGCCCCGCGACCGCCCCAGCGCGGCAAGGTCGGCATCGCCGATTGTATCGATATTGTGCCATTCTCCGGCGATGGCACGGAACCGTCGCGCGATCGAATCGCGCGCGGCGTGCTGTGCCAGGACGACAATGTCGAATGCAGCGGGATCGAGTGTCTCGAAGCCGGCGATGGTCAACCAGCCCACCGGATGGGTGCGCAACGACCCAGACAGCAGGCCAAGTCGCAGACGGCGGTCGGGATCCGGCACGTTGTCGAAGCTCGACGCGCGCGGTGAGGGATCGGAACCGGGCCCGGGCGGCGCGGGATCGGAACAGTCCTCGCGCGGTGGACGATCGAAAGAAGCCCCGCGCGGATCGGAAGCAGCCTCGCGCGGCGCGGAATCGGCAGCAGCCTCGCGCGGCGCGGAATCGGCAGCAGCCTCACGCGGCGCGGGATCGGAACGGGCCCGACTCGGTGTGCGATCGGACCAAGCGCCGCGCGGCGCGCGATCGGAACAAGCAACAAGCGCGGCCAGCAGCTCGGCTCCGGTCACCCCGTCGCGATACGACAGCGCGTTCGCCAGCGCGCGCCGAGGCGACAGCGCCTCGGGTGCGAGCGCAATCGCCCGCTCGGCGATGGCCACGGCCTCCTGCTGCAAGCCACAGGACACGGTGGCGGCGGCCAGGTTGCACAACACGCCGACCTGCTCGCCATCCGTCTCGATCAACGCGGCGAGCTCGTCGCGCGCCTCGGCGTTGCGGTACTGGCGCATCAGGATCGTGGCATGGTCGTTGTGTAGCTGCGGCTTGGTCGGGTCGAGTTCGCAGGCGCGGCGCAGCCACTTCTCGGCCTCGCCGAGCCGCGAGGTGCGTGACAGCACGCCGGCGAGCAGGGTGGTTGGACGCGATGCGGCGGGCGCCAGGGTAACCGCGACCTCGAGTGCGTCGATCGCTTCGTCGCGCCGGCCCATGCGCTCCAGCAGCAGCCCGCGCGCGGTGGCGACGATCGGATCGAGCGGGTCGGCCAGCGCGGCGTCCTCGAGCCGCGCCAGTTCGGCCTCGGTGGTGCCCGCGGCACAAACCGCTTCGATCAGATGCAGCGCGGGGTCGAGCCAGCGCGGTACCAGGTGGTGCGCCTCGGCAAAAGCCTCGGCGGCCGACGCCGCATCACCGGTTTGCAGCAGCACCAGCCCGAGCGCGTCCCACGCTTCCGCGTTGTTCGGCGCCAGGCCGCAGCAGCGCAACAGCAATGTCATCGCCCCTGGCGCGTCGCCGCCGCGCAGGCGCAGCACGGCGAGGCTGACCAGCGCTTCCTCGCGCCGTGGATTGATCGCGAGCACGGCTTCATAGGCACGCTCGGCTTCTGCCACGCAGCCCTCGGCGCGCAGGCTTTCCGCGAGTCGCAGCTTCGGCTCGTCCCAGCCGGGCAGCTCGTCGGCGACGCGCTGCATCCGCTGGCGCGCGCGAACGCGATCACCCGCGCGATCTTCGGCCAGCGCCAGACTGAGCAGGGTCACCGGCGTCGCGTCACCGAGCGCCACCGCTTTGCGCAGGACGGGCAATGCCTCTTCCGGCCGGTCCGCGGCGAGCAGTGCCGCGCCCCACGCGGCAGGCAGCGCGCCCTCGGGTGCGACGGGTAGCGTCGTCCCAGTCGAGGCGAGCAGCGCAACGCCATCCGCGGCGAGCAACGCGACACCATCCGCCGCAGGCAGCGCACCCGCGGGCGCGGCGAGCAACGCAATCCCAAGCGCGGCGCCGTCCGGGCGCTCGAGGACGGTCTCAGCCGTCGGCATGCGCCCGCTCGAGCACGATCAGGAAGCCCGGCACCGGCGCGCCCGCATCGTTCCGCTGCACCTCCGCGTCGATCGCGCGCACCGCGAACCCGGCCGCGCGGGCCACGCGGGTGATATAGTTCCGGGTTTGCGCGAAGCGGCCCATGCGGCCGAGCACCCAGTCACCGTTGCCGATGTAAGGACCGACCAGCTCCTCCGCCGAGCACATGAACAGCCCGCCCCGCAGCAGGCGCGCGTACGTCGCGGTGAACAGGGGTTCCAGCGCGCCGAGGTAGCACAACACGTCGGCGGCAAGGATCAGCTTCCATTGCCGCGTATCGGTTTCCAGGAAGTCGATGATGTCGCTCTCGTGCAGCTCGGCGTAGAGATGCTTCGCCGCGGCGAGCCGCAGCATGTGGGGCGACAGATCGACGCCGACGAAGGGGCCCAGCTTCAGGCCGATGAGCGCGACCGCCACCATTCCGGTGCCGCACCCAAGGTCCAGCACCGGCCCGATTGGCTTCCCCCCGATTGCCTCGCCCCCGATTGCCTCGCCCTTGAGCGCCTCGCCCCCGGGCCCCTCGCCCCCGGACACATCGCCAGCATCGAGCCGCAGGTGTGCGCGCAGCGCGTTGCGCATCACGCCGGGGATGCGATAGCCAAGTTCCATCAGGTGCCGCTCGAAACGGTCGGCGTAGCCATCGAACACGCGGCGGACATACGCGGCGGGCGCCCGCGTGGCGTCGGGCCTGATGTCCGCGGCGACCATCATGCGGAGCACAGTCGGGTCGTTCGGTCCCAGCTTCAACGCGTCGGCATAGGCGTCCGCCGCTTCCTCATGCCGGCCCAGGCCGCACAGCGCGTGTCCCTTCAGCCCGAAGGTGCTGGCGTCGGCGATCCCGACCGCGCAGGCCGCTTCGGCCAACGCGACGGCATTGGCGAAATCGCGCTGGCGCACGGCGAGCATGATGGCGGCGTTGCGCAGCTCCAGGCTGCCCGGTGCCGCTGCGATCCCGGCGGCGTAGGTTGCGGCCGCCGCTGACGGCTGGCCGGCGGCCAAAAGCGCATTGGCGAGACCCTGGCGAAACGCCGGATTCGCGGGCGCCGCGTCGACCGCCTCGGCAAGACACCGCACTGCGTCCTCGGGCCGACCGAGCTCCAGCACCAGCACACCCAGCAGCGCCTTGGCCGCCGGATCGTGACGGTCGTGGATCACGGCCTCGGCCGCGTCGGCCACCGCGCCGGCGAGATCGCCGAGCTGATGGCGGGCATCGGCGCGTAGCATGAACAGATCGGCGCGCGGCGCCACGGCGATCGCCTGCCCCAGCACCGCGAGACTCGCCTCCGGGCGACCCTCATGCATTTCCAGTCGCGCGGCGAGCGAGGCCGTGCCCGGTGCGGGCGGCGCCAGGCGATGGGCCGCAGCCAGCAGTGCGCGCGCCGCGCCGGGGCGCTGCGCGCCGAGCAGTTCATCCGCGCGCCTTGTCAGTGTCTCTGAATCGGCCGTGGCGTCGAACAGATCCATGCGAGGCTCCTTTTGAGCGGACGACGGGCGGCTAGCGCGTTGTTGTCAGTGGCCTGCTGATCCCGGCGGCTTGTCTCCGGTGTCCCCTGCAAGTGGCCGCGAACCTCGGCGGCAGGACCCTGGTGCAATCACACCGTGAGGCCCGGCACACCGGAAGGCCGGTCACACCACGAAGCCTTGGGACTCCTCCGCCAGGGTGGCCATGCTGGGTGTGCTCGATGTGCTTGCCGTCTTGGCGGCGGCGGCGGCGGCGGCGATCATGTAGCGCTGCAGGAACGTGTCGACGAATTTCGGGTCCTTGAACTTCGTGATGTCGACTTGCGTGCTGACCGCTTTCTCCTGTGCCCCCAGTGTCTGGAAGGCAATCTGCAACGGGATGCCCAGCGCCGTGGTGACCACGTTGCGCATCACCGGATCGCCGAGGATCTGATCGACCGAGGTGATCGTGGACGCCGACTTTCGGAACGCCAGGGCATAGGACAGGCCCGGCGTGGTGGCATCCAGCGATGTCAGCCAGGTGTTCTCGGCGTAGCCGTTGGCAAGGGCGCTGAGCACCTTCGGCTGCTGGATCACCGCCAGTCCCTGGCTGGCGAAGTTGTAGAGCGCTGCCGTCGTCTTCCAGGTCGGATCGGTCAGCGTGTTGGCCAGGGACTTGGGATCGGTCAGGTCCGACTGCAGCGCCTTCTGGGCGAGTGCGGTGTACGGGATCTGAGGGGCCAGTCCGTTGGCGGTCAGCAGCACCTGCAGGACGACCGGGTTGCTCAGCAGTTGCTTGACGGATGTTGCCGACTGCACCGCCGCCGTGAAGCTGGCGATGGTACGCTGGACCTGCGGCTGCGCAGCGGTCAGCTTGACGTCCTGGGTCTCGTTCTGCTCGGCCGACGCCAACGCGGTCACCGGATTCTGCCCGGCCGCGTTGGTGGTCTGGCTGCCGATGCCGTAGATTGCATTGAGCAGGCTCGAGGAGCCGGAGCCGGCGGAACTCGACGTGATCCCGGCATACAGCGTGGTGAGATAGCTGCCGATCGTTGTGCCCATTCTCGCGCTCCTGCCTGGCTGGATCGCTCGCGTGTCGTGTTGAGCGGGCGATTCACGCTGTCCGACGATCCCGCCTCAGGCGATCACGCTCTGGATAGCTTGCCCGTGCCGCGCCCGGTCAGGGCGAGCTTGACAGCCCCTCGGCAAAGGTCTGGTTGATCTCGATCAGGAAGCCGAAATTCGGCTGATCTAGATCCATCTCGCGCTGCACGGTGAGCCCGACCGAGACGATCGAGGCACGCAGTTCCAGCGGCATCCTGTTCTCCGGAGACTGCATCAGGTCGGCGACGGCGAGCCACAGCCGACGATTGTCGGCGAGTGCGCGCACCCGTTGGATCGGGCTGGCATCGCGCGCCGATTTCAGTGCACCATTGGTGTGGCGGAACACGTCAGCTTCCTGTTCGCGCTGGCTGCGGTGGGTGGCACCGGTCTGATAGGCACGCGCTGCATGTGTCATGGTCGGCATGTGTCTGAGGACTCCTGCTGGGTTGGTGTGGCGATCGGGGGAAGGCGGCCGAGCACCACGTCTTCGTGCCGGATGATCCGGCGTGCGAGCTTGAGTGCGCGATAGCAATCATCGGCTTCCGCCGCGGCCAGCGCGTCGTCCAGGATCTCACGCGCGAGCGCGGAGGTTGTTGCACGCTTGAACGCGTCGATCAGATCGCGGGCGGCGATCAAACCTTGCTCGCGTTCTCCGTCGTTGCCGATATAGGCCGATTGCAGAGCGAAATAGATCCGCCGCGCCGGACTGTCCGCCTGCTCGGTTTGCATGATCTGCTTGCCGAACAGGAATCGCGCCTTGGCGGTCAGCTCGATCCGTGATTTCGTGCGGAATCGGATTGGTGCGCCATTGACGATCATCACTTCGCCCGAGCGAAGCTCCAAGACCAGATTCGACATGAGTCTTTTCTCGCCTTGCCAACATGCTGCACGCGACGTGGGGCGGGCGTTTTGCCCGCCCCGGCGTGGCGATTACGCCGCTTTGACCAGGCTGAGCAGTACCTGTGGGGTCTGGTCCGCCAGGGTCAGCGACTGCACACCGAGCTGCTGCTTGATCTGCAGCGCCTGCAACATCGCCGATTCCTGCGCCAGGTTGGCATCCACCAGCGAACCGAGCCCAGTATTCAACGCGTTGATCTTGTCGTTGTTGTAGCTTATCTGGTTGTTGATGTAGTTGTTTGCCGAGCCATAGGTGTTCATCGCCGAGCTGACGTTATTAGTCTGGTTGAGGAACGTGCCCGTCGCAGTGAGCAGCGCGCCGACCGACGCGGCGCCGCCGAGCAACGTGGCGGTAAAGTTGATCGAGGCAAACACCTTCGAGCCGCTGGTGCTGGCGATGCCGTAGGTGGACCCCACCTCGTTGCGCACCACCGAGATGCCGGTAATCTTGCCCCCGCCGACGCTGCCGGTGATGTTGCCGATCAGCGACTGGCCGTTGTAGGCGGCATCCTGCACGTCGCTCTTGACGTTCGCGAGCATCGATTGGTACTGCGATATATACTGGGTGCGTTGGTCGCCGGTGGTCATCGTGCTCGCCAGGCTCGTCAGCACATCGCGCATGCTCGACATCAGGTTCGAGACGTCGTTCAGCGCCGAGCTGGTGGTGGACAGCAGCCCCTGTGTGTTACTCAGTTGCTGGTTCGCAGTGGTCAGGGCGCCAACCGTGGAGCGGACCCCCTGGGCCACGGCATAGGCCGCGCCGTCATCGGTGGCATCCGCCACCCGGTAGCCGGTGGAGATCTGCTTCTGCACGGCATTGAGCTGCGTGTTGGTCGAGTTGAGAGCGTCGAGCGCGATCATCGAGCCCGCGTTGGTGTTGACTGAATTCAAAGTGCCGGACATGGTGTCTTACCTCTTGCCCATTGGATTGCGAATTGCCACGCGTTTTGCGGGTTGAAGCCTATCTTGGGCCTCAGGAGTTAACGCTCGATGAAGCCGCCGCCGCATTACGGCAGGAACTTCACGAGACTGAGAGCGCTCATTCCGGCAATGACCTGGTACGACGCCTGCATCTGCGTCTGCACCAGCGTCAGGTCGGACAGCGTTTGCGCCAAATCGACGTTCTGCGCCGCCCCCACCTGGGTGGTGAGCGCGGTCGCGGCGTCCGACAACTGGGTCTGCGTGGCGGTCAGCGCCGTCTGGGTGTTGCCCAGCACGCCCGCGTCGTTGGCCATCGCCGTGCCCACGCCCTGCAGGCTGGCACTGGTGTCCTGCACCAGGCCCTGGAAGCCACTGGTGCTGAACTGCGCGGAACTCATCGAACCGATCGTGGCCAGCGCGCGCATCAGATCGCGCATGTAGGATCCGGTCGTCGAAGTGCCGGTCGAGGTCACCGCGCTGCTGTTGGCACTGGCCAGCAGGCCGACCTGTACCGTCTGGCCCTGGCCGACCTGCACCACCGGCGTATCCGCCTGCAACGCCGGCGCCGCCTGCGACATATAGAGTGAGAAGGGTGAGGTGCCGGTTGCATTCGACTGCGCCGTCGCCAGCGTCGCCGCCGCGGTCACCGCCGCGCCGTTGGTCGCCAGGTTGCCGACCTCGCCGGCGATCTGGGTGGCGAAGCCCGAGCTGAGGATCTGGTCGGGATTGGGCACCGGGGGATTGGTCGTGTCCGCGCCGCCGAATACGTAGGTATTGCCGTCGGTCGTATCGAGCAGCCCGGCCACCTGCTGCAAGGCGCTTCGCGCCGAGGCGGCGATCGTGTCCACGCTCGACGACTGGGTCCCGTCGATCGTCTGGAGCTGCGAATAGAAGCTCTGGGCGATCGACTGAAGCTGGGTCATCGCGGTCTGGGTGACCTGCATCGGGCCGGTGGCTTGGTTGATGTTGGTCTGCCAGGTCTGCAGGTTGGCGATCTCCGGGCTCAGGTCGAGCGAGACGGCCGCGCCGCTGCCCAGCCCGGCATAGGTCGTGCTGATCAGGCCGGTGCTCTCCTGATTGGTCAGCGTTTGCAGCTGCTGGCGCACGTTGGCGGCATTGCTGATCAGGCTGCTCAGCCAGCCGGCGCTGGACTGGCCGGTGCCGGTGATGGTGCCACTCATGTGTCACCTCGCATGGAATTCCGTTGCATGGTTCCCCCGCTTGGTTCCCCCGCACAGTTCCCGCGGCATGGCGTTTTCCGGCGCATCACACCACCGCCGCCAGCAATTCGGCGAACATGGTTTGCACGGAGCTTATTACCTTGGCGTTAGCGCCGTACGCATTCTGCAACTGGATCATCAGCGACATCTGCTGGTCGATGCTCACGCCGCTCTGCGATGAGAGCTGGCCGGAGAGCGTGGTCTGCACCGCCTGCTCGGTGCCGAGCTGGTTGGTGACGCTGGCACTGTTGGCCGCCTGCGCCCCGGTGAGCGCCGTGGCGAAATCGCCCAGCGTTGTCGGCGCAGCAAAGGGCGCGTTCAGCGTGCCTGTCGCGCCGAGGCCGGTGGTGTTCGCCGCTGGCTGCGGCACACCGCTCTGCGCGTCGGCACCAAGCGCGTAGGTCAGAATCCGGGTGATCAGCGTGGTGAAGCCCGCCGGGCCGGTGGCCGGATTGGGCGTGAAGGCGCTCGCGCCGGTCGGGCTTCCGGCGATCGAAACGTTGCCGTCGACGACCAGCGACGCATTGGCCTGCACCGCCGGGTTCACCTGGATCTCTGCCGCGAAGCCCACATAGCCCGATTGCACCGGACTGCCACCGCCGGCCGGGACGTTGCCGGCGGGATCGGTGAACAGGGTCAGCCCCTGCGCGGCGAACTGGCCCGCCATGTTCTGCGAAAACTCGTCCAGCTCCGCCTGGTAGGTCGGCAGGGTGGTGTCGCGCAGCGTGATGTTGGCACCGAGCTGGCCGCCGGTCATTTGCTGGGTCACGTCGACCCCACCGAGCATGATCCCGCTGATACCGCCGCTGGGATACGTGGACCCCGGCTGCACGTTCGTGCCGGTCACCGACAGCGGCCCGGATGACGCATTCGTCGGCAGCAGCGTGCCGCTCGCGGAGGTCACCACCATATTGCCGTTCGGCTGCTCCAGCACGTTCACGCCCAGCAGTTGCGACAGGCCCTGCACCGCCGCGTCGCGCTGGTTCTTGAGATCGGCCGTGCTCTGGCCCTCGGCCTGCTGCGCCACGATTTGGGCCGACAGCGCGCCAATGGTGCCGAGCGCGCTGTTCGCGGCGCCGACGTCGGCGACGATGCTGTTCTCCGCCGTCTGGCGCTGCGCCGTATAGCCGTTGCTCAGCGCATTGATGCCCTGCGCCAGTGTGCTGGCGCTCGACACCACCTCGCTCTGCTGCGTCGGGCTGGATGGATTGGTCAGCAGGGTGGAGAACTGGTCCTGCATCGCTCCCAGCAGGCTGCCGAGGTCGCTGCCCTGGCCGGGCGTGCCGCTGATCGCGTCGATCGCTTGCAGCGCCGTCTGCGTGGTCTGCAGCCCGGCCACCGTTGTGTCCTGCTGCAGCGCCGCCGTCTGCAGCGCCTGATTGACGCTGCGCACCGCCGGCCCGGTCAACACGCCCATGCCGACACCGCCGGCGGTCAGGCTCTGGCTGTCGATGGTCTCGACCGAATAGGACGGGGTGCTGGCGTTCGCCACGTTGTGCGACACCAGCGCGAGCTGCGCGCTGACGTTCGCCAGCCCGTTGGAGGCGATCGAGATGGCGCCGGCGAGGCTCATGGCAACCAGCTCTGCTCAGTCATCACGGGCCTACTGGATCATGTTGATGGTGGTTTGCAGCAGTTGGTCGGCCGTGGTGACCACCTTGGCATTCGCGCCATAGGCCTGCTGCGCCACGATCAAGGCGCTGAACTGGGTCGCGATATCGACGTTCGAGCTTTCCACCGAGCCGATGACCAGGCTGCCGGCGCCGTTGGTGTCCTCGGCCTGCGTGATCGCGGAGCCGGAATTGGTGGTGGCGGTGAAAGCCTGGCCGTTCTGCCGCTGCAACGAGTCGGGCGCGGAAAACGTGGTGATCGGCACCTGTGCGACGGTTTCGGTCTCGCCGTTGTTGTAGTTGGCGACAATGTCGCCCCCGGTAGTGATGGAGATGCCGGTGAAGGCGCCCGGTGCCACGCCGTTCTGCGAGAGGCTGCCCTGCGCGTACGTCGTGCCGGCGAACTGCGTCACACCGTTCGCCTCGCCGAAACCGCCCATGTTCAGGCTGATAGTCTGGTTCCCGCTACCGAAATCGGTGCTCAACGTCAGCGAGGCCGGCTTGTTGGCGGCATAGGCCGACCCGGTGATGCCGCCCGTGACGGTGCCGAAGTCGCCGATCGTGCCGGGGGGAGGGTTGTTCACGCTGGCCGCGCCGAACTGCACCTCGGCAGTACCGATCGTCGTCGCCGGCACCGGTGGCGGGCCGGGGGCAACGTTGTCGGGCGAGGTGATCGTCACCGTCCAGTCATTGGCCTGGGGCACCCCCGCGACCATCGTCTGCGCCCAGTTGAGCGTCAGCGTGTGTGCGTTGCCGAGCGCATCGTAGACATCGATCTGCGACGACACCGGTGTGGCCGCCGCCGGGGTGGCCGGCAGGTTGGCCGACAGGTTGATGCTGGAGGTGGGAACCGGGTTGAACTGGGTCTGGGTGATCTGGATTGGCGCGAGCACCGACTGATCGGCGACGCCGGTCTGCGGATTGACCGTCCAGCCCTGTAGATACTGACCCGCGCCATTCACGAGATACGCGGTGTCGTTCATCTGAAAGTCGCCGGCCTGGGTGTAGAAGGTCTGCGGGTTAAAGATTGTCTGGCCGGTCGTGGTGCTGCCGGCCGTTTCGGATACCGCGAAGAACCCCTGGCCGGAGATCGCCATCGCCAACGCATCGCTGCTTTGGCTGATGGTGCCCTGCACGTTGTTGGTGTAGGAGGGCAGCGCGCTCACCGATCCTGGCTCGTTGTTGGTCGCGCTGCTGGTGGTCAGGTAGTCGATGAAGTTGGTATTGACCTCCTTGTAGCCGATGGTCTGGCTGTTCGCGACATTGTCGCTGATGTTGCCAAACGCTGCGGACTGAGCCGACAAGCCGCTGACCGCGGTGTTCAAGGCGCCGAACAGAGACATGCGAAACTCCTGCGAAGCGGGGGGACGGGTAACACTCGCCGCATGACACCGCATGAAGCGTGCCAGCGCGCGAAGCACGGATTCCGGCGACCCCGGCATGGAAACCACACGGCGCCAGGCGCCGCTCGGCAGGTCGGACCGGGCATTTCGTGCCGTGTGCGGCAAGCGACCGGCACAACACCGGCGGAACCGAGCGGGCGTGCCGAGGTCCCTTCCCTTGTGGGCTTCGGCGGCGAAGCGGACCGAGGGCGGGGGGGGGCCGCGGCAGGCGGCTTCGTTCCGACCCTCGCGGCGCCCCCTCCAACGTCGGTCTGCTTCGCGGCAATCCCCGCAAGGGGAGCGGGAAATTCTTCCAGGTCCACACCTTATAGCTTGATGTCCAGATCCTGATGCCCAGGGGGACGTGCCCCGGAACCAGTCCCAGGACGGCCATGGACGAGGAGGGCGACACGACCCGGCCAAATGAGCATTGCCGCTTGCCGATCGCCCACCGGTTGCGGATGGCCCACCGGTTGCCGATCGCCCACCTGTTGCGGATGGCCCCACCGGTTGCGGATGGCCCCACCGGTTGCCGATGGCCCATCGCTTGCAAGAGACCGCGCGGAGGTCCCATCAATTGGCCGTAAGTTCTTTCCATCTGCTCGACTCGACCACGACAGAGCTCGCGCCAAAGACCGGCGCCGGCTTCGGTGTCGCGACGTCATCGCGGAGTGGCTTCGCCGAGAACCTCGCGGCGAGCCTCGCCGCACATAAGGCGCCGGAAGGCACGTCGCGGGTTGCAGCCCAGGTGACTGGCCCGATCGCGCCGGGCCGGTCGGTCGTGGCAGCGATCCCTCCCCGCCCCGCCGCGCCAGCCGCCGATCCGAAATCACCAAGCCCGAGCGGATCGACCGTTGTGGGCAGCCCGTCCAGCGCGGCTACGCCGGCCGTTGGCGCAAATTCGCCGAGCCTGACCGCCGCCGCACCCACTCCACCCAGCTCAGCCGCCGCGACCACCGAGGCGCCATCGCCGGCCCCGGCCACCCCGGTCATCGCGGCGCACCCGTTCGTCCCAACCGCTGCCCCGGCTGATCCGGCACTGCCGGGACCGGCCACCCCAGTCGTCGCGGCGCTATCCGCGCCAGGCGCGGCGGTCGCCGATCCGGTGCTATCGACCCCGAGCCGGCCAGTCATCGCGGGACTCCCGGCAGACCCCATTGCCACGGCCGACGCTCCGGGGACCATCGCGCGCCCACAAGATAGAACTGGGCCCAATACCGGCCTACTCAGCCCGGATCCGGGCAGCGCCACGGGCACACCCGGTTCAAGCCTGCCTACCGCCCAATCGACTCCATCGGGTTCGACCGAGGCCGCCGCGGCCCAGTCATCGACCGCACCGGCGACCGGCCTCGTCCGGGCGCCATCCACCACGCCGACGCCGCCCACCGCGTCGCCCACCGCGCCGACCTTGGCTACCGCATCCACCGCGCCGGCCTTGGCCACCGCGCCGACCTTGGCTACCGCGCCGACCGCACCCACCGTGCCGACCCTGGCCACCACGCCGACCGCACCCACCGTGCCGGCCCTGGCCACCGTGCCGACCCTGGCCACCACGCCGACCGCATCCACCGCGCCGACCGCACCCACCGTGCCGACCCTGGCCACCACGCCGACCACACCCACCGTGCCGACCCTGGCCACCGCACCGACCGCAACCACCGTACCGACCGCAACCACCGCGCCGACGCCACGCCAGACATCGACATCGAAATCGCGTCCCGGGCAGGTTGTCAGCGATCCGCCGGCAACAGCGTCGTCGGTCATAAATCCTAACCTTGCCGCACTTGCCGCGGCCAACGCGGTGCCGCAGCCTGGCGCAGGTCTGACCCCGACGTCACCTGACGGCGATGGCGGCGCCCCGTCGGCGGTGCCACCGCTGGGACAGGCTTCGACGGCCGCTCCGTCCGGGACCGCCGCACCGGGTCCAGACTCCGCCGCGCCAGGAAATCGGTCCCAAGGGCGATCCGACGGATCATCCCAGGGGTCATCGAGCCCTCAGGGTGGGCCGTTCTCGGCCGCCGCCGACCCGGCACAGGCGCTGACGCCGTCAGGCGGATCGGCACCACCGGCCGCCACATCGGCGCCCTCGACCATCGACGTAGTGGCACAGGCGCTGACGCCGTCAACCACCGTCGCCACGCCATCGACCGCGGCCGCCACCTCGGCGGGCCCGCACCTTGCGTCCGCGCCGATGACCCCGGGGATGACCGCGGCCGCTCACGCCTCGCCGGCCAGCCAGATGGCGCCCGCACTCCTGAACCTCGCCACCTCCTCCACCGGGACCCAGCGCCTGACGCTGCGGCTGGAGCCCGAGGAGCTGGGCACCGTGCAGGTGCGCATCGATCGCCCGGCCGACGCGCCCGCGCATGTCGACATCAGTGTCAGCCGGCCTGAGACCCTCACCTTGATGCTGCGCGACCAGACGCAACTGCAGCACACGCTCGATCAGGCCGGGGTGCCCGCCGAGGGACGAACCATCAATTTCCACCTCGCCGGCCAGGACGCCGATAGCCTGTCACGACAGGGGGGCGGCTTCGGACACGCCGCCACCTACGACCAAACGCCCCGCTATGGGTCGAGAGCGCGTAACACGACCGATCCCGGCGGCGACACGTCGCTGTCGTCGCCAACCCCGATGCGCTGGCAGCGCGTCGGGCTCGATATCACCGCCTGATCCCACAGCTTCGACCGCACAGGACGCATCGCCATGAGCCTCGCCACCGTCGCCGCACAGAACGCCAACGCGCTGGCCGCGGCCACCGCCGCCGCTGCCGCCAACAACAAAAGCAGCGCCAGCAGCTCCAGCACCAGCGCGGCGGCCAACGCCGCCGCCACCAATCCGCTGGTCGCGCTCAGCAGCAACTTCAGCGATTTCCTGCAGATGCTGATGACCCAGTTGAAGAACCAGGATCCGACCAGCCCGATGGACACCAACCAGTTCACCACGGAACTGGTGCAGTTCTCCGGCGTCGAGCAGCAGATCAACACCAACGGCAGCTTGACCCAGCTCATTCAGCTCACCCAGGCGGGCGAGACAATGCAGGGCACCTCGATGACCGGCAAGCAGGTGACCGTGCAGTCCACTCAGATCCCGCTGCAGAAGGGTAGCGGGACGCTGAACTTCAACGACCCGACAGCGGGGCCGGTGGCGATCGCGATCACCGACGCATCCGGTCAGCAACTGTATGGCACCACGCTGACCGCGACGGCCGGACAGAATAGCTGGAGCTGGAACGGCGAAAACAACCAGGGAACCCAGCTCCCCGACGGGGTGTACAACGCCGCGATCGTGTCCGAGAATGCCAATGGCACGACGTCCGCGATGCCGTTCACTGTGACCGGCACGGCCACCGGCGTGGAGAGCCTCAGCAGCGGCATGCAGTTGGAGCTCGGTGCCCTTACGGTTCCATTCAGCTCGGTGCAATCGGTCGGGAATTGAAACCAGCAGCCCGAAATGATGCCGCTTCCATCGTTTCGGGCTGCTGCTATCGCGTGCCGGTTCAGCAATTCTCGTTTTGGTCGGGNNATGGGCCAAAATGAGAATTGCTGGTGCCGGTTACCCGCGCAAGCAGCTTGCGGCCGCGCGCCGAACCAAGACGCATTCCGGCGACCGCTGGCATAAAGCGCTGCTGGCGGAAGTTGTCTTATCGCCGAATCGGTTAGTCGGCAGTCGTATCGGCCAGCAGCTTTTCGAGCTCCGCGCGGCGAATCGGCTTCTTGAGCACCGACACCCGACCGTTGGCGTGGAACGCGGCGAGGCTCTCGGCCAGCCGCAGCATCGCATCACCATAGCCCGAGGTCACGATGAAGCGGGTCGGCTCGCCGGTCAGCAGCATCTCGTTCAGCACGTCAATGCCATCCTTCTCCGGCATGATCATGTCGATCACGGCGACATCGGGTTTGAACGCCAGAAATGCCTCGGTTGCCTTGAGCGGATCGTTGACCACGCGAACCTCGAACCCCGCCCCGGTGCCGATCCGGCCGTAAGCCTTCGCGAGACCGGCATCGTCGTCGACGATCAGCAGTTTTCTCATGAAAGGCTTCCTCCCCGGACGCTCACCGGTTGTGGCATGCTCAACTAAAGGCCGTTCGCGGCGCGGTTACAATCACACTACAGCCGCAGGATGTAAACCTATAACCTCGCGCAGTGATAGCGCTACCATCGTTCCGCGTCGATCCACACAGTCTCGGGACGGAATAATTGGCCAGCCGACGCCAACGGTCGGCGGCGGGGACGACGGTCCGGTACCGGGTCGAACCGGGCACGGAAACCGAAGGCCCGGCGGGCTACGAAAGCCGCGCGACCGGTGCGGTGGGCGGGGCAGCCCTACTGGACGGCCAGCAGGCGGTTGGAATCCTCGAACAGCCGGCGTACCTTGGCGCTGTCGTACGGCCCTTCGCGCAGCGTCTCCGCGTCCCACTCGCTGCGTTCCTGCGCCAGGAAGTCCCCACCGTAGCAGTGGATCGCGCCGGTCAGCCGCGGAATGGGGTTGATGACGGAATGGATGATGTCCGTGCCGAGCGCGCAGCAATCGCCCACGCACAGCGATCGGGCGCCCGCCGCCTCGACATCCCGGGCCGCGTCCTCGGGCAGCCGGCGCCAGAAGACATTGTCCTCCCGGCCGGTATAGATGCCGATCACCGCCCACATCCGATGATCATGCGGCATGATCGTCATGCCCGGCCCCCACACAAGGTTGAGCACGGTGAGTGCCGGCGAATTGTACAGGACGTTGAACCCGGCACGCTGCGGGGGGCCCAGGGCAGCGAGAACCGCGGCGGGCTCGCGCACCGCGCGCGCCACCACCTCCCGCACGCCCTTATGGCTGGGATCGCCGCTCACAGCGGCCTGGCAGTCGAAAAGAAAGTGGTCAAGGTCGAACGCCATGCTTCCCCCTCCACCGAATATTGGGAGCAGCAAATACCACACCAAGCTGTGAAATGGGTTGGAATTTCTCTCGGATTCGATGCTCGGCAGAATCTGCCGCGCCGTTAACCAGCCGCTAAGGCTGCATCGCTATGTGTGACGAACGTCAGCAAAGCAACGCCGCCAGGGGGCGGCCGCAGATGCACCAGACGCCGCGATCAGCACCCAAACTGGCACCTAACGGCAGCCACATAACATTTCCCTGCGCAGACCGCCGGGCAGACTCCGGGACAGACCCGGCATGATAGCCCTGCTCGACGGGCTGAAGGCGCTCGGCGTCGCGCGGCTGGCCGCCATGGCGGCCGTGACCCTCGGCATGCTCGGGCTGTTCGCGCTGCTCTTCCTGCGCGGCGGCAGCGAGCCGATGGCATTGCTGTATGGCGATCTGGACCTGCGCGACGCGGGCCAGGTGACCGATCAGCTCACCCGCCAGCACATCGCGTATCGCGTGGCCGGCGGCGGGACCCAGGTGCTGGTGCCGGCGGATATCGTCGCCCAGGCGCGTATCGGACTCGCCAAGGAGGGCCTGCCCTCCGGCGGCTCCGTGGGCTACGAAATCTTCGACCGCTCCGACGGTATCGCCGCCACCGAGTTCCAGCAGCACATCAACCAGACCCGCGCGCTGGAAGGCGAGCTGTCGCGCACCATCCAGGCGATCAACGGCGTGCGCGCGGTGCGCGTCCATCTGGTGCTGCCGCGGCGCGAGCCCTTCGTGCGGGAGCAGCAGGACGCCACGGCCTCCGTGCTGCTGACGATGAACGGCGCCCAGCGGCTGGACCGTGAGGGCGTGCAAGCCATCCTGAACCTGATCTCCGCCGCGGTGCCCGGCCTGCGGCCGAACAATATCGCGGTGGTCGACAGCCGTGGCGACCTGCTGGCGCGTGCCGGCGCGCCGGTCGGGGAGACCGGCCAGGCGCTCACCACGGAGGAAGTGCGCGCCGCCACCGAGCTGCGCCTGTCGCACGCGGTCGAGCAGATGCTGGAAAAAAGCCTTGGTTCCGGCCACGTGCGCGCCGAGGCGGCGGTGCGCATGAGCTTCGACCGCGTCAACCAGACCGAGGAGCGCTACGATCCGGAGGGTCAGGTGACGCGCAGTTCGCAGAGCGTCAACACGACCTCGAAGAACACCCAGGCCGCCGCCGTGGTCACCGCGCAGAACAACCTGCCGAACGCCGACGCGGGCACCAGCCCGACGGGCTCGCAGGAAGCTCGGCAGGAGGAAACCACCAACTTTGAGATCGGCAAGACCGTCCGCACGCTGATCCGCGACCAGCCGCAGATCGATCGCATCAGCCTGGCAGTGATGGTCGACGGCATCAGTGCCGCCGGGCCGGATGGCAAGCCGACCTGGCAGCCGCGCTCGGCCGAGGAGCTGACGCGGATCACCACCCTGGTGAAGACAGCCATCGGCTTCGACGCCAAGCGCGGCGATCAGGTCGACGTGGTGCCGATGCGCTTCATTGCCGACGAAGAGGCGCCAGCCGCCAGCGCGCCGGCCGGGCTGCTCGGCGGTGCATTGGACCAGGCGTCCGTGTTGCGCCTGGCGGAGACCGGGCTGATCGGCCTGATCGGGCTGTTGGCGTTGCTGCTGGTGCTGCGCCCGATGGTGCTGCGCCTGACGACGCTGGCGCCTGATCGGCTTGGCGGGGGCGGCGGCGAGCTCGCGCTGACGGGGCCCAGATCATTGGCGGGTGTACCAAGCGTTTCCGCGGAGTTCGCCCTGAGCGCGCCGGCCAGCGCTGCAAACGCCGGCCTGCTGGAGGACGAAAGCATGGTCAGCATCGCACAGATCGAGGGCCAGCTGCGCGCCTCGTCGATCCGTCGCGTCTCCGATCTTGCCGACAAGCATCCTGATGAGACCCTGTCCATCCTGCGCGGCTGGATGGCCCAGGAGACCAGCTGATGGCCACCAGCACGGACGATGTTCGCGGGCTCGGCGGCGCCCAGAGGGCAGCGATCCTGATGCTGGCGCTGGGCGAGGAGCAGTGCTCACGGCTGTTCGGCATGATGCACGAGGATGAGATCAAGGACATCTCGACCGCCATGGCGCAGCTCGGTGCGATACGCGCCGACGTGGTCGAACGGCTGTGCACGGATTTTACCGACGGCATGGGCAGTGCCGGTCACCTGATCGGCAGCTACGAAAGCACCGAACGCCTGCTGCAGAAAAGCCTGCCGCGCGACCGCGCGTCGCAGATCATGGAGGAGATCCGCGGCCCGGCCGGCCGCACCATGTGGGACAAGCTGGGCAACGTGAACGAGGCGGTGCTGGCCAACTACCTGAAGAACGAATACCCGCAGACGGTCGCCGTGGTGCTGTCCAAGGTGCGGCCGGAACATGCAGCAAACGTTCTGACCTTGCTCCCCGAGGCGTTCGCGATGGAGGTCGTCATGCGCATGCTGCGCATGGAGAGCGTGCAAAAGGACGTGCTGGACGGCGTTGAGAAGACGTTGCGCGCCGAGTTCATGTCCAATCTGGCGCGTTCCACCCGCCGTGATTCGCACGAGATGATGGCCGAGATCTTCAACAGTCTGGACCGCGGGTCCGAGGCGCGCTTCCTCGCGGCACTGGATGAGCGCAACCGCGACTCCGCGGAGCGCATTCGCTCGCTGATGTTCACCTTCGAGGACCTGCAGCGGCTGACCCAACCGGCGATGCAGGTGCTGCTGCGCACGGTGGAACGGGAGAAGCTGCCGATCGCGCTGAAGGGTGCCTCGGAGAAGCTGCGCGACCTGTTCTTCAAGAGCATGTCGGAGCGCGCCGGCAAGATGCTGAAGGACGACATCGCAGCCCTGGGCCCGGTGCGGCTGCGCGATGTCGACGAGGCGCAGGCGGGATTTGTCGCCGCCGCGAAGGAACTCGCCGCGCAGGGCCAGATCGAGATCAGCGAGAGCAAGGAAGAGGAGCTGATTCTCTGACATGGACACGTTGTTCCGCTTACCGCCTGCACTGGCCCGCAGCCAGGCGCCAGCCCCAGCGCGCGACATTCCGCCGGCTCCAGCGCGCGGCGTTCCGCCGGCTCCAGCTCGCGGCGTTCCGCCGGCTGCCGCCCGCGGCGTCCCGCCGGCTCCAGCCCGCGGCGCGCTGTTCGCCGAGGACTTCGACCTGCCGCGCCGGGATGCCACGGCCGAGGCGGAGGTCGTCAACCCCACCTACACCGCGGCGGAACTCGCCGAGACACGCGCCGAGGCCTGGGCGGGCGGCCTTGCGGTCGGCACCGCGGACACCAACTCGACGATCGCCGCGACGACGAGCGCGCTGCTTGAGTCCATCGCCGCCGCGCTGCGCGACGCCCGCGTGCAGGCCGGCGTAATCGCCGAACGCTCGGTCGAATCCATCGCCCGGCTGTTGCTGGACAGCCTGGCCAAACTGCTTCCCGCCCTGTGCGAACGCCACGGCGAGGCTGAACTGTGCGCCCTGATCCGCATTATCCTGCCCGCGCTGGCGCAGGAGCCGACGATCACCGTTCGGGTGAACCCCGTGCACACGCCGGCATTGATGCGCGAGCTGGATCGGCTCGATCCGGACCTTGTCGCGTGCGTGCGACTGGTGCCGATCGAAGCGATCGCGGCAGGGAATGTCCGGGTGAGCTGGCACGATGGCTCGGCAACGCGCGACACCGCTTCGCTCTGGCAACAGGTGCGGGCGGTGCTGGAGCCCGCTGGATTGCTCTCGCCTGCCACCGCGCCGGTCTCGCCTGACAAGGCGCCGGTCTCGCCTGCCACCGCGCCAGTCTCACCTGGCACGGCGCGGGCACCCGCCAACACGATGGCGCCTGATTCCAACAACCCCGCGGTAGCGTCAGACAGCATGCCGGCGCCCGCCACCATCCTCGTCTCCACGCCCACCACCATCCCCGCCACCTTCCCGGCCATCATGCCCACCACCATCCCGGCCATGGCCACCACCATGCCCACCACCATGAAAGAAATCGCACATGCCGACTGAAATGGCCCTTGCCGAACTGACCGACACCGGCAGCGAGCCGGCCACCCCGCGCGGCGCGCGTGACCTGGAAGCCGTCTACGACATCCCGGTCACCGTCAGTGCCGTGCTGGGCCGCGCCACGATGCAGGTCAGCCAGCTTCTGAAGCTCGGACGCGGCGCCGTGGTCGAACTGGATCGCAAGCTGGGGGAGGCCATCGACATCTACGTGAACAATCGCCTGGTCGCCCGCGGCGAGGTGGTGATGGTCGACGACACACGGCTGGGCGTGACGATGACGGAAATCGTCAAGGCCGATCGCGCGAACTGACCATGCGCGTTCTGATCATCGGCTCGCTTGCCGGCGAGCTTGGCCAGGCTGCCAAGCTGGCGATCGCTCGCGGCGCGCGGCTCGACCAGGCGGACGGGATCGAATCGGCTCTGGTGCGGCTGCGGATCGACGCGCGCGTCGATCTGGTGCTGTGCGAGATGCTGGATGACATCGCGGCGCTGGTGCGCGCGCTGGCCGGCGAACGCATCAATGTCCCCGTTGTCGCCTGCGGCACGGGCACCGACCCGGACGCGGCGGTGCGCGCGATCCACGCCGGCGCGCGCGAGTTCCTGCCGTTGCCCGCCGACCCCGACCTGATCGCGGCGATCCTGGAGGCGGCGTCCGGCGAGACGCATGCGCTGATCGTACGCGACCCCGCCATGGCGGCGACCGTCCGACGCGCGGAGCAGGTGGCCGGGGCTGAGGCCTCGGTGCTCATCACCGGCGAATCCGGCACCGGCAAGGAGATCCTGGCGCGTCATATTCACCGCAAATCGCGGCGCGCTGGCGGTCCCTTCGTCGCGCTGAACTGCGCCGCGATCCCCGAAAATCTGCTGGAATCGGAACTGTTCGGCCACGAGAAGGGCGCCTTCTCCGGCGCCGTGGCGCGACGTGTCGGCAAGTTCGAGGCCGCCGACGGCGGCACGCTGCTGCTCGATGAGATCAGCGAGATGGACGTGCGGCTGCAGGCCAAGCTGCTGCGCGCGCTGCAGGAGCGGGAGATCGACCGGCTCGGCGGCGCGGCGCCGGTGAAAGTGAATGTGCGCATCCTCGCCACCACCAATCGCGATCTGACGGTCGAGGTGGCGCGCGGCACGTTCCGCGAGGATCTCTATTATCGCCTGAACGTGGTCTCGTTGCGGGTGCCGCCGCTGCGTGAGCGTCCGGGCGACATCGTGGCGCTGGCCGACTACTTCGCCCGCCGCTATGCCGCGGTGAACGGCATTCCCTATCGCCCGCTGTCACATTCGGCACTGGTGCGACTCGCCGGGCATGGCTGGCGCGGCAATGTCCGTGAGCTCGAGAACACGATCCATCGGGCGGTGCTGCTGGCTGTCGGCGACGAGATCGACGACGCAGCGATCGAACTGGGGCCGCAATCGACACTGACCCCCATTGCGCAGGCGTCATATCCCGATGGGGGCCTGGTCGGCATCGCGAGCCAGGTTGGCCGACGCATGGACGATGTCGAGCGCGATCTGATCATCGGGACGCTGGGCCATACGCTGGGCAACCGCACCCACGCCGCGACAATCCTGGGCATCTCGATTCGCGCGCTGCGCAACAAGCTGCACGACTATGCCGCACAGGGCGTGGCCGTGCCGCCGCCGGCGGCGGGTATCGCGGCCGGTGTCGCGGCCTAGGGCCCGCGTCCGGAAAAAAGTGCTGCGTATGGCGCAGGGCGCACCCACTCCACGGCATACTGGCGCACGGGTCGAGGCCCCCGCCTTCGCAGGGGCAGGTGGAACCTGTCTTCGGCGAAGGCCGAGCGGCCGACTCGCGGACCGGCATGACCTGTCAGGGGATCGCGCGTGGCGGTGACGCCGGCCACCCCGACACCGGCCGCCCCGCCGCTCGGCGTCCTGCCGGTGCTCGGCGGCTACCTCCGCCGCTTCACGCCCGGCAGCGACGTCGGCCTCGCCATCGGCGTGGTGGCACTGCTCTCGGTGCTGATCCTGCCGCTGCCGACCATGCTGCTGGACTTCGGCCTGGCGACGTCGATCACCGCCGCCGTGCTGGTGCTGATGGTCGCGCTGTTCCTGAACCGCCCGCTCGATTTCACCTCGTTCCCGACCTTGCTGCTGCTGACCACGCTGCTGCGCCTGTCGCTCAACGTCGCGGTCACCAGGATGATCCTGTCGCACGGCAACGAGGGTCCGCTGGCCGCCGGCCACGTGGTCGCGGCGTTCGGCGGCTTCCTGATGGGCGGCGACGTGGTGATCGGGGTGATCGTGTTCGGTATCCTGCTGGTGGTGAACTTCATGGTCATCACCAAAGGCTCCGGCCGCATCGCCGAGGTTGCCGCGCGGTTCAGCCTGGATGCGATGCCGGGCAAGCAGATGGCGATCGACGCCGAAATGTCCGCCGGGCTGATCGACGAGAAGGTGGCGCGCCAGCGCCGCAAGGACCTGGAGGCGGAGAGCGGATTTTATGGCGCCATGGACGGCGCGGCCAAGTTCGTACGCGGCGACGCGATCGCCGGGCTGATCATCACGGTGATCAACATTGTGGGCGGGCTGGCGATCGGCATGGTCGAGCACGGCATGGCGTTCGCGGATGCCGCGGCGACGTTCACCACGCTGACCATCGGCGACGGCCTGGTCTCGCAAATTCCCGCGCTGCTGGTGTCCACCGCCGCCGGCATCGTGGTGACCAAAGGCGGGATCGAAGGCTCCGCCGACGCGGCCCTGGTCCGCCAGCTTGGCGGCAACCCGAAGCCGCTGGCGATGGCCGCCGGCGCAGCCGCGGTACTGGCGTTGCTGCCGGGACTGCCGGCGCTGCCGTTCCTGGCGCTGGCGGGGTTGGCCGGGGGCGGCGCCTGGATACGCTTCAAGCACCCGCCGCTGTCGCCCGACGCCATCACCGCCGCGGTGGCCGCGGCGCCCGGCGAGCCGCCGATCGCCGAGTCGCTGCGCATGGACATGATGCGGCTGGAGCTCGGCTACGGGCTGCTCGCCCTGGCCGGCGGCGATTCGCCGCGGCTGACCGAGCAGATCAAGAGCCTGCGCCGCGCCATCGCCAGTGAAATGGGCTTCGTGCTGCCGCCGGTGCGCATCCAGGACAACATGCAGTTACCCGCCGACAGCTACGTGATCCGGGTGAAGGAGATCGAGGCCGGCAAGGGCGAGCTGCGGCCGACCATGCTGCTGGCGATGGATCCGAAGGGCAGCGCGCCCGGGCTGCCCGGCGAGGCGACGCGCGAGCCGGCGTTCGGCCTGCCGGCGCTGTGGATCGCGCCGTCCGCCAAGGAAGAGGCGATGTTCCGCGGCTGCACCGTGGTCGATCCGCCGAGCGTGCTGACCACGCATTTGACCGAGATCGTGCGTGAGAACATGGCCGAGCTGCTGTCCTACACCGAGACGCAGAAGCTGCTGGATGACCTGCCACGCGAGCAGCAGAAGCAGGTGTCCGATTTGATCCCGGGGCTGATCACCCTGGGTGGCGTGCAGCGCGTGCTGCAGGCGCTGCTGGCCGAGCGGGTGTCGATCCGCGACCTCGCGACCATCCTTGAGGGCATCCAGGAGGCGTGCGCCGGCGCCACGCGCTCGATGGCGACGATCGTCGCCCATGTGCGGGCGCGCCTGGCGCGGCAGATCAGCGACAGCCATGTCGGCCCGGGCGGCTATATCCCGCTGGTCACGCTGTCGCCGGAATGGGAAACGGCGTTCGCCGAATCGGTGACCGGTCCGCCGGAGGACCGGCAGCTGGCGATGGCGCCGAGCAAGCTGCAGGCTTTCATGCAGGCAATGCGCGGCGCGTTCGACACCGCCAACGCGGCGAACGAAACGCCGGTGCTGTTGACCAGTGGTGCCATCCGCGCCCACGTGCGCGCGATCGTGGAACGGATCAGGCCGAACACGGCGGTGCTGGCGCAGGCGGAGATTTTCGCCCGGGCGCGTATTCGCACGGTGGGAACGATTTAGCGCGTAGTACCTCTCCCGCCCTTCGCGGGCTTGGGCCGCGAAGGGCGGACCAAGGCATGCCCCCGGACTTGTTCCGGGGGTCGGGGAGCGGAGCGAGACGGGTGAGGGTGGTGCTCGCTGCACGACCCTCACCCGCGTCGCAAGGGCTCCTCGACCTCTCCCACTTTGTGGGAGAGGTGTACGGGCTCTACAGTTTGAATCGCACCCCGACCCACACCGACGGACCAGGCGTTTCGAAGCCATTCACTGGCTCGAACCGCGAATCGAAGATATTGTTCGCATGCGCATAGATCGCGATCCGCGGCGTCACGTCGTAGGTCACGGTCAGGTTGGCGATCAGCCCCTGGCCGGTGCTCCCGGTCGTCGTGCTGAAGCCGTTATTATCGATCAGGAAGTCCTGGAACGCGCCGGTAAACAGCAGCTCCGGCGCGATCGTTAGCTTGGGCAGCGGGCGCAGCGTAGCGTCAAACGAGGCAACGTTCTGCGGCCGACGCAACAGCCGCTGCCCGGCATCGGCGTCGAGCGCGTAGGTGTAGGTGTAGCTGGCGGTCAGGTTCAGCCACGCAGCGGGACGCAGAGTCAGTTCGGTCTCGACGCCCTGCATATGCGCCGAGCCGATATTCACCGAGGTGTAGATCGGCGAAAATTGCGTTTCGATCAGATTCTGCACCTGCTCGTTGAAATAGGTCGCGCCGAAACTGGCGAAGTCCCGGCGCCCGAGGGCGGCGACGTCGGTGGTGAAGCCCGCCTCCCAGCCTTGCGCGCTTTCCGGTTTCAGGTCCGGGTTGCCAACATAGCCGAACGAGTCGATCCCGTAGCGGTCGAACAGCGAGGGCGCGCGGAATGCCGTGCCGTACGCCACCTTGAAATGCGTGGCGATCTCCGGAACGTTCACCACCGCGCCGAGCCGCCAGGTGAATGGCGCATCGTCGAGCACGTAATCCTTGCGGACCTGGCCGGTCACGGTCAGACGCTGCCACAGCGTGGTCTGCAGTCCGGCATAGCCGGCGTTGGTGAACATGTGCGCGGTGGTGTTCTGCAGATAGGGAAATCCATCGGTGGTCTCGTTCACCTTCGTGTTCACTGCATCGCGGATATATTCGTAGCCGACGGTGAGATCGGTCGCCGACAGGGCCGCGACATGCAGCAGATCGTCGAGATGCACCGTATTGTTCCATTGAACATCGGTGCGATCGCTATGATACTTGTTGTCCTCGGTCGCCAGATTGGGGTCGAGCTGATTGAGCGCTTCGGTGTAGCGCCGAGCCTCATCCAGCCCGCCGATGAACACGCCGGTCTCGTAGGTGCCCCCGAACAGCGCGCTGTGCACGCCGATGCGCCCGATCAGCGAACTGTCACGCGCCTTCGAGTTGTCGTCGTCGAAGTTGGGAAAGCCCAGATTGTCGAAGTCGAACACGGCCTGGCGCGCGCGCAGCAGCAGCGAGATCCGCGTGCCGTCAACCGGGGTGAGACCCAGATTGAGCGTGCCGACCATGTCGCTGTACGGCTGCGGGGTGCCGGTGTAGATCGACTCGCGTTTTGGCGTGCTATCGAAGCCGCGTTGCGTCTGCGATTCGACGGTGGCGGAATAATCCCACTTCCCGATGATGCCCGACGCGTTGATCGTGCCCATGCCCTGTGCCGGATAGCCGCCCGCCACGTCGCCGGTGAGGTGCAGGCCCGGCTGGGTTCCCTTGCGGGTGATCAGGTTGATCACGCCGCCGATCGCGTTCGACCCATAGAGCGCGCCCATCGGCCCGCGCACCACCTCGATCCGCTCGATGTCGCCGAGCGTGTCCACGCCGAAGTTGAACGCGCCGTCGGGATCCGCCCCGTCGTTGATCGGCATGCCGTCCAGCAGTACCAGCACATGGTCGGAGTTGGTGCCGCGGATGAACACGCTGGCGTTGCCGCCCGGCCCGCCGGATTGCGAGACGCGCACGCCGGGCAGCGCGGACAGCGCATCCGTCAGCGTATCGTAATCGCGGGTTTGCATGGTGGCGCGATCGACCACCGAGACGCCGGCGGGAATGTTTTCGATGTCGGTGGGAATCCTTGTGGCGGTCACCACCACCTCGTGCAACGGCACGACGGCGTCCGATGGGGCGTCTGGTGGAGCGCCATCGACGACCGGTGGGTCGTCGGCGAGCGCCGGCAACAGCGCGACGGCGTACAGCAGCATGGCGGCCTGGATGCGGCGCATGCGGTCCTCCTTCGTCTGGGACCGCGCGCGGTTCGGCGGCGATCCCGTTGCTGGGACGACAGCCGCCTACGGGTCTTTCACCCGCCGCACCGGTACACCCCGCCCGCTGCACGCAACAGTCTCGACGCCGGCCGGTCTCCTGGCTCGCGGGTCATCGCCCGGTTCCGCCTTCTCATCCCGTTGCGGGGACAATGGCGATCTGGAACCAGGCTCGCCGCTACAGTTGCGGGGGCAGCCGCGGAGCAGCCGGGATAGTCGGCCCGGCCTCGCGTTCCCGTTTCAGCCCTTGCGGGCCACCTGCGTCTGGACCCAGACTAGCGCAGCCACGCCAGTACGCAAGACGAAATGGAATGAGACATCGGATCCCCACTTCGGCGCGCTTCGACCCTTCCCCGTCATGCCGGGCGCAGGCCCGGCATCCACGACTTTGCCGCGAACCACGAAAGCAAGCCGTGGATGCCGGGCCTGCGCCCGGCATGACGGGGAGACAGCGTGCCTGGTTTTCGAAGTACCCGACCGCATGATCCCACGTGTCGCATTCGATCCGTCCGCGACGCCGCCGCTTGCCGGCATTCGCGTGCTCGATCTGTCGCGCCTGGTCGCCGGCAACATGGTCAGCCTGCAGCTTGCCGATCACGGCGCCGAGGTGATCAAGGTCGAGGACCCGAAGATCGGCGATCCGCTGCGCGCCTGGCACGTGAAGGGCCTCAGTCTGTATTGGAAGGTCTATGCGCGGAACAAAAAGTCGCTGGCGCTTAGTCTGCGGCCACCGGAAGGCCGCGCGCTGCTGCTGGACCTTGCCGCGACCGCGCAAGTGCTGATCGAGAATTATCGCCCCGGCACGCTGGAGGAAATGGGCATCGGCCCGGCCGACCTGCACGCGCGCAACCCCGGCCTGATCATTGTGCGGGTGACCGGGTTCGGTCAGGACGGGCCGTATCGCGACCGCCCGGGCTTCGGCACGCTGGTCGAGGCGATGAGCGGATTCGCCGCCAAGAACGGCTATGGCGACCGCCCGCCGGTGCTGCCGCCGCTGGCGCTGGCCGACATGGTGGCGGGGTTGTACGGCGCCTATGCGGTGATGATCGCACTGCGCGTGGTCGAGCACGGCGGCAAGGGCCAGGTGATCGACCTGCCGTTGCTCGATCCGATCATTTCGGTCATGGGGCCGGAGGCGGCGACCTACCGTGTCTCCGGTGAGCTGCCGCAGCGCACCGGCAGCCGGTCGCAGACCACCTCGCCGCGCAATGTCTACGCCACGGGAGACGGGCGGTTCATTGCGATTTCCGCCTCGATCCAGGCGATGGCGGAGCGGCTGTTCCGTGCCATCGGCCGCGCCGACATGATCGACGATCCGCGGTTCCGCTCGAACACCGACCGGGTGCGCAATATCGACGCCTGTGACGGTGCGGTCGCCGAGTTCATTGCTGCGCGCACGCTGGAGGAGAACATGCGCATCTTCCAGGCGGCTGAGGTGACGGCGACGCCCGTCTACGAGATCGACCAGTTGCTGGACGATCCGCACGTGCAGGCCCGCGGGGTGCTGGTGGAAGTGCCGGATGCGGACGCCGGCACCGTGGTGATGCACAACGTCGTCCCACGGCTGTCCGACACACCAGGCAGCCTGCGCCTGCCGGCCCCCGCGCTGGGTGAGCACACACGGGAGATTCTGGTAGCGCTCGGCTACGATGCGGATCGCCGCGCTGCGCTTATCGAGGCTGGCGTCATCAAGGAAGCATGAGCATGCGCGACGATCTACCCGCCTGGCGGTCGATGCTGTTCGTTCCGGTCACAGTCGAGAAATTCGTCAACACTGCGGCGGATCGCGGCGCCGACGGGATCATCCTCGATCTGGAGGACTCCATCGCGCCCTCGCAAAAGGAACGCGCCCGCACGCTGATCGCCGATGCGATCCCTCGCGTGGCGCGCAACGGCGCCGACGTACTGGTGCGGGTCAACCGGCCGTGGCGGCTGCTGGTGCGCGACCTGGAGGCGGCGGTCATTCCGGGGGTGGCGGCGCTGATGCTGACCAAGGTTGACAGCCCGGAGCACGTGCAGGCGGTCGCCGAGATCGTCGACGAGCTGGAGGCCGAGCGTGGTTTGCCGTCAGGGAAACTCCAGTTCGTTGCGCTGGTGGAAAACGCCGTCGGGTTCTTCCGGATCGAGGCGATCGCCAGGTCGCATCCGCGCGTGGTCGGGCTGAGCCTGGGGACGGAGGATTTCACCGCCTCGGTCGGCATGCTGCCGGACCCCGACGCGCTGTTGTATCCCAAGCAGCAAACGGTTTTCGCGGCGCGTGCGGCCGGCATCCTGCCGCTGGGCTTCGTCGGCTCGATCGCCGATTTCCGCGACCAGGACGCGTTCCGCGCCATCGTGCGCCGGTCCAAGCGACTGGGCTTCGTCGGGGCCAGCGCGATCCATCCGCTGCAGGTGCCGGTGCTGAACGAGGAATTTGCCCCCACGGCCGAGGAAGTCGATCGCGCCGAACGGATGGTGGCGGCCTATGACAAGGCGTACGCCGAGGGCGTCGGCGCGGTTCAGTTCGAAGGTGCCATGATTGACATTCCGGTGGTGGAACGCGCCCGCACGGTGTTGCAGCGCGCCGCCGCGCTGCGTGCCCGGGCGAAGGCGCGCTGACGATGGGACCGCTCGCCGGCTTGAAGGTGGTCGAGATGGCGGGCATCGGTCCCGGCCCGATGTGCGCCATGCTGCTGGCCGATCTCGGCGCCACGGTGCTGCGTATCGATCGCACCACGCCGAGCGAGCTGGGCATCCAGCGCGACGCACGCTTCAACCTGCTGCTGCGCAGCCGCAAGGCGATTCCGCTGGACCTGAAACGACCGGATGCGACCGCGCTGGCGCTGCGGCTGATCGAGAAAGCCGATGCGCTGGTCGAGGGGTTTCGTCCCGGCGTGATGGAGCGGCTGGGACTTGGCCCGGAGGTGTGCCTGGCGCGGAATCCTCGGCTGATCTACGGCCGCATGACCGGATGGGGCCAGGACGGACCGCTGGCGCAGGCCGCCGGGCACGACATCAACTACATCGCTCTGACCGGGGCGCTGCATGCAATCGGCCGCGCCGGCGGGCCGCCCGCGGTGCCGCTGAACCTGATCGGCGATTTCGGTGGCGGCGCGCTGTACTTGGCATTCGGCATCATGTGCGGCTGCTATGAGGCGGCGCGCTCCGGCATGGGCCAGGTGGTGGACGCGGCGATGGTCGATGGCATCGCGTCTTTGATGACCTCGGCCTACGGGATGCTGGCGGAGGGGCGTTGGAGCCAGGCGCGCGGCAGCAACATCACCGATTCCGGCGCGCCGTTCTACGATGTCTACATCTGCGGCGACGGGCAGTACATCTCGCTCGGCCCGATCGAGGCGAAGTTCTACGCGGAACTGCTGCGCCGGCTGGAGATCGATCCAGCAACGATGCCGCAACAACTCGATCGCGCGCGCTGGCCCGAGAGCCGCGCGCGGATCGCGACGGTGTTGCTGTCGCGGCCGCGTGATGCATGGTGCGCCCGGCTGGAAGGCACCGATGTCTGTTTCGCCCCGGTGCTGACAATGGAGGAGGCACCGCGTCATCCACACCATGTCGCGCGCGGAACATACGTCACGGTGGATGGCGTCGTGCAGCCCGGACCGGCGCCACGATTTTCGCGTACCGTCGCGGAGCAGCCAACGCCGCCCTGCGCTCCGACCGCGTCCGGCGTGACGGCGGCGCTGTCGGGGTGGCTCGATGCGGACGAGATCGCAACGTTGCGTGCAGCCGGCACCCTGCCGCGGGCGTAGTCAGCATCAGAGCTATGCGGCGCGCGTAACGAACATCGCGGCCATGCGGCGCGTAGTCAGCATTGGGGCGATGCGCCGCGCATCGCGAACGTCACGGCCACGCGGCGAGGATGGCCCCCATCACGACCAGCGAGATCACCTGCCAGCCATTGGTGATCTGCAGCAGGCGGAGCGGCCGGCGCTCGTAGACCGCGACACCCGCGGTGGTCGTCGCGATGAAGCCGAGCCAGGCATAGAAGCCGACGGCGGCACCCTGGACGATGTCGCCGGCGCCCGCGTAACGCACCGCCTGGGCCAGCACGAAGGCCATGACCAGCGAGGTGATCAGGTCTACGGCCAGCGCCTTCGGCATCTGCGCGCGCACGTCCTCCGGCGAGCGGCCGGCCAGCGCCATCCAGGTGCGTCCGAAGACCGGCGGCGAATACCAGATGCCGCCCAACACCATGCGCGCAATCGTCGCCGCGAGCACAGCCAGAAGATTGATGGAGCTGCCCGACATGGAAATCGTCCCCCGGTTCGTGTTGCCGGGAGATCATACCACACCGCTGGGAGCAAGGTGGCGTCAAGTCATTCCGGGTGACATAGATTCGCGCGACGGCAGCGAACCGTCACCTGCGCCGGCTGGAGCGCGTTCACGCAGACTGGAATCGCCGGCCGCACCTGTCATTGCAAGCCGCACCTGTCATTGCGAGGAGCGCAGCGACGAAGCAATCCCGTGCCTCGGGGGAGGGAGCTTGCTTCGTCGCTGCGCTCCTCGCAATGACAGTTGGCCAATCCGCGACGCCTGCCGCACGCCTGGTCCGCTTGCGGACCCGAACCGCGAACCGGACCAGGTCGGCCGCCAGTCGCAGCCAACTTCGGGACCGCGCCCTATGCCGCAGCGCTGGGCCGCGCCTTCATGCGCGCGTGCCAGGCGACGATGCTCTGGTTGGCCTGGTTGATCGGCTGGCGCATTCCGTCGAAGAAATCGACGAAGCTGAACAGCAGGAGGTCGGCCAGCGTCAGGCGCTCACCGCAGACGAACGTCTTGCCGGTCATCAGCCCGTCGAGCCAGGTCAGGTTCTCCTGCGCGGTCTGCTTCAGATCGTCGGCCGCCTGGGGGATGCAGTGGATCCGATCACGGAACATTTTCAGTCCGTCACCGTAGCGGAATCCGTTGGCCATCGGTTCGACGATGTTAAGATCGACGCGCCGCGTCCACATCCGCGTCTCGGCGCGTTCCTCCGGCGCGGCGCCGATCAACGACGGGCCCGGCGCAATCTCGTCGAGGTATTCGCAGATCGCGGTGACCTCGGCGAGGACCGTGCCGTTGTCGAGCTCGAGCGCGGGAGACTGCCCGGCCGGGTTCTTCTTCAGAAACGGTTCGCGTCGGTTCTCGCCGCCGCGCAGGTCGATCTCCACTTTCGGGATGTCGATGCCGCGCTCGGCCATGAACATCCGCACGACACGCGGGTTGGGGCCGATCGAGTTGTAGAGCAGCATTGGGGTTTCCTTCCCTGGGGCCATGCAACGCAACACTCAGGCGGCATACTCGCGCCGCAGCTCGCGCTTCAGCAGCTTGCCCGCGGTGTTGCGCGGCAGATGATCGACGAACACCACGCGCTTGGGCAGCTTGAATGGTGCGAGATGCTGGCGCGCATGGGCGATCAGCGCCTCCGGCTCCGCCGTGTGACCCTGGCGCAGCACGACGAAGGCCGTGACGGCCTCGATCCATTTGTCATCGGGCAGGCCGACCACCGCGACCTCGGAAACGGCCGGATGGGTGAACAGTGCCTCCTCCACTTCGCGGCTGGCGACCAGCACGCCGCCGGTGTTGATCACGTCACGAATGCGATCGACGATGTAGAGATAGCCCTCGGCATCGGCATAGCCGACATCACCGGAATGAAACCAGCCGCCGGTAAACGCCTGCTCGGTCTCCTTTGGCTTGTTCCAGTAGCCGACCAGCAGATGCGGCGAACGGTGCACGATCTCACCGTGCGTGCCCGGCGGCACATCGTTCATGTCCGGATCGACAACGCGAGTCTCCACGTTCAGCACCGGTCGGCCGCATGACGCCGGGCGCGCATCGTGTTCCTCCGGGCGAAGGGTGGTGGCAAGCGGCGCGATCTCGGTCTGGCCATAGCAGTTGTATGGCCGGGCGTTGGGCAGGCGTTCACGCAGCTCATGCAGCACCGGGACCGGCATGATCGAGGCGCCGTAGTAGACCCGCTGCAATGATCGCAAATCGCGGGCCGCAAAATCCGGATGGCGCAGCAGGCTGATCCAGACGGTCGGCGGGGCGAAAAACGACGTGATGCGTTCCTGCTCGATCAACCGCAGCACAATATCGGGGACCGGCGCCTCGATCAGCACGGTGCGCGCACCGACCAGCATCTGCGGGATCGTGAACGCGTGCATCTGCGCGGTGTGATACAGCGGCAGCGCGCCCAACGCGCGATCCTCGGCGGTGTAGTCCATCTCATGAATGACGGAGTAGTACTGCGCCATCATCGCCCGGTGCGTCATCATCGCACCCTTGGGCGCGGCAGTCGTTCCGGATGTGTACACGATCTGCGCCAATGAGGCGTCGTCGAGCGGCGGATCGACCTCGGTCGGCGCCGCCGGGTCGAGCGCGGTGGCCAGAATGTCCAGTTCGCCGCCGCCGTCGAACCGGCCGCGTATCTCCACCTCGATGCCGGCGACGTTGGCCTCCAGCGCCGGCGCGGTCAGCAGCGCGCGTGCGCCCGACTGCTCCAGGATGTAGCGCAGCTCGCCGCCGGTCAGCGCGTAGTTCACCGGCACGTGCACCAGGCCGGCGCGGCAGCAGGCGAGGAAGGCGATGAGGTAGGCGTCGGAATTGCGCCCATAGGCGGCGACGCGGTCGCCCGGTCGCAGCCCGGTATCGGTCAGGCGGCGAGCGACGCGGCTGGCGGCGGTGTCGATCGCGCGAAAGCTCCAGCAGCGGTCGGCGAAAACCAAGGCCTCGCGGTCGCGGAACCGGGCGGCGGCGCGGCGGATGGCGTCGCTGAGGGTGTTGCGCCCGGCACGCGCGATGGCCTGGTTGATCATGCGTTTGCCTTGCTGGGAACGTTGCCCGGCGGATGGTCCGCTATGCTCGCGGCTTGGGAGTTTGATTTCAACGTGGTGCCCAGGGGCGGAATCGAACCACCGATACTGCGATTTTCAGTATCGGGAGAATGACGACGAAGCGCGGAGAGGTGGCTGAGTCCATGGCCGCGACCAGACAGGCCGGGCGTTCTTTCCCCTGACTGCCGCCAGCGGCGGCCTCCTGGGTCCAGAGATAGTCGTAGCGGATGACCAGACCCGGTCTGGGTCCTGGCAGCGGCACGGCAGGCGTCTTACTTCAGCAGGCTGTCGACTTTCGCGTGCTGCGGGTCCATCTCCGCGCGCCGCACCGCATCTACAACGACCGAGGCGGCATCGGCGGTCCTGTGCGTCCGCTGTGCGGCAGCCACGAGCCAGTCGTAGTGATCGGCCGACATCAGCACCAGTTCGCGCCGTCCGTGCCGGGTGATCTCCACCGGCTCCCGCTGGGCCTGATGCTGGAACTTTCCGAAACTGCGCTGAAACTCCACAGCGGTCGTTTGAGCCATGGTTTCCTCGACGGCATGGGAAGACGTCGGCGACAACTGCGACCAGGCAGAGCGCTTCCTCATCCCAGATCAAATGGGGCCGCCCAAGAAGCAGCGCATTACCACAGTATCTCTTTGTACAAGGCCGCCCTGACCCATAATATGAGTCACTATGAAGCTGTAATCTCCTCTTGGGACATCAAAAGCAATTACTCCACCTAATTCTCTTCCGGGATTTATATTCCGCTGTGCGGATCCATAGTCCAGCCCGCCTTGATCAGAAGGCGCAAATTCCCGCCCTGCGCTGTCCCTGAGTGCATAGCTCGGAAGGTACACGGGCGGAGGAAAGATGTTAGACCATGAGATCGGGCGATTGGTGGAATTCGCAATGCGAACGGCGAGCCGGAGAGGCGACACGTCGTCGTTCCGGTTCTGCGCTGTGACGGTTACCAGGAATGACCCTTGCATAACTGACTGGGGGTTGTTGCAGTCGGAGATCGGCACTGTGTTCGAAACTGGCGTGGGTGCGTTCGAAACTGGCGCGGGTGTGCCGCAACTAGCTAACCCAGCTAGCATCACAAGCGCACGCATCCGCATGGCATCGACCTCCTCCTGTCCGCGATCGCCCGTGCCAAGCACGTCGCGCCGGCGCGGAGCTTCCGCACCGGATTCGTCACCAAGCTTATTGGAGAAGCACGGCACAAGCGCGCAGGCGGGAGCATGGCGCATTTTCGGAACGACTGCAACTTTGATCTCACGCATGTCCTGTATCATTCGTGAGACGCCAGAAGGTGCGGCGCCTGCGCCGCCGCTTCCCCAACCCAGTTGCAGGAACGTCCGCGATGGCTTGAATCCGGCTGTTTAGGCCAAGCGATCCGGCTGCCATAGCTGTATTGTCTGTATTATGCGAGATGGGCGAGTGGTTGTCGAGCGCCGGGCTTCATCGCGGCTGTCATGTGATCACTGAAAATGCTTGGTAATTCTCGATATGGTGCCCAGGGGCGGAATCGAACCACCGACACTGCGATTTTCAGTCGCATGCTCTACCAACTGAGCTACCTGGGCATTCGCGGGCGGCGCTCACGAAGCGCAGGGGGATACCGCAAGGGGGGCGGCCGATCAAGCCGCGTCGTCGGATGTGGGCGGCGAGTCGTCGTCCAGCTCGGCAGGGGGGCCTGGCACGACGTAGTGGCCGGTGAGCCAGCGGCCGAGATCGACCTCGGCGCAGCGCGGGCTGCAGAACGGGCGACTGGCCGGGGCGGACGGCCGGTTGCAGATCGGGCATCGCGCGGCGGGAGTGGGCTTCGCGTTCCGGATCGCGGGGTTGTTGTCGCGGGACAAGGGCGGCATCGGGGCACCGGGGCTGCGGTTTCAGTTTCCTGTTGATCGCCTCTGAGCGTGGCTCGTGGCGGCGAGCAGAGGGGGCGGCGAGCAGAGGGCACCCGCGAAAGTGTGGGAAATGCGGGCCGGAATACAAGCACCGCAGGCGCGTCGATGCGTTGCCGTAGGGCTTGCGCTGCCCATCGCGTCTCATGATATCGGCCTTGCGGGGAAGCACGGTGGACCCGTCGCGCAATTCTCATGTTGGCCCATCTGGTTGGCACATCGTCATGGCCGGAGTTGTTCCGGCCATCCGTCGCGGCACCGTGCTGCGGGGATGGCCGGAACAAGTCCGGCCGTGACGTTGAAAGGCCATGGAGAACGGGTTGCGCGCGCCCTCGCAGGTGATGATCGACAAGGCGGTGTCAGTGCCCCGCACGCGTGTCGGGACCGTGATCGGCCACCTTGACGATGCCCTGATGCTGACCGTCAGCCGGGCGCTGTCAAGCTTTCTCGGACTGGACGGACTCGCCGTATAACGCGTTGATACCGGGATGGTTTGTGGGGTCGCCGCGCGCGGTGCGCCGAACAGTCCCGAACCTGCCCGCAATCAAACCGCGACGCCGGAGGAATCCAAAACCTCCTGGCAATTGCGTGGACGCATACCCGTCTCAGCCTCGCTGACTTCGGGCGTGTTCAGGCCCGCGCCCTGACCGTCCGGCACTCACGTGATTACCCCGCCGCACGGGCGTGATACCCACCACCGCCATGCCGCCGCTCCCCGACCTCCCGATTACCGAAGTCCTGCCCGCGCTCGCGGCCGCCCTCGCCGCCGGCCGCAACGCCGTGCTGATCGCCCCGCCCGGCGCCGGCAAGACCACGCTGGTCCCGCTCACCCTGCTGGACGCACCCTGGCGCGGCGACGGCCGCATCCTGGTGCTGGAACCCCGCCGCCTCGCCACCCGCGCCGCCGCCGCCCGCATGGCCGCCCTCCTCGGCGAACCAGTCGGCCAGACGGTCGGCTACCGCACCCGGCTCGACGCCGCCGTCTCCTCTGCCACGCGCATCGAGGTCGTCACCGAGGGCCTGCTGATCCGCCGCCTGCTGTCCGATCCCGGCCTCGACGGCGTCGCCGCGGTGCTGCTGGACGAGGTGCATGAACGCTCGCTCGACTCCGACCTGGCGCTGGCCCTCTGCCGCGACCTGCAACGTGTGCTGCGCCCGGAACTACGGCTGATGGCGATGTCCGCCACCGCCGAAGCAGCCCGCCTCGCCGCCCTGCTCGGTCGTCCAACGGGCGCCCAACCGAGCTGCGACGTGATCGAAAGCACCGGGCGAATGTTTCCGGTCACCGTCACCCACGCCGCCCGCGACATCGCCCACGCGCGTGACCTGCCGGACGCGCTCGCCCGCGCCGTCCGCACCGCGCTCGCCGAGCACACCGGCGACGTCCTCGCTTTCCTGCCGGGCATGGCGGAGATCCGTCGCGCCCAGGCGGCCCTCGACGGTTGCGGCGCCCTGGTCCTCCCGCTGCACGGCGATCTGCCCGCCGCCGAGCAGGACCGCGCCCTGCGCCCGACCGAGCAGGATCGCGCGCTCCGCCCGACCGAGCAGGATCGCGCGCTCCGCCCGGCCGATCATGATCGCGCGCTCCGCCCGCAGGGGCAGCGCCGCGTCGTGTTGGCCACCTCGATCGCCGAGACCTCGCTGACCGTGCCGGGCGTGCGCATCGTGGTGGACGGCGGATGGCGGCGGGCGCCGCGGCTCGACCAATCCACCGGTCTGACCCACCTCGCCACGCTGCGCATCTCCCACGCCGCCGCCGAGCAGCGTGCCGGGCGCGCCGGCCGCGAAGCCCCCGGCATCGCGATCCGCCTGTGGACCCCCGCGCTGCACCGCGGCCTTGCCGCATTCGACCGGCCGGAGATCCTGGAGGCAGACCTGTCGTCCCTGCTCCTGACCTGCGCCGCCTGGGGCACCAAGCCGGCGGCGCTGCCGTTCCTCGACCCGCCGCCGCAGGGCGGGCTGGCCGCTGCCGAGGCATTGCTGCGCGACCTTGGCGCCCTCGATGACACGGGCACCATTTCCGAGGCCGGCCGCCGCATGGCCCAGCTCGGCGCCCATCCGCGGCTGGCGGCGATGCTGCTGGCGGCGAGCTCCGACGCGGAAGCCGCACTTGCCGCCGTGCTGGCCGCGCTGCTGGAGGAACGCGACCCGCTGCGCGGACCTTCCAGGGGGTTGCCGAGCGGACCTTGCGGCGGACCTAAGAGCGGCGCCAGCACGGGATCGCACGGCGGACCCACCAGGGGGCCTCACGGTGGCGCCACCAGGGGAGCCCAAAGCGCGCCGGACGCATCCGCCGACATCGCGTCGCGCATCGCCGCCATCACCGACGGCGATCCGGCGGCCGATCGCGGTGCCCTGGCCCGCATCCGCCAGGCCGCCGCGCAGTATCGCCGACGCCTGCGCCTGCCCGCCGACACGCGCCCGGCCGGCGATCCCGGCCGACTGCTGGCGGCCGGCTTCCCCGACCGCATTGCCCAGCGCCGCGGCGAACCGGGCAGCTTCCGGCTCTCCGGCGGTGGCGGCGCCCGCCTGCCGCGCACCGATCCGCTGTCCACCGCGCCCTTGCTCGCCGTCGCCGCGCTGGAGATGCGCGCCTCGGCGCAGATCCGCCTGGCCGCGCCGCTGGACCCCGAAGCCCTGCCCGCCACCCTCGCCGCGCGCGTCACCGAGACCGTGGAGTCCGGCTTCGACCCCGTCTCCGGCAGCGTTCTGTCACGCCGCCGGCGCCGCCTCGGCACGCTGGTGCTGTCCGACCGCACCCTTCCCGCCGACCCGGCCGAAACCGCCGCAGTCCTGGCCCGCGCCGTCGCCGCGGCCGATCTCCGCCCGCTGCCCTGGACCGAGAGCGCCCGCCAGTTCCAGGCCCGTGCCGCGCTGATGCGCCGGCTGGAACCCGACAGCGGCTGGCCGGACCTGTCCGACGCCGGGCTGGCCGCCGCCGCCGACGCCTGGCTCGCGCCACACCTGCTCGGCATGAGCCGGCTGACCGACCTGATCCGGCTCGACCTGACGGCGGTGCTGCGCAACCTGCTGCCATGGCAGCTTGCCAGCCGGCTGGACCATGACCTGCCGGAACACCTGTCGCTGCCGGGCGGCCGCGCCGGCGTGGACTACGCGCAGGACCCGCCGCTGGTTTCCGCCCGCGCGCAGGCCTTCTATGGCCTGGACCACACCCCGACGCTGGCCGGCGGCCGCGTCAAGCCGGTGCTCGCCCTGCTGTCGCCGGCCGGGCGGCCGATCGCCGTCACCGCCGACCTGGCCGGCTTCTGGCGCGGCGGCTGGGCGGACGCGCGCCGCGACATGCGCGGCCGCTACCCGAAGCACCCCTGGCCGGACAACCCCGGGGCAATCGGGTGAGCGGCGGAAAGGCGGACGCGATCCGGCTCCCTGTCATTGCGAGGCGCGAAGCGCCCCTCGGGTCAAGCACCCCACCGGGACAAGCCCGGTGGCAGGCTCTAGTGGGGCAGGCGCGGCAATCCCCTCGAGAGTGCGCAACCAAGGTCGTGGGCCAGATTGAATGTCGTCCTCCAATCCAAAGCAGCGGTATCCGGGTCGCTTGGCCTGAACCGCCGGATTCGACCCTAAACGAACGTTCACTGTTGAACGTCCGAGGCCCGGGCGTGGCCAGTCTCGGCCGAGGTCGTCCGCTCTCGGGCAGGAGCACTGCACCCACCCTGACTGCCTACGCTAAGAAGCGCTAGGCGCGCGGTGGCGCGGGAGTGACGCTGCGGCGGTTGCGATCGCGTCGGAGAGCGGGCCGAGCTGCGATGGACCGGAATGAAGCCCGCTATTCACGAGCTGGTCCAGCCGTTCCGGAGGCAGTCCCGAAAGGGACTTAAGTAACCACCGAAACGCCTCTGAGCGGTCCTTCATCGCCCCAGGCCTTTCACCCATCATAACCAGGAACTCCCGTACGTCAGACACACTCGGGAGGAACTGCTTCCGATCAAAGCGCTTCGCCAGTTCCAGCATCACGGCTTCTTGCACCTCAGGAAGGTGCGCGCGCGCCACTTGTTCGCAGGCGCGTAACTTCGTCGCCTTTCGTGATCTTTGGATTGCCTCGGGTCCGCCACTTGCGGGCAGTTGAGTATGGGTCCTCCCGTCCCATTCAGAGAGCTGACCGAGCGCCGTTTCAACTTCTTTGTGCCCCCACTCCTGCACTAGAGCACGAAGTAAGCTGCTCAACAGAGCCTTCCGATTTGTCATATTTGTTGTCCTCTCAGCGCGGGCTAAAGCCCCACGGATGTGAAAAATTCATTCGCGAACGTTCGAAAGTATTGAGCGTTCCCCTGATAGCTGTTATCCCCACGCATAATCTTTGGAAATCCCCGAGAGTGGAGGATTTCATTCTCATATATGGGCCACCTGTTCTTCAAAGCCTCCGTTCGAATTTCGGTGAGGGCGCGCGCCTTCTCCGGGCCGCCGTTGTTTCCACCATCATAAAAGGCGTTGTTTATAACGACCCCGCACACGGAAATGTGGTGGCCTCGGTTCTGGTTTCTGAAGTTGTTGAGCGACTGCTGGAGCAGAGGAAATCCGATGGTAGCGAAGTATTCAGGCTTCACAGGTACCAGAACATTGCCGCTCGCATGATAAGCGGCTGTAGTGAGGATGGACTCGGTCGGCGCGCAGTCAATTATGATAAAATCCTTGTGCTGGAAGGTCGCGCTAAGAAAGCGCGCCAACGTTCGCGGGTCAGGCCTAACGGCGCCCAGAAGATTATCCGAGAAGTCGAAGCGAGAGGGAATGAGTTGAAGCGACCGTCCGCCCACTTGGGCGACTGTTTCGACCGCACTAACTGGGGCGAGGGCCGTGGGGGTTGAGGATCTTGAAGTTGGCGGAATGTAGCCGTTGAAGACCTCTACAATAGACGGTCGCTTCTGGGTCAGGAAGTTGTTGTATTCGTCATGCATGAGGCCCTGGCTAAGATTAGCCTGAGGGTCAATGTCAATTGCGAGGACATCGAGGTTCCGGTCCCTATAGCCTTGGCGCGCAAGAAGAGCGGAGATAGTCGATTTACCGACACCCCCCTTCAAGTTTATCACGCAGACTGCTACCGGGCCGCCAGGTCGCGCCATTTGTCCATCTCCCCTATCCGCTCTGTCTCCTCCTTCTTGCCTGACCGTGCAAGCTCGCGTCCAGCCCGACGCGAGTCGGCCAAGACCTGCAGCGGATGACCGCCTTCCACCCATTGCGGGCGTTCGAACTGACCCACTTCCCGCAACTACGGGGGACTGCTTCCCCCGGCCTTCGCCGGGGTCGCAATGACAGCGAAAGCGGCTTCGCCCGATTGCGGTGTTCCCACCACCCACGGAGGTTGCTTTCCTTCGTAGGAAATGATACCTGTGACGCTCGGGACGTTTGCCAGGAGCGCACCCATGTCGC
>PLXO01000131.1 GCA_003151425.1 Acetobacteraceae bacterium
GGCGAAGCCCCTGGCCTTGCTTTGGTCCACGCGATGGCGCTGTGGGGGTTGCTTGCGGGTGGTCGGCTCCATGCGGGATGGGTGCTGGGTCATACGGGTTGGTGCTTTTGGCGCAGGGCGGCGAAGGGGGAAGCCGGTTCGTCCGTCGCGGCCGTCGGCAGGGTGGCGTCGGGCTTGCGCGGCCATGGGTCGAGCACGAGGGCGAGCTGCTCGGCCGTCGCTTCCCCGAGGTCGATCACGCCGTCGCTGTACGGGATCTGGTCGTCGCTGTCCGGATCGATATCGTCGGTTTCGCTGCCGCTCGGGACGAAGCGGACGATGAAGTGGTCGCTGACCGGAAGCGCGAATTCGTCCAGCGACACCACACAGGTCTGCGTCACCACGGCGTCGAGCCATCCTTCGGCGACGAACGTTTCGTTTTGCGCCGGGCGCAGGTGGAACCGGCAGGTCAGCGCGTTGACCGCCGACAGATTCAGGCGGGTGGCCAAACCGGCCAGTTCGGCGGCATTCGCTTCGATCGTAAGGTTGTGCCCGGCGGGTCCGATCCGCTCGATCGACAGCCTGCGGGAGAATTCGAGGGTCATCGTGCCGCCTCGTCCTGCGGCAGGAAGCTCGCATGTCCGGCCAACAGCCGGGCTACGTCCTGGGCGGCCAGATAGGCGTGCTGCGCCCGGGTCAGCCGGGCAAGGGCCTGCGCGCTGCCGTCTGGTGGCGGCGATCCGCGCCAGACATTGCGCGCCAGCGCGGCGGGCAATGAAGTGGCGTCGGCGCTGTGCAAACCCGCCTCATAGGCGCGGGCGCGGCCATGGAACGCCTCCCACATCGCCCGCACCCGGCGTCCGACCGAAAGGTCGCCGACGCCCATCTCACGCAATGCCTTGTCCATGTCGCTGAACATCGCGTCGAACACTGCCTGGGCTAGCGCCGGCCCAGGGTCCGGTAGGAAACGCAGCCGATGGATCAGCAGAAACGCATACAGTCCGATCATGTCGAACCGTCCGTCCAGCGTGTCGGGGACACCATGCGCGGCGTAGACATAGGGATCGCGCGCCGCCGTGACCGCCGCGCCATACAGCATGAAGCCCACCCGCTCCTGTTCGGCGCGGCGTCCGAGGCGCGGCAAGAGTGAAGCGAGTGACGCCATCCCCACAGCCTTATGTTACCGGATGATACCGGCTTGCTGCCTTGCATCGTGCCGACACCTTGGTATCGTACCGCCGCCCTGGCAGGGTACTGCCGTCTCGGCAGAATACCACCGCCTTGCGGCGTACCGATTGACAGACGCGAACCGACATGACACGCCCTTCTCATAGCGCGTCGGCCATCATGGTCAATCGACGCCGGTCCGCCACCGATGAATGAGGATGCGCGCGTGTCGACTGCGGCCACCGGTTCCACCCGAAATATCCCACGGATACTGGCGGCATTGGGCATCCTGACGCTGCTGGGCGGCTGCTCGGCCTTCGGCGTGTTCAGCGCCCCGCAGACGCTGCACGGCAATCGCGTGGATCAGTACCGGTTGGCGGAACTTGTCCCCGGAACCTCGACACAGGCCGACGTGACGGCGCTGGTCGGCTCGCCCACCGCGAAGGCGACATTCGACCCCAACACGTGGCTCTATATATCCGAGGTCACCCAGACCCGTATCGGGCGCACCCCGGGCGTGGACGACCAGGCCGTCGTCGCGTTCGTCTTCGATGACCGCGGCGTGCTGCGCGACATGAAGAAGCTCGACCAGGCGAATGCACTGCCGGTGACCATCGTCGCGGGCGCGACACCGTCGCCAGGGACCTCGGCATCGTTCATGCAGCAGTTGTTCGGCAATATCGGGCGCTTCAATGCCCTGGGCGCGGCCCCTGGCGCGACCGGCGGCGGCGGGTCCCCCGTGGGGATCAATGGCTTGTAGCCACTCGCCGGTATGATCCGCGCTGTCGCGCGGCGCCCGCGTCAGAGCCGGCTTGCATATTCGCGCTTGACCCTTGCCAGCCGGGTTCGGCCCGTGGTCCAAGCCGGTGGATCACGCGCAGCCCGGTGACCCATGCCCGATTCCCTGCCTGATCCTGCCCTCATGTCCACGGATGAGACCGCCGATCAGCGGGTGCTGATCCTGGATTTCGGTTCTCAGTTCACCCAGTTGATCGCCCGCCGGCTGCGGGAATCCGGCGTCTATTGCGAGATCTGGCCGTTCAACGCCGACCCCGCGCGCATCCGCGCCTTCAACGCCCGCGCCTATATCCTGTCCGGCGGCCCGGCCAGCGTGCACGAGGGAGCCTCGCCGCGCGCACCGCAGATGGTGTTCGAGCAGGGGGTGCCGGTGCTGGGCATCTGCTACGGCCAGATGGTGATGTGCGCCCAGCTCGGCGGCGAGACCCAGGGCTCCGACCATCGCGAGTTCGGCCGCGCGTTCGTCGACGTCACCGGCGATTGCGCGTTGCTCGACGGCGTCTGGCATCCGGGCGCACGCGAGCAGGTGTGGATGAGCCACGGCGACCGCGTCACCCGCCTGCCGGACGGATTCCGCGTGGTCGGCGCCAGCGAGGGCGCGCCGTTCGCGGTGTTCGCCGACGACGCGCGGCGCTTCTACGGGCTGATGTTCCACCCGGAGGTGGCGCACACGCCGCACGGCGCGCAGTTGCTGCGCAACTTCACCCACAAGGTCGCCGGCCTGTCCGGTTCCTGGACGATGGCCGGCTTCCGCGCCACCGAGATTTCCCGGGTTCGCCAACTGGTCGGGCAGGGGAGGGTGATCTGCGGCCTGTCCGGCGGCGTCGATTCCTCGGTCGCCGCGGTGCTGATCCACGAGGCGATCGGCGACCAGCTCACCTGCATCTTCGTCGATCACGGCCTGCTGCGCGAAGGCGAGGCGGAGCAGGTGGTCAGCACGTTCCGTGACCGGTTCAACATCCGGCTGGTGCAGCGCGACGCGGCGGAGCTGTTCCTCGGCGGGCTGGAGGGCGTCACCGATCCGGAGCTGAAGCGCAAGACCATCGGCCGGCTGTTCATCGAGGTGTTCGAGGAGGAAGCCGCCAAAGTCGGTGGGGCCGACTACCTGGCACAGGGCACGCTGTATCCCGACGTGATCGAGAGCGTTAGCTTCACCGGAGGCCCGTCCGTCACCATCAAGTCGCATCACAATGTCGGTGGCCTGCCGGAACGAATGCGTATGCGCCTGGTCGAGCCGCTGCGCGAACTGTTCAAGGACGAGGTGCGCGCGCTGGGCCGCGAGCTGGGCATCCCCGACAGCATCGTCGGCCGCCACCCGTTCCCCGGACCGGGCTTGGCGATCCGCATCCCCGGCGCGGTCACGCACGAGAAGCTGGACCTGCTGCGCAAGGCCGACGCGATCTATCTGGAGGAGATCCGCGCTGCCGGCCTGTACGACGCGATCTGGCAGGCGTTCGCCGTGTTGCTGCCGGTGCGCACGGTGGGCGTGATGGGTGATGGGCGGACCTACGACAATGCCTGCGCACTGCGCGCGGTCACCAGCACCGACGGCATGACGGCGGATGTGTATCCGTTCGACATGGCGTTCCTGACACGTGTGGCGAACCGCATCGTCAACGAGGTGCGCGGCATCAACCGCGTGACCTACGACGTCACCAGCAAGCCGCCGGGGACGATCGAGTGGGAATGACGTGCGATTGGTTACTGCAGATGGCTCTCGCGTAGGTTAGAACGGATTTGAGATAACGATCGAAAAAGGCATGAGCCAAAGGCGTCAATGCTATGAGCTGTCCTCGTGGAAAAGCCGCTCCAGATGGGCATACCAAGCTGAGGCTGTTCGCGGACGCGGCTGGGTTCTGTCAGAATCCCGACTGCAACCGACCATTGTTTGTCGAGACGGCCTCGAAGAACATACATATTGCCGAGATGGCCCATGTCTTTGCCGCAAGCGACGAGGGTCCGCGAGCCGATCCGCTGCTCACAGAAGAGGAACGGGGCAAGTACGAGAACCTTATACTCTTCTGCCCATCATGCCATGCGGTGATAGATAAGGCGTCCAGTGACTTTCCCGACAGCATGATACTGGATTGGAAGAGGGGACACGTCCAAAGGATAGCCGGCCTTTTTGGTGCAGCGGAGTACGCGAGTCGCGCCGAGGCACGTGCAGCGATTGAGGCTGCCATGAAGGAGAATCGTACCATTTTCGATCGATATGGCCCAGAAAACGATTACAAGGAAAACCCAGAGAGCGAACTCGCGCACGTTTGGCAACGAAAGCTTCTATCCCGAATTCTTCCCAACAATCGTCGGATTTTATCAATCTTGGACGCTAACCGAGCACACCTCATTGATGTCGAAGTGGAAACTGTAGAGTTATTCCGTCAACACATCGAGGACCTCGAGGCTCGACATGTAGGCGACAATGTAGCTGCAGTAGGGGCAAGATTTCCCCCCGGAATGTCTAGAATTCTGATGGATGGCAACGATGCCTAAGCGCAGTGCAGAATGGACCGGAGGCTGGGTCGCTAGCAAGCTCGAAGAACACGATAAGGTTGAACGTATCGAACAAATCGCGCCTCAAGTTCTCAGGGTCATCCGCAAGGAAGAGGGGGCATTCTTGGTGGCTACGATTGCGGCTACACGCGTAGAGCCCAGCGTCATTGAGTCGCTCCTGACGGAGCGGGAGAAGATAAAGTTCATCGTCAACGTGCCGGCCGACTCGATGTGGAGTGGCGCGGCTATTGAGCTAGCTGAGGCCTACGGAGCCGCCTTTGGTGGCTTGCGCGATCTGATGTCGGCTATGTCAGAACCGGACATCGGCTCTTTTGTAAGGAAGGAATTCCGATTCGTCGAGCGCGGTTTGCGGCAGCACACCCGAGTATACGATTTAGAGCGCATCCATGACCGGAAGTATGTAGTCAAACGCCGAGATCTTCCGGATATGCGTGTGGTGCTGATCAATGAGTATGACTTAACCTCCGACCACGTTCGCACTGCTCGTGATCGGTATGGCCAATTTAAGGCTATCCTGATAACAAACCCGAACGGACGGATTACGTCCTCGGCTGAGGAGGTTCTAGCGTCAATGGGAGCAAAGGCGTTTAAATGGGGCGAATTTCTGGGAAGGCTGAATCGGCGTTGATTGTGCATGAGATTATGTCTGTCTTGCGAGTTGGAGCAGCGGGCCAGGGCTACTCGGCTCAAGGCGCATCATGGTACCTGTTCGGGTCAGTCATTAGCTCTCCGGAAGCGGCGCAAGACATCGACTTGCTGATCGTTTGTGCGTCGGACGAGATCGCGATTCGGATTAGAGTAGGCCTTCCCGAAATTGCTAGTCGACTGCCACTTCACACCTTGATTATGACCCATGAAGAGGAAGCTGAGCTGGATTTTATACGCGGTCAGAAATGCGTTCTGATTTACCCTGACTGCGTCAAAGGCTGCGTCTTCACGGCGTGAGATAGTGGTGCACCGGGTATCCGGGTCGCGCGGCGATGACCGAAATACGGGCCTGGGTGCTCGAACGCGGTTTCTTTCGAATGACGATCTCCACTTCCAAATCGATCGCGGTCGGAAGCGCCGTTTGACCTAGCCCTTTGAGGCGATGCAGGGTTACATCTTGAAGCTAAAAATGGAACCCTGCCAGTAAATCTCTCGATCAAGAACGCCCCGGACCACGTCGTGCAGCGACTGCGGCAACGGGCGGTACGGCATCACCGGTCGCTGCAGGGCGAACTCCTGGCAATCATCGAGGCTGCCGCGCGGGACGATCAACCGGCCGCTCCGTCCGACGTCCTGGCCGAAGTCCGTCGGCTTGGGGTGCAGACCCCCAGCGAGGCTGCCGATCTGATCCACCTCAGACCGTGACGGACGTTAAGGTCGTCGACGCTTCGCCCTCGCTGCGCAGCCCTTCGACGAACCGGAGGCCGATCGGGACGGACACTGAGGCGCAAATGCTCCCCGCGATCCGGTTGGCCTTCCCGTGCACCGTTGATATGGACTATCGAATGGTCTAACTCGTCTGGCGGGGTGGACGCAAGGATGGTCCGTCAAGGAGATGGCATGCAGGTATCTGTCACTGCGGCGAAAGGACAACTGACCGAACTGGTGCGCCGCGCCGAGGCTGGCGACGAGGTCGTCCTGACCCGTCATGGCCATGCGGCGGTCCGGCTGGTTCCGGTCAAGGTGGCACCGGACAGGAAATCCCGCAGGACGCTGCTCGAAGCGGCGCGGACCTCCGGCTTTTCCAAGGCCAAAGCCGGGCCGAACGCCGCGCGAAGCCAGGATTTCCTCTACGGGGATGACGGACTGCCCGGATGATCGCCGTCGACACCTCCGCGTTGATGGCGATCGTCCTCAATGAGTCGGAGGCCGACGCCTGCATCGCGGCGCTCGAATCCGAGGACGATATCCTGATTTCCGCCGCCACTGTCGCCGAAGCGCTGATCGTCTCGGCGCGGCGCAACGTCGGCGCGGAGATGGTCAGCCTGATCGACGGGCTCGGCTTTGAGGTCGTGCCGGTCACGCCGGCCTCGGCGCGGCGTATTGCTCAGGCCTATGGGCGATGGGGAAGGGGCGTCAACCCGGCCGCGCTCAATTTCGGCGACTGCTTCGCCTACGAGGTGGCGGAGGAACATGCCTGTCGTCTGCTGTACGTCGGTGATGATTTCTCGAAAACCGATATAGCCGGCGTTCTTTGACGGGCGCAGCGAGATTCCCCGGGTTCCTGCGACAGAGGCTCACCGGTTTCCCATAACGCGCCTCCCAATCCTGTTGCGCCAGCCGATCGGTCACGCCCAAATCGACATATTACCGCCCTACGGATATGTCCTGACATATGTCAGAGCGCACCACCGTTCGTCTGCCAACGGAACTCCTCTCCCGCGCCAAGCGCAAGGCCGCCGCGCAAGGGCGCACGCTCACCTCGCTCATCGAGGACGGGTTGCGCCTGGTCGTGGCCGACACCGGGAAGCACTGGCCGGATCGCGTCACGCCGCGGATCAGCAAGGCGCGCGGCGGACCGACGCCGGGGGTGGGCCTTGGCGATCTGGCGTCGTTTCAGGAGATGGGTGACCAAGCTTACGGACGGCGGACCGGACGGATCAAGTGATCCTGCTGGACGTGAACGTCCTCATTTATGCCTTTCGTCGGGATGTGTCGCCGCATGCGGCGTCGCGTAGCTGGCTGGTGGATGTCATATCGGGCGACGCGCGCTTCGGCCCCTCGCCCATGGTATTGGCCGCCGTGGTCCGCATCACCACCAACCCGCGCGTGTTCCGCACGCCGAGCCCGCTCGACGAGGCATTTGGGTTTTGTGCCGATCTCCTCGGACAGCCGCATTGCCAGGTCGTGGAGCCCGGAGAGCGGCACAGGGATATTTTCCGGCGCCTCTGCAGCGAGACCGACACTCGGGGATCGCGCATCACCGACGCATGGTTTGCGGCACTGGCGATCGAGTGGGGATGCGAGTGGGTCACCTGCGACCGTGATTACGCGCGGTTTCCTGGCCTGAAATGGCGTGTGCCGTAGCAGCGCAGGCCAGGCACGCTGCGCGCCGTCACCAGCACCGATGGCATGACGGCGGACGTCTATCCGTTCGACATGGCATTCCTGACGCGCGTGGCGAACCGGATGGTTAATGAGGTGCGCGGCATCAATCCTGTGACCTACGACGTCGCCAGCAAACCACCGGGAACAATCGAGTGGGAATGACTCAGCCGGGCCCGAGCGACGGGCGTCAGCCTTGTCGGGCCGGCTGCTCAGGAACGCGGGCGTGCGAGCCACCGTGTTCCGGCCACTCCCACTCGTCGCGATCCGGCGCATCGACCTCAACGCCCTTGTCACGCAGCATCTCACGATAATCCTCGGCATTGTCGCGTGGCTTGTAGCCAAGCGTCACCCAGTTCGGATCGTGGGTCTTCAGGCGGGTGTTGTTGGAGTAGCCGTTGACCACAATGCAACCGGGGTCCGGGTGACGCAGCGACAGGTCAACCAGTTGCGCGACGTCCGCGGGGCTTAGCCAGGTCGCGAGCGAGCGCTGGTCGATCGGCAGCGTGCGATAGGTGCCGATGCGCAGCGACACCGACCTTATGCCGTGGCGGTCGTAGTAATTGCGCAGCATCGTTTCGCCCCAGACCTTGAATACGCCATACAGGCTGTCCGGCCGTGGCGGCAACGCGGGCGAGACCGTCTCGGTGATGGGATAGCAGCCGAAGGCGTGGTTGCTGCTGGCAAAGACGATGCGCTCGACGCCTGCGAGCCGCGCCGACTCGAATACATCGAACAGGCCACGCGCGTTCACACGGAACAACGTCTCCAAGTCGTACTCCCCAATCACGCCGGCCAGGTGCACGACGGCGCGGACATCCCGCATCATGGCTTCGATCGCCGAACGGTCGGCGATGTCGGTGACGATTGCCTCCTCGTTGTTGGTCAGGTTCTGCATGGGTCGGATATCCGTCAGACGCAGGTGGCGCCAGTTTGTGCGAAGCCCGTCGCGCAGCGCGGTCCCGATGGCACCGGCGGCGCCGGTGATCAGCACGCGGTCGGTGTTTGGATCGATCATGAACGTTCTCCCGTACGAACATTGTAGCAGGCTGCAACCGGACAAAACAGGTTCCGCATCATGACGCCCGCCCGATTGTCCGTAGCGGGACTTTTGGCACCATCTGAATGACGTGAGCAACAAGCGGGATGCCGCCGGCCTGGGGCCTGTGCTACATTGGCGCCAATCCGACGGGCGGGGAGTTCGCAGATGCCAACGACGGCAGAGCCACACATCCGCATCGGGGTCGGGGGGTGGACCTACGCGCCCTGGCGCGGCGTCTTCTACCCGGACGCGCTCGCGCAGAAGCGAGAGCTCGAATATGCCAGCCGCAAGCTGACCTCGATCGAGATCAACGGCACCTATTACGGATCGCAGAAGCCCGATACTTTCGCCAAATGGCACGATGAGACGCCGGAGGACTTCGTCTTCGCGCTCAAGGGGCCGCGCTTCGTCACCAACCGGCGCGTTCTGTCCGACGCCGGCCCGTCGATCGAGCGGTTCTTCGCCAGCGGCGTCATGGCGCTCAAGGAAAAGCTCGGCCCGATCAACTGGCAGTTCATGCTGACCAAGGCGTTCGATCCCGACGATTTCGTGGGCTTCCTGAAGCTGCTGCCGCGGCGCGTCGAGGGGTGCGCGATTCGCCACGCGGTGGAGGTGCGCCACGACAGCTTCCGCACCGCGGATGTCGTGGCGCTCGCCCGGGAGTACGGCGTCGCCATCGTGCTCGCCGGGGATTCCCGCTACCCGCAGATCGCCGACCTGACGGCGCCCTTCGTCTATGCGCGCATCATGGGGACGACGGAGGCCGAGCCGCTGGGCTATGCCAAGGAAGGCCGGAAACGATGGATGGATCGCGCACGCCGGCTGGGATCGGGGACGGTCCCCGCGGACCTCGCGACCGTCGGCAAAGCGACAGCGGCCAAGACCAGCCGAGATGTCTTCCTCTATGTCATCAGCGGGTTCAAGGCACGCAATCCCGCGGCGGCGATGGCGATGATCCAACGCCTCGGCTAGCCATGCCTCGCGGGTGGCGGCTGGTGCTCCGTTTCCATGGTTGCTGACGAGTAATCCTATGCGAGATCTTTTCGATACCGACGATATCGGTCAGCCGCAGCACGCGGAGCTGGCACCTGGCGCCGCGTTGCTGCACGGTCACGCGTTGCCGCTGGAGGATGCGATTCTCGCCGCGCTGTGCGAGATCGCCGAGGCCGCTCCTTTCCGGCACATGGTGACGCCTGGGGGGTTCACGATGTCCGTCGCGATGACCAATTGCGGCGCGGCAGGTTGGGTCACCGACCGGACCGGTTATCGTTACGATCCCCGCGATCCCGACAGCGAGCGCCCCTGGCCGTGCATGCCGGACGCCTTCCTGACCCTTGCCAGAGGTGCTGCCGCCGCGGCGGGGTATGCGGATTTCGCGCCACATGCCTGCCTCATCAACCGTTACCAACCCGGAGCGCGGCTGTCCTTGCATCAGGACCGGAACGAGCGCGATTTCGCTGCCCCGATCGTCTCTGTCTCGCTCGGCCTGCCGGGGGTCTTCCAGTTCGGCGGCCTGAAGCGGAACGATCCGGTGCGCAGGATCGCGCTGCATCATGGCGACGTGGTTGTCTGGGGCGGCCCATCTCGCCTGCGCTACCACGGCATCCTGCCGCTGCAGGACGGCGCGCATCCGCGGCTCGGTCGCATGCGGGTCAATCTGACCTTCCGCAAGGCGCTGTGACGACCCGGCGCCGCGCCCTCGATTGGTCCCGGAGCAAGGATCCCAAAGCAAGAAGCGGAGCGCGCGCCGATCGAGCGCCACCTATGTCTCCACCCGCACATCACGCATGACAGGAGACCACAATGCCGGAGCATATCCGCTACGCCTGGGGCCACAGTTCGCTCGGCGGCTTCCTCGCTGCCATCTCCGTGCGCGGCTTGGTGGCCTTCGAATTCGGCGAGCCGGGGACCCCATTGATCGACGCACTTCGCCTGCGCTGCCCTGCCGCCATCGCGAACGAAGACAGTGCTGGCCTGTCCGATGCGCTCGCCGGGCTTGCCGCACTGGTCGAGCGGCCTGGCGACGATCCCGGCCTCACGCTCGACCCGCGCGGCAGCGAGCGCGAGCGCCAAGTCTGGCAGATGCTGCGCCAGATCCCGGCCGGACAAACGACCTGCTACGGCGACATCGCAGCCAGGCTGGGCACGCCGCGCGAGGCCCGCGAGGTCGCCGCGGCCTGCGCCGCGAATGCCGTCGCCATCCTGATCCCCTGCCACCGCGTGGTGAAGAAGGGCGGCGCGCTGTCCGGCTATCGCTGGGGCGTCCGCCGCAAGCGCGCATTGCTGGCCCGCGAACAGATCGGGGCCGCGCGCGGGCTTGAGCGGGGCGCATAGCTGCCAGACTTTATCCGCTGGCCTGCGCGGCCCTCCGACCCTGCGGCCGGCGACGTTGCGGGTTGCCAGGGCGCACAATCGAGAGGATTGAGGGTCGCATCGACGCAAAAATTCGAGGGACCCAGCCACATGACCACCAAGAAGCCGCGCGGTCGGCATTTCTTCGCCAACCCCGGCCCGACCAATATCCCGGACTCGATCCTGCGCGCGCTCGACCGTCCGACCATCGACTTCCACGACCCCGACTTCCGCGAGGTCTATGACGCCTGCTTCGACGGCGTGAAGCGGGTCCTCCGCACCGAGCACCGGCTGTTCATGTACACCGGCTCCGGCCATGGCGCCTGGGAGGCGTCGCTCACCAATTTGTTCTCGCCCGGCGATACCATCCTGATCGTCGAGTCCGGCTACTTCTCCGACGAGTGGGCGAAGATGGCCAAGGCGCTCAAGCTGGAGGTGCGCGCGGTCGCCGCCGACTGGCGCCACGGCGTCGACATCGCCGCGGTGAAGGCGGCGCTGACCGAGGACACCGCCCACGTCATCAAGGCGGTGTGCGTTGTGCACAACGAGACCGCCACCGGCATGTTCATTCCGCTGCCCGAGGTCCGCGCGGCGATCGACGCCGCGAAGCACCCGGCGCTGTTCCTGGTGGACACGATTTCGTCGCTCGGCTCGCTCGATTTCCGCATGGACGAATGGAAGATCGACGGCGTGGTGGGCGGCAGCCAGAAGGGGCTGATGCTGCCCACCGGCATGAGCTTCACCGCCGTCTCGCCCAAGGCCATGGAGGTGCACCAGAACGCCACGCTCGGCCGCTATTATTTCGATTGGACGCAGATGCTCGGGCGCAATCCGCAGAGCTTCGTCGGCACCATTCCCGTCAACATCTTCTATGGCCTGAAGGAGGCGCTGCGCCTGCTGGAGGAAGAAGGGCTGCCCGAGGTCTACGCCCGCCACGCGCGTCTGGGCGAGGCGGTGCGGCGCTGCGTCAAGGTCTGGGCCGGCAACAACGGCCCGCAGCTCTTTTGCACCAATCCGGGGCGCTATTCCGATAGCGTGACGGCCGTCGTCATGCCGGAGGGCCATGACGCCGACGAGATGCGCAACACGGCACGCCAGCGGTTCAATGTCTCGCTCGGTGGTGGGCTCGGCAAGCTGAAGGGCTCGGTGTTCCGCATCGGCCATCTCGGCGATCTGAACGAGCCGATGGTGCTGGGCACGCTGGGCAGCGTGGAGATGGCACTACGCATCAACGGCGTGCCGTATGGCAAGGGCGGTGTCGAAGCGGCGATGGACTATCTGGCGAGCTGAGAGAAGGGAGTCTACTCCCCCTCCCCTTGAGGGAGGGGGATGGGGGGAGGGGTGGCAGCGGTACATAGGTTTCCAACCTTGTGCCGCGCCGACCCCTCCCCCTTTACCCCCTCCCTCAAGGGGAGGGGGAGAGGCTTGCACATGCCACCTACATAACCTGCGCCTCGAACGGCGGCAGCAGGTCCGGTGCCTCGAACTCCACCACCCAAAGGTCGGGATCGAACCGAATCTGCCGCGCCACGTAGGCATCCACAGCCTCCTGGCCGACCGGCGCCGCCCCGGTCGCGCGCAGCCAGGCCAGCGCGCCCTCCGCGGTGCGCATCTGTGACAGCACACACAGCCCCTCGCGCCCGCGCAGCACCGCGAGCACACCGCCGGCATCGGCGTCGCCCTTGCGCAGCACCGCCCCCGGACGCCCCGCCAGGTCGGCCATTCGCAGCGCCGCGCTCACCCACAGCCCCGCCTTCACCCGAGGCTCGCTCATCCGCGCTCTTTCCTCGCCTGCTGCCGCGGTCATTATGCGCCCTCGACCGACACCCGCCCACATCAAGAGGGATTCGCCCATGCGCTGGATCATTGCGCTGATTGCCATCACCGTGTCGCTGGGGCTTCCCGCGCGTGCCCCCGCGCTGGCCGACGACCACATCAGCTTCGGCATCGACTGGGTGGCCGAGGCCGAATACGGCGGCTATTACCAGGCGCTCGCCACCGGGCTGTACTCGCAGCGCGGCCTGGCCGTTACGATCCGCCAGGGCGGGCCGCAGGTGAACCAGATGCAGCTCATGATGGCCGGGCGGCTGGACTTCAATCTGGGCGGCGGTCGGGCGATCGAGTTCGCGCAGCAGAACCTGCCCTTTGTCGCGATCGCGGCGATCTTCCAAAAGGACCCGGCGGTCCTGCTCGCGCATCCGGGCATGGGCAACGACAGCTTCGCGGCGCTGAAAGGCAAGCCGATCATGATCGGCGGCGACACGCGCGCCGGCTGGTGGCGCTTCCTGGCCGCGAAGTTCGGCTACACCGACAGCCAGATCCGCACCTATTCGTTCAGCCTGGCGCCGTTCCTCGCCGACAAGCACGCGATCCAGCAAGGTTATCTCGGCTCCGAACCGTTCGCGATCGAGCAGGCCGCCGGCTTCAAGCCGGTGGTGCTGCTGCTCGCCGACACCGGGTATCCGGGCTACGCCAACATCGTCACCACGAGCACCAGGCTGATCGCCGAAAAGCCCGACATGGTTCAGCGGTTCATCAATGCATCGATCGAGGGTTGGTACTCCTATCTCAACGGCGATCCGACCCCGGCCCATAAACTGATCAAGGCGGACAATCCGGAGATGACAGACGCGCTGTTGGCTTATGGCCGCACCGTCATGCAGGCGCACGGCATCGTCAAATCGGGAGATGCGCTGAAACTCGGGATCGGCGCGATGACCGACGCGCGCTGGGAGGAGTACTACCGCGTCACCTCCTCGCTCGGAATGTATCCGAAAGGCATCGATTACAGACGTGCCTACACGCTGCGCTTCGTCGATCGTGGCGTCGGCCTGAACACGTCGCCCTGAGGTGCTGCGGATCGACGCGGTCGGCCGGCATTTCGCCGGCGGGGTGCAGGCGCTGCACGATGTGTCGCTGACGATTGGCGCGGGCGACTTCGTGGCATTGCTTGGCCCGTCGGGCTGCGGCAAGTCAACGCTGCTCCGCCTGATCGCCGGGCTGGACCAGCCGGACAGCGGCGCGTTGACCTGGCAGGAGGGACATGCGCCCGGTGTGGGGGAGGTGGGCTTCGTGTTCCAGGACGCCACGCTGCTGCCCTGGGCCAGCGCGGAGGACAACGTCTACCTGCCGCTGCGCCTGCGCGGCGTCGCACGCCCGCGCGCGACGGACGATGTGCACGCCGCGATCGCGCGCGTCGGACTGACCGGGTTCGAGCGAGCCCGACCGGCGCAGCTTTCGGGTGGCATGCGCATGCGCGTTTCGATCGCCCGCGCACTGGTCACGCAGCCACGGCTGCTGCTGATGGATGAGCCCTTCGCCGCCCTGGACGAGTTCACCCGCCATCGGCTGCAGGTCGATCTGCTCGCGTTATGGCAAAACCTGGGTTGCACGGTCGTGTTCGTTACCCACTCGATCTACGAGGCGGCGTTCCTGGCGCAGCGCATCGTGCTGATGACGCCACGTCCGGGCCGCATCGCGACGGAGCTCGCCTCGCCCCTGACGCCGGGGGCGGATCGCCGGCTCGACCCCGCCTATGCCACGTTGGTCGCCGCGGTCACGCGCGCGATGGAAGGCGCGCTTGCGGAATGAAATCCGCAATGCGATACGCCATGCCATACGCCCCTGGGCTGTTCGCGGTGGCGGCGCTGCTGCTGTGGGAGGCAGCGGTGCGCATGACCGGCGTGCCGTCCTATCTGGTGCCCGGGCCGCTGGCGATCATCGGCGCGTTCCTGGCCGATCCGTCCACGCTGCTGTTGTCACTGCTGTCGACGCTGTCGGTCACCTTCGCCGCGCTGATCGCCGCGGCGCTGCTCGGCGTGCTGCTGGCCCTGGCGATCGCTGCGAGCCGGCTGTTGGCCGCGGCGATCCAACCATGGGCGGTGGTGCTGCAGGTCACGCCAATCGTCGCCATCGCGCCGCTGATCATCGTCTGGGTCGGCGACCCGTTCGCCTCGCTGGTCGTGTGCGCAACGATCGTCGCGTTCTTCCCGGTGTTTGCCAACACCGCCGCGGGCCTGGCCTCGGCGCCGGCGGAGCTGGTCGATCTGTTCCGGCTGTATGGCGCCAGCCGAATCCAAACGCTGTGGCTGCTGCGCCTGCCCGCGGCGCTGCCATTCTTCCTGGCCGGGCTGCGCATCTCCGGCGGCTTGGCGCTGGTCGGCGCGGTGGTGGCGGAGTTCGTTGCCGGGTCGGGAGGATTCGCCTCCGGCCTGGCGTATCGCATCCTGGAGGCCGGGTATCGTTTGCAAGTGCCGCGCATGTTCGCCGCCCTGGTGCTGCTGTCGCTGACCGGCGTCGCGCTGAACCTGGCGCTCGGCGCGCTGACCCGCGTGGTGATGCGCAGCCGGTGACCACACCAGGGCAATCGGGTGAACGTACGAAGGGCGGACGATCACCCGGTTCACTGTCATTGCGAGGAGCAAAGCGACGCGGCAATCCCCATGACGGTGCGCAACTTGCCAGGGGATTGCTTCGCTACGCTCGCAATGACAGCAACGTCCGGGACAGCAACATCCGGGCAGGCCCAGAGCTTCACCCGATTGCCCTGCTGACCAGGCCAATCGGCCTTGCATTCCGCCCCCGACGGCGCTATGTGAAGCGCCATGGTTCGAATCACTCCCACCTCGCGATTTTGGTACCGCTGGTACATCCAGGCGGCCTAGGATCGCGCGTTCGTCGCAGTTTCCCGAAGCCGCCCCTGTCGAGGCGGCTTTCGTGTTTTTCGGACCATCCCACTCGATCGCGCGTCACGGCAGGAAGCGGCCTCTCAGTTGCAGGAGGTCGGCATGGGCCGAGCAAGTTTCGATTTCGATGTCATCAGCGGGCCGGCGCCGGCGCGGCCGCAAACGCCGCAGCCGGCGCCTGCGAAGCCGGCATCCGGCGGTGCGGGTGCTTCCGGCGCGGCGCCGCCGTCCGATGCCCCGGCGAACGCCAAATAACCGGCTGCCAGGGCGCGCCGCTATGGGCTAGCTTGCCCGCCGATAGACCAAGCGGCAGGGGAGGATCGTTGTGGCGTTGCATTTTGAACGGGCGGAGTACGACCGGCGGCTGAGCGCGGCGAGGCGCGCGCTGATCGCGCGTGGGTTGGACGGCCTGCTGATGTTTCAGCAGGAGAGCATGTATTATCTGACCGGCTACGACACGATCGGGTTCTGTTTCTTTCAGTGCCTCTATCTGGGCGCCGACGGACGGCTGGCATTGCTGACGCGCTCGGCCGATCTGCGCCAGGCGCGGCATACCTCGGTGATCGAGGACGTGCGGGTGTGGACCGACGCGCAGGGCACCGATCCGGCGGTGCAACTGCGCGACATGCTCGACAGCCTCGGCGCGCGCGGCAAGTGGCTGGGCATCGAGACCAACGCCTATGGCCTGACGCATTTCAATGGCAAGCGTGTAGACGCGGCGCTGGACGGGTTCTGCACGCTGGTCGAGACGTCATCGCTGATCGATGAGCTGCGCGCGGTGAAATCGCAGGCCGAGCTTGCGTGCGCGCGGCGCGCCGGGGTACTGACCGACGCGGCGTTGAAGGCGGGGTTGGAACAGACGCGGCCGGGCGCCGACGAGGCATGGATCCTCGCCGCGATGCAGGCCGCCATCCTCGCCGGAGGTGGGGATTATCCGGCCAGCGAGTTCGTTATCGGTTCGGGAGAGGATGCGCTGCTGTGCCGCTACAAGTCCGGCCGTCGTGTGCTGTCGGACGACGATCAGCTCACGCTCGAGTTCGCCGGCGCCTGGCGGCGTTATCATGCAGCGATGATGCGCACCGTGGTGATCGGCACGCCGCGTCCGCAGCATTTGCGCATGGCCGAGATCTGCCAGGAGGCGCTGGCGGAATGCGAGACGAGGCTGCGTCCCGGCTACACCGCCGGCGAGGTGTTCGAGGCGCACGCGCGGGTGATGGATGCGCATGGCTTGGCGGCGCACCGGTTGAACGCCTGCGGCTACAGCCTGGGCGCGCGCTTCACGCCGAGTTGGATGGACCCGCCGATGTTCTACCACGGCAACAGCTTCGTGCTGGGCGCCGACATGGTGTTCTTCGCGCATATGATCCTAATGGACTCCGAGAGCGGAACGGCCATGACGCTGGGCCGCACCTACATCCTGACCGAGCGCGCGCCGGAGCCGCTGTCGGCGTTACCGCTGGACCTGCTGCGGCGCTAGCAGAAGGGCCGCACGCCATGACCGCATCGATACGAGCCCCGATCACGACGCGATGCTGCATCGCCGGCGGTGGGCCGGCCGGTGTCATGGCGGGATTCCTGCTGGCCCGCGCCGGCGTCGACGTCGTGGTGCTGGAAAAGCACGCCGATTTCTTCCGCGATTTCCGTGGCGACACCATCCATCCCTCGACCTTGGAGGTGATGCACGAGCTGGGGCTGTTGGATGAGTTCCTCATGCTGCCCCACAGCAAGGAGGTGCATTTGGGTGCGCAGGTGGGCGAGACCTTCGTGCCGGTTGCTGATTTCTCCCACCTGCCGACGCGCTGCAAGTTCATCGCGCTGATGCCGCAATGGGATTTTCTGGACTTTTTGGGGCGGCAGGGGCGGCGCTATCCCGGATTCCACCTGATGATGGAGGCGGAGGCGACTGGGCTGCTGCGCAACGGCGACACCGTCACCGGCGTTACCGCAACGACCGCGGACGGGACGTCAGGGGAGACGGTCGAGATCCGCGCGGAGCTGGTCATCGCTGCCGATGGACGGACCTCCACGTTGCGTCCGTTGGTCGGCTTCCAGCCAAACGAGTTCGGCGCGCCGATGGACATTTTGTGGCTGCGGCTGTCCCGCCACGCCGGCGACCCGGCGGACTCGTTCGGTCGGCTGGATGCCGGGCGCATGATGGTGCTGATCGACCGCAACGACTATTGGCAGTGTGCCTATGTCATCGCCAAAGGTGGCATCGACCAAGTGCGCGCGGCGGGGCTTGAGGCGTTCCGCCAGGAGATCGTTCGCCTGATGCCGGTGTTCGCGGATCGTGTGGCGGAGCTGAAGGACTGGGACGATATCAAGCTGCTGACCGTTGCGGTGAACCGGCTGGAGACCTGGCACAAGCCCGGGTTCCTGTGCATCGGCGACGCGGCGCACGCGATGTCGCCGGTCGGCGGTGTCGGCGTGAACCTCGCGATACAGGACGCGGTGGCGACGGCGAATATTCTCGCCCCGCGATTTCGTGCCGGTGGCGTGGCGGAGGCCGATCTTGCCGCCGTGCAGCGACGCCGGGAATGGCCGACGCGGATGACGCAGCGGTTGCAGATCATCGCGCAGAACCGAGTGATCACCGGCGTGTTGCGCGGCACGCAGACGCCGCGGCCACCACTGCCGTTGCGGCTGTTCGGCGTGTTTCCTTGGTTGCAACGAATACCCGCGCGGCTGATCGGGATGGGCTTCCGCCCCGAGCATGTAAGGCCAAGCCCAGCGCCTTCGCCGTCGCCCCACTGATCGCGCCGCGTTTCTCGGCCTTCGCCACGCGGTCCCGGGTGAGCAGCCCGCGCACCCGGCGCGCACACCGGTCCGGCGGGCGCAGGGCGAGGGCATGGCTTTTCCGCCCTACGTTGTCGCCACATCGCTGTTCATTACGCCTTCGGGCGACGGTCGATCACGCGCCGGGCCTTGCCGAGCGAGCGCTCTATCGTGCCGGGCGGTTCGATGGCCACCGTGGTCGTCAGGCCGACGCGGTGCTTGATGCGCGCCTCCGCCTGTGCCGCCTCCGCGCGCAGCAGCGCGAGATCAAGCGCCTCCGGCCGCGCCTCCACGTGTACGGTCACCTCATCCATCCGTCCGGTGCGGGTCACCTCGATCTGGTAATGACCGGTCAGGATATCGCTGCGCAGCAACTGCTCCTCGATCTGTGACGGGAACAGATTCACCCCGCGAATGACCAGCATGTCGTCGCTGCGGCCGGTGATCTTCTCCATCCGTCGCATGCTGCGCGCGGTGCCGGGCAGCAGCCGCGTCAGGTCGCGCGTGCGATAGCGGATCACCGGCATGCCGAGCTTGGTCAGGGTGGTGAACACCAGCTCGCCGGGTGCGCCGTCCGCCAGCACCGCGCCGGTGTTCGGGTCGATAACTTCCGGATAGAAATGATCCTCCCAGATATGCGGGCCGTCCTTGGTTTCCACGCACTCGCTGGCGACGCCCGGGCCCATCACCTCGGACAAGCCGTAGATGTCCACTGCGTCCATCGCGAAGCCGGCCTCCATCTCGCGGCGCATCGCGTTGGTCCACGGCTCGGCGCCGAACATGCCGACTTTCAGCGAACTCTCGCGCGGGTCGAGCCCCTGGCGGCGGAACTCGTCGAGGATGGCCAGCATGTAGCTCGGCGTGACCGAAATGATGTCGGGGCGGAAATCGTTGATGAGCTGCACCTGGCGCTCCGTCATTCCGCCCGATACCGGCACGACGGAGCAGCCCAGGCGCTGCGCGCCGTCATGCAGACCGAGGCCGCCGGTGAACAGTCCGTAGCCATAGGCGTTGTGCAGGATCATCCCCGGCCGGCCGCCAGCCGCATGGATCGATCGGGCAACCACGGAGGCCCACACATCAAGGTCCTCGCGCGTGTAACCGACCACGGTCGGCTTGCCGGTCGTGCCGGAGGAGGCATGAATCCGCACGATGCGTTCGCGCGGCACGGCGAACATGCCGAACGGGTAGTTGGCGCGCAGGTCCTGCTTGGTGGTGAAGGGGAATTTGGCCAGATCGGACAGCTCGCGAAAATCGTCGGGGTGCACGCCGGCGGCGGTGAAGGCGGCCTTGTAGTGCGCCACGTTGTCGTAGGCATGGCGTAACGACCAGGCGAGCCGTTCGCGTTGCAGCGCGGTGATCTCGTCACGCGAGGCGGTTTCGATCGGATCGATTCCCCCCTGGCCCATCTATCCCTCCGCGATCTGGAATATTTCACCGGTTGTGCGGGAGTGGCCGCGAAACTCCGCTACCACGGCCCGGTCGCCGCCGGTGACCCGCACATCGTAGATGCCGGCGCGGGCATCGCCTGTGCGTTCGACCGCCCCGGCCACCAGCGTCTCGCCGCGATGCGCGGGACGGATGAACGTGGTCGAGCAATGTTGCGCCAGCGCGTGCAACCCGTGGCTGTTGCAGGCAAACGCGAACGCGGAATCGGCGAGGGTAAAAATGAAGCCGCCGTGGCAGATGCCGTGGCCGTTCACCATCGCCTCGTTGACCGCCAGCGACAGGCGCGCGCGGCCGGGCGCGACCTGCTCCAGGCGCATGCCGAGGCCGGCGCTGGCGCGATCGTCGCGCCACATCGCGTCGGCACAGGCGCGGGCCAGCGCGTCGGCATCCATCAGACGCGGCCCGTGAAGCTGGGCTTGCGCTTGTCGAGGAAGGCACGCACGCCCTCGGCGGAGTCCGCGCTGCGTCCGGCGATGCCCTGCAATTCCGCTTCCAGATCAAGCTGCGCGGCCAGGGCGTCGGTGGCGAACGCGCGCTTCATCAGTCCCAGCGCCGCGGTCGGACCGGCGGCCAGGCGGGTGGTGAGGGCCTCGGCCTCCGCCATCAGCGCGTCGTCGTCGATGCATTTCCAGATCATTCCCCAGGCCTCGGCCTGCGCGGCGGGGACCGGATCGCCCAGCATCGCCAGCGCGCGGGCGCGGGCCTCGCCCACCAGGCGCGGCAGGAAGAAGCTGGCGCCGGAATCCGGCACCAGGCCGATGCGCACGAAGGCCTGGATAAACTGAGCTCCGCGTGCGGCCAGCACGATGTCGCAGGCCAGCGCGAAGCTGGCTCCGGCGCCGGCGGCGATGCCGTTGACCGCACAGATCACGGGCAGGGGCAGGGCGCGGATGCGCTGCACGACGCGGTGGTGATAGGTGCTGGCCAGACGTTGTAGGTCCGGTGGGCCGTCCGGCCCGGGCGTCACCGACGCGTTCAGCTCCTGACCGGAGCAGAAGCCGCGGCCGGTGCCGGTCAGCAGCACGGCGCGGCAGGTCTTGTCCGCCTCCGCCGCGTCCAGTGCGGCGAGCAGCGTGGTCAGCATCGCCTCGTTCACCGCGTTCAGCTTGTCCGGGCGGTTCAGCACCAGCTTGTGCCAGGCGTCATGTGGCTCGACGAGGACGAGCGGTTCCATGCGTTGGCCCCTCAGGACGTTGGCCGGATGTTCGCTGCGCCGCGATGACAGGGCGCGGTTCGTGCTTATACTGCGCGGGGAACGCCGGGAAGCAAACGCGCGGCAGGGGCCTGCTTCATGAGCGGGGTCTTTGCAGGGGGATTAGGTGATGGCCGCAGGATCGTTGGTGGTGGCGTTCAAGCTGCACGACGCGCAACGCGCGATCGTGGAGCAGGCATTGGGTGGGGCAGGGGAGGTGATCTGCCTGACGGGGCTCGACGATGCGGACCGCGACGCGGCGCTGCGTGGCGCCGGCGCCGTATTGATCTGGAACACCAAGGAGCTGAAACCGCACGAGCTGACGCTGATCGGCGGGGCGCGCCTGCTGCAGACGATGTCCGCCGGGGTCGATTTCCTGCCGTTCAGTACGCTGCCGGACGGACTGCCGGTCGCCAGCAACGGCGGGGCCTATGCCGAGCCGATGGCCGAGCACGCGCTGGCGATGGCGCTGGCGGCGGCGAAACGACTGATCGTGGAGCACACGGCACTGGCCGCCGGCGCGTTCAACCAGTTCGAGGTGAACCGGATGCTGGCCGGCGGCGTGTGCGGCATCTACGGCTTCGGCGGCATCGGCGAGGCGACCGCGAAGCTGATGCGCGCGCTCGGGATGCGGATCCATGCGATCAACCGGCGTGGCAGCACCGATGCGGAAGTGGATTGGATCGGTGGCGTCGATCGGCTCGACGAACTGCTGGCGGCCTCCGACGTGCTGGTGATCAGCGCGCCGCTGTCGCGGGTGACGCGCGGCATCATCGACGCGGCGGCACTGGCGCGGATGAAGCCGGACGCGATCCTGGTCAATCTGGCGCGCGGCGAGATCATCGACGAGGTGGCGCTCTTTTCGCATCTGCGTGCCCATCCGCGCTTCACCGCCTGCATCGACGCCTGGTGGATCGAGCCGGTGCGGCACGGCAGTTTCGCGATGGACCAGCCGTTCATGACGCTGCCGAACGTGATCGGCTCGCCGCACAATTCGGCGTCGGTAGCGGCCTCGCGCAGCGTCGGGCTGCGGCGGGCGGCGGAGAATTGCCGGCGCGCACTGCTGGGCGAGACGCCGCACTACCTGGTGCGGGAGGAGGAGAAGCTGCTCTGAGCGGCGCCGGCCATGACGGTGGGGATGGTCAGTGGCCGACGTACGTCAGTCTTTTGGGCCACTGATATTATACGCAATGTGCGCTTTGCGTATAACGCTCACGGGATATGGGTTTCGCCCGTCCGTATTGATCCGGCAACGGCAGTTTCGCCCCCAGCGCGGCCGGCTTTATCCCGCCTCGATCCGGATCAGCGTCGGCGGCTCCAGCACCGCATCCAGCGCACCAATCCGGTCCAGCGCCGCGCGCATCGCGCTCTCACGCGTCTCGTGCGTCACCAGAACGACCGGCACCGCCTCGCCGGGCGCGCGCCCCCGTTGCAGCATCGATTCCAACGACACGCCCAGGTCGCGCAGCGCCGCGGTGACCTCGGCGATCACGCCAGGCCGGTCCACCACCATCAGCCGCAAATAATACGGCCCGACATGCGCCGACATCGGCACCGAGGGCGCATCACTCAGCGCGCCGCCCCACACCGGCGCGGACCGCCCGCGCGCCAGGTCAATCAGGTCCGCCACCACCGCCGACGCCGTCGGTCCAGCGCCCGCGCCCCGCCCCTCCAGCATCACGCGGCCAACAAAATCCCCCTCCATCACCACCGCGTTGAACACCCCGTCCACCCGCGCGATCGGCGCCGTCTCCGGCACCATGCACGGATGCACCCGCGCCTCGATCCCCGCCTCGGTCTGCCGCGCCAAGCCCAGCAGCTTGATGCGATACCCAAGTTCGCGCGCAAACCCGATATCCAGCGCCGAAATCCCGCGAATCCCCTCGACATGCACCGCGTCGAACGCCACCGGCCGGCCAAACGCCAGCGCCGCGAGGATCGCCAGCTTGTGCGCCGCATCGATCCCGTCAATGTCGAAGCTCGGATCCGCCTCGGCATACCCAAGCTTCTGCGTATCGGCGAGCACGTCCGCGAACTCCCGCCCGCGCTCGCGCATCTGCGTCAGGATGTAATTGCAGGTCCCATTCAAAATCCCGGCAATCCGACTGATCCGATTCCCAGCCAGCCCCTCGCGCAACGCCTTGATGACGGGAATCCCTCCGGCAACCGCCGCTTCGAACGCCAGCGACACCCCGCCAGCCTCCGCCGCCGCCGCCAACGCCGCGCCATGCACCGCCAGCATCGCCTTGTTCGCCGTCACCACTGGCTTGCCCGCCGCGATCGCTGCCTCCACCAGTGCCCGCGCCGGCCCGTCCGCCCCGCCAATCAGCTCCACCACCACATCAACGCCAGCATCCCCCGCAAGCGCCACCGGATCATCGTACCAACGCAACCCACCCACCGGCACGCCGCGATCCTTCGACCGATCGCGCGCCGAAACCGCCACCACCGCAATCGGCCGCCCCGCCCGCGCCGCAACAATCTCTGCATTGTCCCGCAGCAGCTTCAGCACGCCGCCACCAACCGTGCCCAGCCCAGCCACACCAACGGAAAGCGGCCGGGTCATGAGGAGAACTCGGTTTGTGGGGCGGCAGCAAGGAAGGCCAGGGGCTCTGCCCCTGGACCCCGCCAAGGGCAGTGCCCTTGGAACCCGCCCGTTGGTTGGGGCGAGGGAGGGGGGACTGGGCGGGGCTGGGTTGCCGCCGTCGCACCGGCGATCGCCGGTGCGA
>PLXO01000222.1 GCA_003151425.1 Acetobacteraceae bacterium
GCGCCAACCGGATAGGCAAGGTTCGGACATAGGCGCGGTCTCCGTAGGTTTCAGTTAGACCGGCCAGTATAGCACGAACGGGAAATCATTCCTAGAAAAAACTTAAGCGACGGGATGCTGACGCGCGCGACCGTGCAGCGCCTTCAAGGAACGCCCCCTATACCGACCGGGTCGAGCGCGTGATCGAGGCTGCCGGCCGGTTGCCCGGCTCACCGCGAACAGCGCCGCGCTTCGAGCGGCATCGACGGCCGGCAGATTACTCCAGGCAGCGTGAGCGATACGACAGCCGCACCAGGCGCGGAACAACCCCGCACTGCCTTGCGTGCGGAACAAGCGCGCGCCGCCTTGCGTCAGGACGCCTTGACCAGCTCGATCCGCCGGTTCTTCGCCCGACCCTCATCCGTATCATTCGGGGCGATCGGCTTGTCCGGGCCGTAACCGGCCGACTTCAGCCGCGCCGCATCGATGCCGGCGGCGGTGATGGCAGCCACCACCGAGGCGGCACGCGCCTGCGACAGCTTCACATTGAAGTGGTGCCCACCAATACCGTCGGTATGCCCGTCGATGGACACTTTCAGATCGGGATTGCGCTTCAGCAGCTCGACAATCTGCGCGATGATCGGCTGCGCGTCGGGCTTCAACGTCGCCTTGGCGAAGTCGAAATTGACCTAGAGGGCGATGTGCCCCTCCTTGTCCAGCTTGTCTTTCATCGCATCGGCGGTGGGTGGCTGGAGCGTCAGCTTGAACGGTCTCTCCTCAACCGCAACGACCCTGTTCGAATTGACGTATAGGGCTATGCACATGACTCAAGCTCTCCACCATCGGTGGTGACGTTAGGGGACCTGTCGCGGCAGCAGCCAGACCCACCACATCTAGTGCGCGGCGGGACCGGATTCGCACCCGGCCCCGCCTTTCGCTATCCTGATAGGTGCCAACCAAACCAGGGAGCGACTCTGTGTCCTTTGTCATATGCGGGACCCGACTTCAAGCGGCGTTGCAACCATCGGAAAGACGCGGACATCTTCGGTTCCGCCATAGCGCGGTGCTGAGACGCCGGAAGGCCGGAGGGAGGCGGGGGCGGACTCAGAATGAATAGAGGCGCGATCATATGCGCTGCGGTCTTCATTATAGCCATGCAGGCTAACGCACAAAGCCAGAAAGGTGATCGCAAAGAGGGTTATCAGCGCGCTCCCCAAGCGCCGATAACGCTGGCCGAGCCTGTATTGTCTTTGCCACTTACTCTCCCATTCCAACCCGTAGAGTTTGTCGCCAATTTGCAGGCTTATGACCCATCCAACAAAGGCGATAGCCGTAGCGACGACCAGCCAATCTGGTGCGGAATCTGGGCGTGGATGACGGACTGGTTGAGGCGATGGGCGCGCGACCCGCTCACGGTCATTACCACCATCCTGGTAGCCCTGACTGGCCGGTACGTCATCAATTCCTCGCACCAAACGAAAGCCCTCACGAAATCGGTAGAACTTACTAGAAAGGATTTCAACGCCACCCATCGACCCAAACTTGTCATCAGGCAGGCGTTCTCTTTGATCACTGATCCAGACGAGGCTACAATTCTTGTCAGATATGTAATCGCCAATGTGGGCGGCACACGCTGCTGGATGACCGAATGCCACCTTGGTATCGAATTGGTCCCTGAGATCAAATATCCCCTCTTTCTGATGACCCCCGACATGGCCTTTCCAAGCAACGTCCCGCACATCGGCGCGATAGGTCCGGGTGAGAGAAAGACCATAGACTACGTGCATCCCACCCGCCGCTGGGATATTGCCCACCGCGAAGGTTTCGACGCGCCGGCTGGCGTGCATTTCGTAGGGCACATCGCCTACATCGACGAGGCAGGTAGCAACATCAGATACCACATGGCCTTTCGTTGGCGATACGACATCGAGACCCAGCGATTTCACCGGATTTGGGAAGCTGAAAACGAGCATGAGTACGCAGACTAGCCACCTCACGACACGCCACCCACGCCGCAATAAGTGGCATTCCAGGTGAGCGAGAAGATTAAGCTCAGCATAGTGATCACAGCCATCGCGGCGATATCGCTGGGCGGTTCGCTGATCGACACTGGCCGCATGCGCCTATTCCCACAGGCCGAGCAAAAAACCGCTCAGGATCATTATCGTCAACCCGCCGATGAACATAAGTCGCCCCAATCCGCCTCGTCCCACGAAGCGACTCCGATAACTACCCAGGGGCATCAACCAAAAGACACCAGCAAGGGCGGTGACGCTCCCGGACAAGGAAAGGACGAACAAGCCATGCCGAATATCTGGTGGATCGTCGTTCAGACTGCGGCGGCCATCGTGACTGCGGGTGCCACCTTCGTCCTTGCGAAGTTTGCGAGCGGCCAATTCCGGATTTACAAACGCCAACTCCGCATCATGAATAGACAGGCGCTGATCATGCATGGGCAGCGCGAGATAATGGACAAGCAGGCCAACATTGCCGCTCGTCAACTTGTCACCCAAGGACCATTTTTGGAATATAGCATTTGCAAGGTGGAGATTAAGGCCAGCGGTCCCGACAAGACCGCCCTTGAAGACTACAAGCTTTCCCTTCTCTTGAGGAATTCCGGGAGGGACATCGCCGTCAACGTTGCTTACTGGCAAGGAGAATTGTTCAGAATTAGCGGAGCCGACGACCCTCTTTTGAGCGACACTACCGGAGAGCATTTCAGAGATACGATATTTCGTACCGAGGGCCTGCCAGGACAGATGTCTATAGGTCCGGACGGAACCATAGACACCGACCAAATAATTCTCTCCTCGCTTCATCTTAGGGCTTTGTACCATAAACAGATCAGGATGTTCGTATGGCTCGTATTGAGATATGGCAGCAGACTTCAGGCCAATGAGTGGTTTGCTGAAGTCGCCACGAGCCTGGAGTTTGTCCTCGACAGAGACCCAGAAACTTACAGGTTGACCGACAAATCGGCGGAAGGGCTTCCATTTAGAGTCCGCAGAGCAGGCTACCGCTATCGCGAGAGTTATGATCGTCCAGACGGCCAATCTGTAGGAGGCCAACCAACGATGCCTCACGACACACCACCGACGCTGGAGACGCCCCCATGACCACCCAAGTCATCGAAACCAAACGCAGTTTGCTGCGTCCGGTCGCATTTGCCAGCATCCCTATATGTAGTGGTCTTGGCGGCCAGCCCGGTAGGTGCGATAACGCCGCTACCCCGGCTTCGACTTGAGTCATGTGCATAGCCCTATTGACGTAAAGCCAGATGGTCTTGCCCTGGTCCTCGAGGCGGGCGGTGATTTGATTGATATTGCTCCGAACGTCTAACAGGATTTGCGCGTGGAGGTCGTCCAGCGCTTGCCGGTCGTTCTCAGGAATCTCGTGCGCCCTGATCTCGCGCTCCGGCGCCTTGGCCGGCTCGGACCAGGCGACGCCATACACCGCGCCGCGCACTGGCACCGAGCCGTTTTCCAGCGGGAAGGTGTATTCGTCGTAATTCTTCTTGATCGGTGTCCCGGCGGTGTAGCCGGGCATGTGGCCAAGCGGCCGGTAATCATTGCCGCTGGGCGCCATGAGGCTGCGCTTCAACGGCTCCACCATGAGCTCGCGGCGTCATAGACGTCGTCGCGGGATGCACGCGCATACAGCCAATATTCCTTGCCGTCCTTGGTCATACGGCCGACGACCTGGCCGGGCTTATCCCACACGATCTCGGCGCCCAATTGCTGCCACGCCGCCTTGTAGTTCCGCATGATCTCAAGAGCACTGCCGTCGGTCTTGCCCCTCTCCTCGCTATACTGATGGTAACAGATGACACTCTGAGGCGAGACTTGCTGCTCTTTGCCGTCCCGGGTGATGGGGAACGCGTACGAATCCCTGTTCCACCAATGGACTTTGGTGCGCGCTTCGTAATCGGGCATGGCGCCGATGCATGGACAACCTCGGGCCTCCGGCGCGCCAGCCGCCGCCGGCGCTGCGCCGGCCGCCAGCAATGCGGTGATCGCGAGAGCAACGATCCAAACAAGTTGCATCGACGCCTCCGATATCATGGTGAGTATGACAGTCGGGCCGCGCCGGAAGCTGACCCCTGTCCGACATGTCCCGGATGGACGATCCATCCGACATTCCAATTCCGGAACGTATCCGGTTTGGTCTGAGACGCGGACGGATCGGCGCCCTCTCAGGCCAGCAATTCGCATCATGGCGCGACGACGTTGCCTCATCGTCATGGCCGTCCCCGGGCTTGACCCGGGGACGGCCATGACGATGAGGGTACCCATCCCGGCCACAATGAGAACTGCTGCTCTCAGGCCGTCCGAATCGATCATCCACCCAAGACATGGTATCGAGCCACCGATGAGAATCCGGCCGACTACCTGACGGGTTTATCGTCTGACGAACCCTAAGCACAAACCGCGACGCCCATCGGCAGCCTCCCATCACCGGGGACGCAAAGTTGATGCCCCCACAGCCAGAGCAAGCACCGATGAGCACCACTTCCCTCGATTTGGCGACCGGATTGACGGGCGACGAGGCGCGGCAGCGCCTTGCGGCCGACGGCACGAATGCCGTTCAGGATGTGGTCCAGCATCCGATCGTTCGGGCCCTGCGAAAGTTGTGGGCCCCGGTTCCGTGGATGCTCGAGGCGGCGGTCCTGCTGCAAGTGGCGCTCGGTGAGTATGTCGAAGCGTCGGCCATCGCGTTCCTCCTGGTGTTCAATGCGGGCCTGGGATTCTTCCAGGAGGGCCGCGCCCAGGCGACGCTCGAAGCGCTGAAATCCCGCCTGGCGGTGACCGCATCGGTGCGGCGCGACGGCGTCTGGAAAACCCTGCCGGCAGGGGAACTGGTACGCGGCGACGTGGTCAAGCTGTCGCTTGGCGCCGTCGTCCCGGCTGATGTTCGATTGATCGACGGGTCCGTGCTGGTCGACCAATCGACGCTCACCGGCGAATCCGTGCCGATCGAAGCCGGGCCTGGCTTCGAGACCTATGCCGGCGCGCTGATCCGCCGCGGCGAGGCGGTCGCCGACATCGTCGCCACCGGCACGCGCACCAAATTCGGGCACAGCGCCGAGCTCATCCGCACCGCGCATGTCGAGAGCACCGAGCAGAAGGCGATCATGCGCGTGGTGCGCAACCTCGCTATGTTCAATGGTGGCGTGACCATCCTGTTGATCGCCGATGCCGTGCATTTGGCCATGCCACTGGCCGAGATCGCGCCGTTGCTACTGGTTGCCCTGCTGGCTTCGATCCCGGTGGCACTGCCGTCGATGTTTACCCTCGCCGCGACGGTCGGGGCACGGGCGGTGGCGAGGCGCGGTGTGCTGCCGACGCGCCTGTCGGCACTCGATGAAGCGGCCGGGATGGACGTTCTCTGCGCCGACAAGACCGGCACGCTGACCCGCAACGAGCTCGCGGTCACCGCCTGTCGCGCGCTGCCGGGCGCCGACGCGGCACAAATCCTGGCAATGGCGGCACTGGCGAGCTCCGACGGCGGGGCCGACCCGTTGGACGCTGCCATCCGCGCCGCTGCTCAGCCGGCGCATGTGGCGGCGTGGAAGCTTGTCAGCTTCACGCCGTTCGATCCCACGCGGAAAATGTCGGAGGCGACGGCGATCGACGCCGACGGCAACAGGATGCGGATCGTCAAAGGCGCGCTCGCGGCCGTCGCGGCGATTGCCGAGCCGTCGCCGGCGGCGGCGGCGATGGTCGAAGACCTGCAGGCCAAAGGCTTCCGCGTTCTTGTCGTCGCGGTGGGTGCGGCCGCGACGCCGCGCATTGCCGGCGTGATCGCGTTGAGCGACCCGCCGCGCGAAGACTCGGCGGCGCTGATCAGCCAATTGGCCGGCCTCGGCGTACGCACGGTGATGGTGACGGGGGATTCGCCGGTGACGGCGCGCGTCGTTGCGGACGCGGTCGGATTGACCGGGCCGACCTGCGTGACGGTGTCGCTGCCCCACGATATCCACGCCGAGGAATTCGGTGTCTTCGCCGGCGTCTTGCCGGAGGACAAATACGCCCTCGTCCAGGCGTTGCAGCGTGGCGGCCATGTGGTCGGCATGTGCGGCGACGGCGCCAATGACGCGCCGGCATTGCGCCAGGCGCAGATGGGCATCGCCGTCTTCACCGCGACCGATGTGGCGAAATCGGCTGCCGGCATCGTGCTGACCGAGCCCGGCCTCGGCGGCATCGTCGCCGCCGTGCGGGAGGGCCGTACGACGTTCCAGCGGATTCTGACCTACACGTTTCGCTCCATCGTCCACAAGGTCGTCCAGGTGCTGTTCCTGCTCGCCGGGCTGGTCATCTCCGGCGGCGCAGTCCTCACGCCATCGCTGATGGTGATGATGATGGTGGCCGGCGATTTCTTCGCTTTGTCATCGGCGACGGACAATGTGCGGGCGTCGTCGCGGCCGAATGTCTGGCGGATCGGCAACCTCACCATCGCCGGCATCATTTTGGGGTTTTGCGATCTCGGCTCCTGCATTGCCATTCTCTCGGTCGGACATTTTGTTCTCCGCCTTGACGCTTATGCTTTGCGGACGCTGACGGTCGTTACATTGGTGTTTAGCGGCCAGGCGATCTTCTATGTGACGCGCGAGCGCCGGCATTTGTGGAGCTCCCGGCCCGGCTCCTGGCTGATCGCCTCGTCCATCCTCGACATCACGTTGTTCAGCACGCTTTCGACCCAGGGCATCCTGATGGCGCCCTTGCCGTGGGCCATCGTCGCCGGCGTCTTCGGCGCGGCAATCGTCCTGGCGTTCTTCCTGGACACGGTGAAGCTGCTGCTGTTCCGCCACATGGCGATCGCCTGACGCAGGCCGAGTTCACGCGGACAGCGCCTGCCACACACGCAGCGCCTGGATCGTTTCGGCCACATCGTGCACCCGCAGGATCGCCGCCCCTCGGCTCACCGCGAACAGCGCGGCGGCCAGCGAGCCCGGCAACCGAAGCTGCGGATCGGCCTCGCCGCCGAGGCGGCCGATGAACGACTTGCGCGAGACACCGACCAGGATGGGACACCGCAACACCGCGAGCTCCGGCAGGCGGCGCAGCAGCTCGACCGAATGCGGCGCCAGCTTGGCGAAGCCGATGCCGGGGTCGATGGCGATCGCGTCGCGCGCGATGCCGGCTCGCTCGGCGGCCTCGATGCGGGATGCGAGTTCTTCCACCACCTCACGGGCGACGTCCGTGTAAACCGCGCGCGCGTTCATTGTCGCCGGATCGCCGCGCATGTGCATCAGCACCACCGGGCAGCCGCGCGCCGCGACAAGCTCAGCCGCGGCCGGATCGTGCGACAGCGCGGTCACGTCGTTGACCACCGCCGCCCCGGCATCCAGCGCGGCCCGCATGGTGGTCGCATGGCGTGTATCGATCGACACCAGGACGCCCGCCGCCACCAGCGCGCGGATCACCGGCAGCACCCGCGCCTGCTCGTCCGCCACCGAGGTCGGTTGTGCGCCCGGTCGGGTACTCTCCCCGCCCACATCGACGATATCAGCGCCAGCCCCGGCCATCGCGAGGCCCGCCCGGACCGCGACGTCGGGATCAAAATGGACTCCGCCATCGCTGAAGCTGTCAGGCGTGACATTCAGCACGCCCATCACGCGCGGCCGATCAAGCGACAGCCCCGCCCACACCATCACGCCGTCGCCACGGACCATCGACGGTCAGCAGCAAGAATTCACCACAGAGGCACAGAGACACAGAGAAGCCAGACCAGCGCTTCGCGCGAAACGCGGTACCTGCCTTCTCTGTGTCTCTGTGCCTCTGTGGTGAATCTTCCTTGCGGAAAAACAACCAGCCGCAGACCCTGACATCACCCCGGCAGCGGTGCCGCCCCAAGCCCGCCCGCCGGCGGCGTCGGCTGCGGCCGCCCCGCATTCGGCACCGAGGCCCGGCGGGTCTCCGGCGCCGGCTCGTCCACCACCTTGCGGATGACCGGCTCGCCGCGCAGCACCGTACGGATCTCATCCCCGCTCAGCGTCTCGTACTCCAGCAACCCGCGCGCCACCCGATGCAGCTCCTCGATGTTCTCCGTCAGCAGCCGCTTCGCCTTGGCGTACGCCCGATCGATCACGCCACGGATCTCGCCGTCGATCTCCTGCGCGGTCGCCTCCGACACGTTCTTGCTCTGCGTCACCGAGTGCCCGAGGAACACCTCCTGGCTGTTGTCGCCATAGGCGATCATGCCGAGCTTCTCGCTCATGCCCCATTCGGTGATCATCCGCCGCGCCTGGTCGGTCGCCATCTTGATATCGCCGGCCGCGCCATTGGAAACCTTGTCCGGCCCGAAGATGATCTCCTCGGCCGCGCGCCCGCCCATCGCCATGGTCAGTTCGCCCTGCAGCTTCGATTTGCTCTTGGAGTAGCGGTCGCCCTCCGGCAGGCTCATCACCAGCCCCAGCGCCCGCCCACGAGGAATAATCGTCGCCTTGTGCACCGGATCGCATTCCGGCTCGTGCATGGCGCACAGCGCATGGCCCGCCTCGTGATAGGCGGTCATCCGCTTCTCCGCCTCGCTCATCACCAGCGACCGCCGCTCGGTGCCCATCAGCACCTTGTCCTTGGCGGACTCGAACTCGTTCATCGCAACGACACGCTTGCCCAGCCGCGCCGCCAGCAGCGCCGCCTCGTTCACCAGGTTCGCCAGATCGGCGCCCGAGAACCCGGGCGTGCCGCGCGCGATCACCTTCGGATCGACGTCGCTCGCCAGCGGCACCCGGCGCATGTGCACCCGCAGAATTTTCTCCCGCCCGTTCACGTCCGGGTTCGGCACCACCACCTGGCGATCGAACCGGCCGGGCCGCAGCAGCGCCGGATCCAGCACGTCCGGCCGGTTGGTCGCGGCGATCAGAATAACGCCCTCGTTGGACTCGAACCCGTCCATCTCGACCAGCATCTGGTTCAGCGTCTGCTCGCGCTCGTCATTGCCGCCGCCCAGCCCCGCGCCGCGATGCCGCCCCACGGCGTCGATTTCATCGATGAAGATGATGCACGGCGCGTTCTTCTTGCCCTGCTCGAACATGTCGCGCACCCGCGACGCGCCCACACCGACGAACATCTCGACGAAATCCGACCCCGAGATGGTGAAGAACGGCACATTCGCCTCCCCGGCGATCGCGCGCGCCAGCAGCGTCTTGCCGGTGCCAGGCGGCCCGACCAGCAGCACGCCCTTGGGAATCTTCCCCCCAAGCCGCTGGAACTTCTGCGGGTCCTTGAGGAACTCGACGATCTCTTGCAGCTCGGCCTTGGCCTCGTCGATGCCCGCCACGTCATCGAACGTCACCCGCCCCTGCTTTTCCGTCAGCATCCGCGCGCGCGACTTGCCAAAGCCCATGGCGCGCCCACCGCCGGCCTGCATCTGGCGCATGAAGAACACCCAGACGCCGATCAGCAGCAGCATCGGGAACCACGACAGCAGGTAGTGCAGCAGCGGGTTGACGCCGTCGTCCTCGGGCTTGGCAATCACCCCGACGTTCTTGTCGGTCAGCGTCTTGACCAGCGACGGATCTTCCGGCGTGTAGGTCTGGAATGTCCGCCCGTCGCTGAGCTGGCCGGAGACGGTGTGGCCCTGGATCACGACGTTGCGCACCCGCCCGCCATTCACCTCGGAAATGAAGTCGGAATAGGCGACCTGCGTCGCCGCGGTGTGCGTGGCCCCCGGCTGAAACAGGTTGAATAGAACCACCAGCAGCAGGGCAATGATTACCCATAGCGCCAGATTCCGGCCGAAATTGCTCATCGGTGTCTCTTCGCCCTCGTTACTAAATCCGCCGCTCGCATGCCATCAATGGGGCAGCCATCCTAGCGACCCGCCCCGCGACCCCCGCATCCTACCACAACCCGCCGTTGCGCAATGGTGCCATCAGGCATTCTGCACGGTTAACATAGTGCCTACATCCCCAAACCGCATCCCCCGCGACACCAGCCAATCGGCTGAACGAAGCAAGGCCAAGGGCTTCGCCCCTGGACCCCACCA
>PLXO01000092.1 GCA_003151425.1 Acetobacteraceae bacterium
AACGTCCGACCAAGGCCCTCGCCGCTTCCAGCTCCGGCCCCGTGACGACCAGCCGCGCACACCCGAACGCCTCCCACAAGCGGGCGGCATAATCCGGGTACAGCCGGGTCGGCCCTGAGCGGTTCGCGTAGTTCGACCCGTCCGTCGCAGTGCCATTGCGGCGTGCCGCCGCTCCCGGACATCTCTGCAGCCGCGCCTGGAATCACGTGCGAGCCCTGCCACGCGCCACCAAAGGGTCGTGCCCCACCTCGTGGTGTAGGAACTGCGCTCCTGCGCAGCGTCAGCTGCCTGGTCAGGCGGCCATTGCTGGCGGGCTGACGACGGGATCTTCGCTCAAGGGCGCGATGGTTTCCCCGCTCATGCAACTGGCGCGGTGAAAGGCGAATTCATTGGTTTGTTCCGACGGCAGTGCGCCGATCGGCAGGGTTCGCTATTCTGTCTGGGGATGCGTCGCGCCGCTCGGCCATGGCAGCACGGTCGCCGGGTGCGATGTCCCGTAGATCTCGACCGCGAGGGCGGTGTCCGCCGTCGCGGCGGACGCCGGAATGACCGCGAACGCGAGGCTGGCGCCGCCGAGATGCCCGAGCCCGCCGCCGCGAACCAGCCCGACCACCTTGCCGCGATACCTCACCACGTCGTTCTGATAGGGATCGTTCTGGCCACTGCTCACCCGCAGGCGGACGAGCTGCATCGCCTCGCCATCGCGGCTCCGCCTCGATGTCGCTCGGCGGTCGGCTGGAACCAGCCCGGCCTCAGACGGGGGCATGGTCCGGTCGATGTCGAGCCCTACGACCGGGGTTCCATGCTCGAGCCGCAGCGCGTCCCAGGCGCGCATCCCGATATCGACGGCGCCGTGAGCCGCGCCGGCCTGTCGCAGGACCTCGTAGAGCGGTCGCGCGAAATCCGACGGCACGACAACCAGCCAATCGCCGAGGCCGGTCTCCTCGTGTCGCACGATGGTCGCCGGCGCGTAGCCGAGAGATGCCTGTCTGGCCGTCTCGGGTGGGAAATCCATCTCGCTCAGGGAGACGGACAGATCGGAGCGGCAGCACGTCGCAAGCAGCTCGCGCGCGTGCGGTCCCGTCACCAGCAGAATGGAGTGCGCCCCGGTGACGTTGCGGAACAACGCGCCATGCTGCGCGAGCCGCCGGCCAAGGTCGTCCGCGTCGCGCGCCTCATACTCGCCGGGTCCGAGCAGCAGGAAATGGTCGGCGGCAAGCCGCACCACGGTCAGCAGGGTCGCGATCCCACCACGCGCGGTTAGCATCGGGCATCGTGCGACGCCCCCGTCGTGCTCCGGCAGCACGCCATGGAGCACTGCGTCGAGCGCCGTCGCCGCTGCCGTTCCCGTAACCTCGAATTTGGCGAGGTACGACAGATCCAGGATGCCGACCGCGCGCGCGGCTGACCGGCACTCGTCGCCGGCCGGGCCGAACCAATGCGGTCGCGTGAAGCCTGGCACCGGCTTTGGGGGCGCCTGCTCGGCGGCGAAATAGTTCGGTACCTCCCACCCGTTGCGCACGCCGTAGACCGCCCCCGCGGTCGCGAGCCGGTCGTAGAGCGGGCTCGTCCGGGCCGGGCGGCCGGCGCCGCGTTCCCCATGCGGGTAGCCCGGCGTGTTCGAAAACGCGTGCGCCGCGTGCACGGTGCGAAAGGCGAATTCGCGGTTGCCGTACGGCACGAACCGCCGCACGTCGAACTCGCTCATGTCGGTGCCGGGCTCGCCCTCGACGATCCATTGCGCGACCTGGCGCGTGAAGCTGGCCTGCACGAAGCCGGCGGCATAACCGGCCGCGATGAAGCAGTTCGGCAGCCCGGGCATCGGCCCAAGCAGTGGCTGGTGGTCCGGGGTTCGGCTGGTCGGTCCGTTATAGACCATCCTGATCCCGACCTCGCCGAGCGCGGGCACACGCTCGATCGCACGCGCAATGAAATCGGCTGACCGGTCGAGGTTCGGGGTCATCAGCTCCTTGCCGAATTCGGGTGGGATGCCGTCGACGAAGACAAATTCCGGCGCGTGTTCGTAGACGCCCGACAGCAAGCCCTTGCCTTCCTGGCGGCAGTTGAAGCCGTTGATCGAATCACGGATCAGCACGAGCTCGCGATCGAGTGCGGCAACCGCCGGATGATCCTCGGTCACCATGTGCTGGTGCATGAAGACGATCAGCGGCAGCCGCACGCCGAGCATCGCGGCGAGCTCCGGTGCCCACATGCCGGCGCAGTTGACGATGATTTCGGCCCGGATCGTCCCTTTGACCGTGCTGGCTTGCCAATGGTCGCCTCGCCAGTCGAGGCCGGTGACCTTGCACTGCGTGTTAATCTCGACGCCTCCCATCCGCGCGCCCTTGGCGTAGGCGAACGTCAGCATCGACGGGTCCACGTGGCCGTCCCCTGGCGTGTAGACGCCGCCGAGCAGGTCGCGGGTCTGCAGCAGCGGAAACAGCTCCTTCACCCGCTGAGGCGCGACGATTTCCATCTCGACACCGAACAGCTCTGCCTTGGCGACAGCGCGGCGATATTCGATCTGCTGATCGGGATGCACGATGAGGCGGATCGCGCCGCTTCGATGGAAGCCGACCGGCTGCCCCGTCTCGTGCTCGAGCGTCGGGAACAGGTCTGTGGTCTCTTTCTGCAGCTTCGTCAGGATTGCGCCATTGCTGTAGTGCATGACGTGGCCCGCGGCATGCCAGGTCGCGCCAGCGGTCAGCTCGTTCTTCTCGACCAGTACGATATCCGCCCAACCGAGCTTCGTGAGGTGGTAGGCGAGACCGCAGCCGGTTACGCCGCCGCCGATGATCAGGACACGCGCATGCGTCTTCATGATTTTCGCTCACTGTGGTCGGTGCGCGGAATCATCAGCCGACCGACGAGCGGGGTCAATCCGGCAGCGCGGCGGCGCCGCACGCGGCCAGGCGTGTCGATCAGGCGTTGACGCGCCGCTTGACGGCTGCAACCGTGTGGCGGAAAGTTGCAGTCGGTCTGGGGAAAGATCACACAATGGCAGAAATCGTCACGGGCGGCCGATCACCCGTCACCCGCAGAACGTTGATCACCGGCACCGCGCTCGCCGCGGTCGGTGGCCCGCTGCTGCTGACGCCAGGCAAAGCCAAGGCGGCCGAGCGGATCTCGTTGATATCCTGGGGCGGCGCGTATCGAAAGGCGATCCAGACCGCGTTCGTTGAGCCGTTCACCAAGGAGACCGGCATCGAGGTGCAGATCGCCGACACGCCCGACCTTGCCAAGGTCAAGGCGCAAGTGACGTCGAGGGACATCCAATGGGATGTATTCGACTGCGCGGGCGCGATGGCGCTGTCCGGTTCATCCGACGGTTTCTGGGAGCCGCTGGACAAGAACGTGATCGATACCTCCGACATCAATGTCCCGGTCGGCAATGACTACCTGCCGTACTACACATATGCCGGCGGGGTCGGCTGGGATCCGAAGCGCTTTCCCGACGGCAAGCACCCGACCAGTTTCGAGCAACTCTGGGACGTCAAGGGCTTTCCCGGCCGTCGCGGCCTGCGCACCCGCATTTCGGAGACGCTCGACATCGCGCTGCTGGGTGACGGAGTCGCGCCCGACAAGCTCTATCCGCTCGATGTCGAGCGCGGTTTCAAGGCGCTCGACCGGATCAAGCCGAACGTAAAGAACTGGATCGCGGAGACGCCCCAGACGATCGCGCTGGTGCAGAATAACGAAATTGACTTCTCCTACACCTATAGCGGGCGCGTATGGGCGGCGCAGAAGGAGGGCGTGTCGATCGACTTTTCGTTCGCGCAGACGCTCAATTGTCTGAACTACATGTGCGTGCTCAAGGGAACGCCGCGCAAGGCAGCCGCCATGAAGTTCATGGCTATGTTGGTGCGGCCCGATCGCCAGGCCGCCTTCGCTGACATTCTTGGCTACACACCGACGGTCCGCAAGGCGATGCCGCTAGTCTCCGCGGAGACCGAAAAGTGGATGCCCGACATGACCAACCCGCGCAATGTCGTGATGGGCGACAAATGGTGGCAGTCGAATTATGCCACACTACAGAAACGGTTCAGCGAGTGGCTGCTGGTTTGAGCCATGGCTTAAGCGGTTGCGGCTGCTGATCTGCGCAATGACTGAGATCGCCGCCGAGCCGGTCGGCAGCCGGGGCGCGCTATGACGAACCGGCATGCGCTGATCTTCCTCGGCCCGGTTGCCTTGGTGATGGCGCTCGGTTTTTTCGTGCCGCTGGGTCAGATCTTCTATACCAGCGTCGATGGTGCGCAGCTCACCCTGCGCCCCTTTGCCGAACTTGTCGACAGCAGGCTGTTCTGGCTGGTGCTGGAAAACACATTTGCCATCAGCGTCGAATCGATGCTGGCTAGCCTGCTCCTTGCCTATCCGATCGCCTATCACCTTTCGCGCGTCACGCCGCGCCGGCGGGCCGCCTACATGGTCCTGGTGCTGCTGCCGTTCTGGACCAGCATCCTCGTCAAGAGCTTCGCCTTCACCGTGATTCTCGGCGACCACGGGATCGTCAACAACGTCCTGCGCGCACTGTTCGGCGAACAAATGGTGCTGCCACTGCTGTTCAACCGAACCGGGGTGGTCATCGGCATGGTGCACTGGCTGCTGCCGTTCATGGTTTTTCCGATCCTGGTCAACCTGCTGGCGCAGGGCAGCGATCTGCATTACGCGGCACGGGTGATGGGCGCCGGTCGTACGCGCATCTTCTTCAGGATCACCCTGCCGCTCAGTGTTCCCGGGGTGCTGGCGGGGTGTGTCATCACGCTGGTGCTGTCGCTTGGTTCCTTCGTCACGCCGGCGCTGCTCGGTGGACGCCGCGACCTGATGATGGCCAGCCTCGTCGACTTCTATACCAGGGTCTCGCTCGACTGGGGCTCCGCCTCGGCAATCGCCGTGTTGCTGCTGGCGATCACCGGCGGGCTGATTTTGCTGCTGTCGCGCCTGCCGGGCGAACATCGGCTGATCTGAGCGACGCGATGCGCCGGCCAGCCCTCATGACCGTGTTTGTTGCCTGGGCGATCTATCTGTTCCTGATCGCGCCCAGCCTCATCGTCATTCCGATGTCGTTCAACGGCTCAACGGAGTTGATATTTCCGCCCCGTAGCTTCTCGCTCCACATGTATCATGAATTCTTTTATGGTGGCGACTGGCTCCAGGCGACGCGGGAGAGCATCGTCGTGGCAGCGGGAACGATGCTGCTGTCGGTCGCGGCCGGCGTTCCGGCGGCTTATGCGCTGGCGCGCGCCGAATTCCCGGGCAGGCGACTGCTCGGCGTTGTTCTGCTGGCGCCGATGCTGGTGCCGACCATCGTCGCGGCTCTGGGCCTTTATCTCTATCTGGTCCATCTCGGGCTGGCCGGCACCACCGCCGGCCTGATTCTCGGCCACACGACGCTGACGACCCCGTTCGTGATCGTGATTGCCGCCGCCAGCCTGCGCCAGCTCGACCAGAGTCTGGAGACGGCGGCGCGCATCATGGGGGCGGGACCGCTGCTCGTGTTCCGCCGCGTCGTGCTGCCGCGGCTGTATCCTGCGGCCGTCGCCGCGGCGCTCTTCGCCTTCCTGATTTCCTTCGACGAGGTGGTGATCGCCTGGTTCGTCTCGGGCGTCGGCACGGCGACCCTGCCGGTCAAGATGTACAGCGCCATCCATTGGGAGGTGTCGCCGGTCTTGCCGGTGATCTCAACGCTGCTGACCCTGCTTTCGCTGATCGTGTGCACGATCGGTGCGTTGTTGCGCCAGCGGAGTGCGGTGGATGTCTGAGTTGGCCACTTCAATGCGCCCTGCGATGGTCCAGCTCGACCGCATCAGCAAACGCTACGGCGGGATGCAGGCGCTGCACGAGACCGATCTTGCCGTAGCGGAAGGAGAATTCGTCACCCTGCTGGGCCCGAGCGGTTCCGGCAAGACAACGTTGCTCAACCTGATCGCCGGCACCGTCGCGCCCTCCTCCGGGCGGGTGGTGATCGCCGGCCGCGACGTCACGCACGTACTGGTCGAGAAGCGCGGCCTGGGCATGGTTTTCCAGAACTACGCCCTGATGCCGCACATGACGATCTTCGAGAACATCGCCTTCCCGCTGCGGGTCAGACGCGTGGCGGAGGGCGAAATCCGCCGTCGGGTCGCCGAGGTACTGGCGCTTGTGCAGCTTCCGGATGTTGCCGCGCGCAAGCCGCGCCAGCTCTCCGGCGGCCAGCAGCAGCGCGTCAGTCTCGCCCGCTGCATCGTCTACAACCCGGCGACCATCCTGATGGACGAACCCTTGGGTGCGCTCGACAAGAAGCTGCGCGAGTACATGCAGCTCGAGATCCGGCGGCTGCACGCCCAGCTCGGCATCACGATGCTGTATGTGACGCATGACCAGGAAGAAGCATTGACCATGTCCGACCGCATCGTGCTGCTCAATCACGGGCGCATCGAGCAGTCGGGCACGCCCGACGAGCTGTATTTCCGCCCACGCACTGTCTTCGCAGCCGACTTCCTGGGTGATTCGAGCATGCTCGATGCGGTGGTCGAGGCCCCGGGACAGCCGACGCGGCTGACCGACGCGCGTGGGCGGCCCCTGCTTGCCGCAGCGAGCGAGCTTGCGCCTGGCACGCCGGTCAAGGCGATGATCCGCCCGGAGAACGTTCATCTGCTGCGCGGATCTGATGCAGGGACCGGTCTGGACACCGTGCTCGACGGCGTGATGGAGGACAGTATCGTACTGGGCAGTGTGGTGCGCCACCACATTCGATTGCCCGAAGGCGGCACGATGCTGGCCAACGAGTTCAACGCGCGCGGACGTGCCGACGCAGGGCACGGAGAGCGGGTTCGTTTCGGCTGGCGGGCCGAGGACCTGTTGGTGCTTGTCGCCCCGCCGTCACAAGGTCCGCTGATCCCATGAGCCACGAGGCCCTGTTGCGACCACTGCGCATCCGCCAACTGACGCTGCGCAACCGCATCGTCAGCACGGCGCACGCGCCGGGGTACGGCTTCGATTCGCTGCCCGCCGAACGCTATCTCCGGTATCACGAGGAGAAGGCGAAAGGCGGCGTGGCGCTGACGATGATCGGCGGCTCGACGGCCGTTTCCCCTGATGCGGTCGCCCCGTTTGGGCAGTTGACCGCGGCGGAGGACCGGATCATTCCGCCGATGTCGGCCCTGGCCGAGGCGGTGCATCGGCACGGCGCCGCGGTGTTCTGCCAGATCTCCCATCCCGGGCGGCGCGGCAAATGGGACGGCGGCGCATGGTTGCCGCCGGTTGCCCCGTCGATCGTCCGCGAACCACAGCATCGCGGATTCCCGAAGGAGATGGAAGATTGGGATTTCAGCCGTATCCGCGACGATTATGTCGCGGCGGCGCTACGCTGCAAGGCAGCCGGGCTCGACGGTATCGAGCTGCTGTTTGCCGGTGGCCACCTGATGCTGCAGTTCTTCTCCCCGGCGGTGAACCGGCGGGTGGACGCGTATGGTGGCAGCCTGGCGAACCGGATGCGCTACCCGCTTGAGGTGATCCGCGCAGTGCGCCAGGCGATCGGCGAGGATTTCGTCATGGGGGTGCGCATCACCGCGGACGAGTTCATCGCCGAGGGTCTCGACCAGACGGAATGTCTCACCATCGCCATCGGGCTCGCGGGCAGTGGCGACGTCGACTACCTCAGCATCATGGCGAGCCAGACCTACGACTGGCGGTCGAGCGCCTTCAGCATTCCCGGCATGGCGTTCCCCGAGGCGCCCTATCTGAGCCTCGCCGGGGCGATCAAGGCCGCCGTGCCAATCCCCGTGTTGCAGGCTGCGTGGATCCACGATCTCGCGACCGCGAACCGGGCGGTGGCAGAGGGCCAGCTCGATCTTGTCGGCATGACCCGGGCGCAGATCGCCGACCCGCACATGGTCAACAAGCTGCTGCAGGGCCGCGCCGACGACGTCCGGCCCTGCGTCGGTGCGAATTATTGCATAAACCGGATCTATGCCGGCGCAGAGTCGCTGTGCATCCACAATCCCGCGACCGGACGCGAAGCGACGACGCCGCAGATCGTGCGCAAGGCCGACGCGGCGCGGCGTGTGGTGGTGGTCGGTGGCGGCCCAGGCGGGCTCGAGGCGGCGCGTGTCTGTGCCGAGCGCGGCCATGACGTGGTGCTGTTCGAAGCGGAGCCCGAGTTCGGCGGGCAGGTCCGCGTGGCCGCCCAGCTTGGCTGGCGCCGCCGGCTTGGCGGCATCACCGAATGGCTCGTCGGCCAATGCCGCAAGCGGGGCGTCGATCTTCGAGCGTCGGTGACTGCGGATCAAACCGCCGTGCTCGCCGTGCAGCCGGATGTCGTGATCGTCGCGACCGGCGGCATTGCCAACAAGGGCCCGATCGATGGCGCCGAGCTCGCTGTGACGAGCTGGGATATCCTGACGGGCAAGGTCGCACCGGGGGAGCGCGTTCTGCTGTTCGACGACCATGGCGGCGACCGCGGTCTGGAATGCGCCCAGTTCCTCGCCGAGCACGGCGCGGCGCTCGAGATGGCCACCCCCGAACGCCATGTTGGAATCGAGGTGGGTGGCACGACCTTTTCGCTGTATCTGCGGGCGCTCTACGAGAAGGGCACAAAACTGTCACCCGATCTGCGGCTGCGCACGGTCCGGCGCGAGGGCAACGCACTCGTTGCCGAGTTGCGCAACGAGTATACGCTGAAGATGGAGACCCGCGAGGTCGATCAGGTCGTGGCGGAGCACGGAACGCTGCCACGCGACGATTTGTATTTCGCACTGAAGCCGCTTTCGCGGAACTGCGGCGAGATTGACTACCACGCGCTGGTCGGCGGGCGCGCGCAGGCGATCATTGCCAATCCAGCCGGCGCGATTCTGCTCTACCGCGTCGGCGACGCAGTGGCGAGCCGCAACATTCACGCGGCGATGTTCGATTCCCTGCGACTATGCAGCGACATCTAGCGCCAGCCAACTATGTCGCTTGCCGTGGTGCGCATCATCCCTTGCTGAATCTGGAGTCGCGCCAGTCCAGCGCGGCCTTCAGACCCACCTCGCGGCGCAAGCGGTTGAACTCGGCACGCTCGGCGCCACCGCCGCTCTCGATCAGCGCGTCGGTGTCGACGGCGGCGAGCAGCGCCTGGCGCATGCCCATGATCTCGTAGCTGCGGTTGATGGCGCGCTTGGTAAGCTGCACCGACCGCGGCGCCGCGGCGGCGATGTCGCGCGCCACCTGCAACGCCGTGTCTAGCTCGCTCCCCAGCGGTACCACGCGATTGACGATGCCCATCGCGAGCGCGCGCCCCGCGTCGATCTGGTCGTTGCCTGTGAGCAACAGCTCCTTGGCCAGCTTGGGCGTGGTCATCCAGGGCAGCAGCAGCGCGACGATGCCGGATCCGAAGCGTACCTCTGGCTCGCCGAAGCGGGTGCCTTCGGCGGCAATGGTGATGTCGCAGGAAAGCGCCATCTCGAATCCGCCGGCCAGCGCGAAGCCGTGCACCGCCGCGATGGTCGGCTTCGGGCAGTCCCAGAACTGCATCAGAAAACCGAAGTCGAAGCCGAGAAGCTCGCGCCACTGGTCGATGTCGGTGATCGTCTGCTGGGCCGATTCCTTCATGTCGAAGCCGGCCGAGAAGGCGCGGCCGTTGCCGTGCAGGATGATCGCGTGGACCTGGGGATCCGAGATGAATGTTGTCATCGCCGCGGTCACGTCTTCGATCAGCGCGCGATTGATGGCGTTCAACACCGCGGGACGGTTCAGCGACAGGACGGCCACGCGTCCGTCAATGCGGGTCTCGATCGTCGTATAGGTCTGGTTCACGCGGCACTTCCCGATCGGTTAGGGGTTACGGAGTGGCAAAAATAGCGCGTCGACCGCAAGCGCGCCCGAGGGCGCGGCGATCACCGGGTTGAGGTCGATCGCCGCGAACAACGGGCCGATCGTCGCGCAGAGCACACTGAAACGCTCGATCGCCAGCGCCAGTGCGTCGAGATCGGCCTTGGGACGCCCACGATAGCCCTGCAGCAACTTGTAGCCTTGGAGGCGCTCGAGATAGCCACGCGCCGCGGCTGCACTGATCGGCGGTTGGAATGTTACGATGTCGGCCAGAATCTCAGTGAGGACGCCGCCCAGCCCAACCGTCACCATCGGCCCGAATTGCGCATCATTGGTCATGCCCAACAGTACCTCGGTCCCCGTCGGCGCCTGCGCCTGCACCTGGACCAGCTTGCCGCACGACGCGGCGATGCGCGTGTAGGCCTCGGCGACGGCGGCGCGGTCGCGCAGGCCGAGGGCGACCCCGCGGGCTTCGGTCTTGTGCAGGATATCCGGCGCCGCGGTCTTCAGCACCACCGGGAAGCCCAGCCGCTCGGCGGCAGCCACGGTTGCCGCGACATCAGCGGTGAAGGCGCTGGGCGATGCCGGAATGTCGAACAATTCAAGCAGCCGCAGCGCCTGCGGCAGCTGCAGTGCGTCGCTCGCGCCATGCCCCAGGGCCGGACCGCGCACCTGCTCGCGCGCCGCGTCCAGCATGGGCCGCGGGGGCAAGGCAGGCGGTGCGGTGCGGGTTTCGTTCCGCCGGCGTTGCCAATCGATCAGGTGTCGCATCGCCGTGAGCGCCGTGGTCGTTCCCATCAGTACCGGCACGCCGAGCGCGCGCAGCCGCGTCGCTTCCTCCCGGCTCACGGAGCTGTGGATATTGCCGAATACCAGCGCCGGCTTGGCGGTCGCCGCGAACGCATGCTCGATCGCCGTCGAAGACGCACGGGCGTAAGGGCGGCCGTGCACCAGATTGGTCGCCAGCGCCACCACGGCGACGCCGGGATCATTGGCGAGCGCACCCAGGCACTCCTCGAGGAGCATGCCGCCGTCGCCATACGAATCGACCGGGTTCTGCGGTTCCATTCCGGGATCGAGAATATCTGCGAGCCGCGCGCTCGTCGCCGGGGTGACCTCGGCCATTGGTGCACCGATGTCGGTGGCCAGATCGACGATGAGTTCGCGCTCGCCGCCGGAGTCCGTGACGATGCCGATCCCGCCGGCGCCCGGTCGGCGCGGCGAGCGGAGCAGTTCCACCGTGTCCAGCAGCTCGTCCGGCGTCGCGACGCGGATCACGTTGTGACGCTCGAAGATCGCGCCATAGGCAGCGTCGGATCCGGCGAGCGCGCCGCTATGGGCAAGGGCAAAGCGTTGGCCGCGCTCTGTCCTGCCGAGCTTCAGCACCACCACCGGAATGCCCAGGCGATCCGCCTTCTCGACGGCGGCGAGGAAGCGCTCGGGTGCGCGCACGGTCTCCATCAGGCAGGCGATCACCCGCGTCTCAGGCGAGGTCAGCAGGAACTCGATATAGTCCGCCATGGTCGTCGCGATCTCCTGGCCGGCGGAGATCGCATAGTTGAAAACCAGGTCGCGCTGATTGCCGATCAGGCCCGACCAGGTCGAGCCGCTGTGGGAAATGAGACCGACAGTGCCTGAGGTTTCCGGTAAAGGCGGCGGGTCGCCGGACATCTTGATGCCGTCGACAGAATTGAAAAAGCCCATGCAATTGTTGCCACAGACCGCCATACCCGCCGTGCGGGCGATCGCCGCAAGGCGTTCGATCCGGGAGGGGCCGCCGCCCGGCGGCTCATAGGCGCGGCCAAACAGCACCCCGCCGCGCACGCCGGCATCAGCCGCGTCCGCGAGCGCCGCCTCGACCACATCGTCGGAAACCGCAAAGGCAGCACAATCCGCCAGCTCCGGCAGCGCTTTGAAGTCAGGATAGCAGCGGTGGCCGGCGATTTCCGCGTACCGGGGATTGATCGGATACACCGCGCCGCGGTAGCGACCGCTGGTGATCGAGTTCAGCAGACGCTGGCCGAAGGAGCCATCTCGGGCCGAGGCGCCAACGATGGCAATCGAGCGCGGACGCAGCAGCGCTTCAAGTGCGGTCGTGGTCCGGTGCGCTGTGCCATCGGCGCCCGCTTCCACCGTGGCCTTCGCTTGAGACACCATTGAACGCAACGACCCGATCCTTGCGCCGACGCCGGACCGCGTCTGTGCGGACGCGCCGGTCCGCGCCGAACGCAAGTCTAATCCCGATCACCACGATGCCGCAACCGGTGTCTCGGATGAGGAGTACAGCGGACAAGGTACCGGGCGCGAACACCGCACTGACCGAACTTGCCGAGACGCCTGAGCACACCGCAGTGCCGTGCCCTACCTCACATGGCATTCCCTGATCGCTCCCACCAGGTGCCGGGGATTGAGGTGGAGCTCGTGAAGGAGGTCTAGGCTGAGGAGGCGTCAGACATGTTCGCGACTGGTGCTCAAGGTGGCGTCGTCGCGGGACCTGATTGCGGCGTATTCCTGCAGCCACCTAGCGCCATCGCACGGGTAGAAGGCTCCTTCCGGCGTCAGGATGGCACAATCCTGGGTAAAGCGATCCGACCCGAGCTGGATGTCCCAGGTCGTGTTCATCCGGGAAAGGCGCACTTCCTCATCGTTCACCCGCAAACTCACGTAGAGGCCTCCCTCGGAGACATCGTCGCCACAGCGGAAGCCGAAGCTTAATTCGACGTTCACCTCGACCGGTTCTCCATCGAGAATGGCGCCCAGAGCCTGCCAAGCCTCGCCGACAGCCATCAGGTCATTGGCGCTGCGAGCGGTAGCGGCGAAGGCACGGACAGCATCGCGTAGCACTTCCAGCCGTCCGCGGTCAGCGTCGGTAAGCTGCCAGGACGGACTGTCCTCGTCGGAGCCGCGCTCGATCTCGTTCATGTTGCGCGCTCCATGGCCAGCGTGTCGATCACGCTTCTCACGTCACGGCATCGCAGATCATAGTTCGCGGCCGGCGGGCCGGAAAGCTCATCATTCCACGGGCACGGCAATACCGCCAGTGGATTGAATCAGACGTTCAGTACCCGTGCACAAATCTCGGCTAACCGACCGGCCGCTGGCACGATAGTGAGCGCCCACCCCGCCCGTCAGCCCCGCGGCCTGAGGTGCTGCACCACGGCCTCTCGCAAGATCGCGGAAAGCTGGGCGTTCGGTTCCTTGGCAAGCTTCCTGCGCACCATCTCGCCGGCCAACAGACGATAGACCTCCGGTGACAAGGTCGCAGTGACTTTGATGAAGTCGCCTTTCTCGCCATGTGGTGCGTGCGCCTCGATTGGTAGCGGGGAGGTGATTATGGCTTTCCGTCTTCCCGAATTACGACTTTCGGATAGCGGGCGCCCGCGTGCGCCGGGTCGAGGCGTTGCCTTTGCGCTCATACGGTTCGTGTCCCATCAACGGCGTCGGCAGGTGTCCATCAGACGCCCGCTCTGTGTCAGTAGTGGCACGATTCCACCAATCCCGCACCGTCTCGCCCGGCCGGAATGTCTCGCGCGCCTTTGCAATCGCCTGATCGGCCGGCACCCCCGCATCCTGGTGCAGCGCGGTTGCGACGGCGCCGAGATCGCGGTCAAGGTCGGCATCTCGATCGAGCCGGGCCGCGGTCAAAGCGCGGCAGCGGGGCACGGCGCGGCTCATAGGAAGCCGGCCCCGGCATGGTCGCGGAACAGATCGGCGCGGCGCACGTAGCCTCGCAACGTGTCCACGCTACGGTGGCGGCTGACTTCCATCATTTTGAAGACGTTCGCCCCGTGCTCCGCCGCCGTGGTCAGGAACCCGGCGCGCAGGCTGTGGCCGGCATACTCGGCCGGATCGAGGCCCGCACGCTTGGCATGCGCCTTGATGACCAGCGCGACACTCTGTGCCGTCAGAGCACCGGGCAGCAGTCGGCCGCCCTTGGCGATCGGCCGGAAGACCGGGCCTTCCGTGATGCCGGCCGCGTCCAGCCAAGCCCGCACGGCCTCGACCGGCCGCAGCTTGCCGCCGGCCGGGATGGCGATTTCCTGGCCCACGCTTTCCTGGTCGGTCTTCGAGTGGCGGATCGTAACGCGCAGGCCTCCCTCCACCTCGATCAGATCGGCCACGGTCAGGGCGACAAGTTCGGAACGGCGGAATGCGCCGGCGAAGCCCAGCAGCAACAGGGCACGGTCGCGCTTGCCTGCCAGCGTACCGGCTGGGATGCCGGCGATCATGTCCGCGATGCGATCAGCCGTGGCGGCGGCCTTCTGGTCGGGCGCGGTGCCGATGGTGCGGCGGATACCGCGCATCACGATCTTGACCGTCTCGGAGTCGGTGGGGAGCACGTGCCCGGCCAGGCGGTGCGCATAGCGGATCGCGGCGGCCTTGCGGCTGATCGTGGACGCCTTGGCGCCGGCCGTTGCCTGTGCGGCCAGGAAGGCAGCGATCGTCTCAGGGCTGGCCGGCATTGGCTCGGCGTTGCGAATGCGGCACCAGTCGGTGAACGCGGCGAAGTCGGAGCGGTAGGCGCGGCGGGTCGCGGCGGATTTCTCGGCCAGGGCGAAGTCGTGGGCCGCGTCGGTCTCGGCCTGGATCGTAGCGGGCAGGGCGCCAGCTTCGATGGTGGCGGGCAAGGTCTCCATGGGGCGATCCGTTGCTAGTGAGAATGCGTGTTATCGCTACCGGAACACGTATTTCGGAAAGACGCAATAGCTGATGGGCGAATGCCGATATACCGACGCCATGCCGTTTCCTAGGGCAACCCCCGATGCGCACCACATTTCCCCAGCCTGCCCTGGTCCGCTTGTCCGGCGGCGCGCTGGCGCTGGTCAAGGCGGCGATGGCAGCCTGAGCGGTGTCAGCAGTCCGGTTCGTACTCGGGCATGCTGAGCACAGTGTCGCCCAGCACATCGGTCGCCCGCTCGATCGCCGGCCGTTCCTCCTGCCGCCCGGGCGTCAACCGGACGACCGGAGGGGGCGCACGCTCAACCTCAGACGACGGCATCGGACGCTGCCGCCTGATCGGACGCCGCATCCGTCAGCACCAGACCGGCCACCCCAGCGCGCTGGCCGCGGCGTGACGGATCGGAGCCTCACTCGTCTCTGCTCGGCTCCTCCGCCTTCCCCGCGATCTCGGTCGGTGCCGGTTCCGGTCCGCCGTCCGTGTAGCGGAGAATCCCGGACCGCAGAATCCGCAGCATGGTTGCGCGGTCTTCACTGCTGAGGTGGGAAGTGTCGATCGTCACCGGCGGTTTGTCCTCACGCGGATCGTAGTCGGGGGGTTTGCCGTAGGCCCAGGTGAACAGCGTCTGCACAGCAACTACGACGACGCGCCCGTCCTCGCGGTTCCGGCCGTTCTCGTCCAGGTCGCGCATGATGTTCGCCAAGGCACGGGCACCGTCGGGACAGGCTTCCCGGCAGATGTCGCGCACTTCGCGCAGGCTGCGGGGACGCCCGCTCGGGTTGCCGGATTGGCCTGGGCGCCATGGGGGACGATGGCGCCAACCCCGTGGGATGGCACGACCGTCGCGCGCGCGGTGTTAGCACCGGACATAGCCGACGCGGCTGTGCTTACGCCTCGGGATGATAAGTCCTCGCTCATGTCGTGACTCCACTCCTTGCCGCCTGCGACCGCACATTGTTCGCCGACCATGCCACTCTGGCCGATGCGTCGCATCAACCACCCACCGCCGTCGGCCGGCAAACCTGCCGATAGCGACCCGGCTACGTCTCTTCCAGTATCCGCCGCGCCGTCGCATCCAAGAGCCGGATGGTCAGCATGAGTTGCCGCATCTCTTCCGAGTAGCTCCCATGCCGCGTCTTTGCCCGCCGCATTCGCGCCAGTCCTTCTGGCGTGCGCGGGCCCGTGCTCTTGCCGCCGTGCATTCGACATCGGCCGTTGGGCATCGCTGGCGACTTGCACGCTCCACCGTTCCGAGTCCGCGCGCCACATCGGGGACAGGATTGCGCCAGTGGCAAGGTGATCCGCCAGTCGGGCAGGCGATGCACGGGGTTGTCCCTCGGACCGGGCATTACCCCTCCCCCCGCCCCCCGCGGCCCGCCATGACAGGAACAGCAGCCGGGGACAGGTCCAAGGTTGGGCAGGCCGGTGCCCCCTCTATGGCGGCTGGTGGCGGCGCGGCAGACGTGCCCGGTGACACGTTCCCAACGATCGCTTGCCCCCCGTCCTGAACCACCACACGCTCGACCCGGACCACCTGCGGCCCCTTGCCCCGCTTGCGGTCCAGGGCATCCAGCATATCCGCCATCCCGCGCGCCAGGTTTACGCCGTCCTTGCGCAGCTTGGTCTGAAATTCGCCGGGCTGGTCTGGGATCATGGCCCTGCGGAGGCACTCCATCGCCCCGAAATGCAGCGCGACGGCCTGCGCGGCCAACATCCCCTCGATCTCATCCTTGGGCTTGAACGCCCTGAGCGCGGCAATACCCGCGCGCGCACGCTTCGCCTGTCCGTCACTCTCGGTACCCGGAACCCATATCGTCGCCAGCGTCTCGTGCAGGATGACGTTGTTGAAGTCGTCCACTTTGGAACCGCCCATCTCGTGGAACGTGCTGGCGCGCACTTCGACTGTTACCACTGGTTTGGTTGGGATGCATTCATTCGATAGCTTGCGCTCGTTATCCGACAGCGTCGGGCGAGCGTCGGGCACGATGGCATCAGACGCAGCGCCAGCCCTGGCCGCGTGCGCGCGCCGTGGCTCGCGAGTGGCTGGATTGGTCATGGAGTAAGTATCCTCTCCTTGCACCATTTGTAGACATCCGAATCGAGACGCTACTCGACCTCCGCGCCGTTTGCCCCGCAGCCTGCCGCCACGTTTTTGCCAAACAGATCACCCCAGAACCGCAGGCCGCCGCAGCTCCCGCAACCGGAACAGCATGGCGAGCGTCCGCTCCAGCTTACGGTCCAGGTGGACTTCGTACCGGGCAGTCACTTCCAGCCGCGGGGTGGCATACGCGGAGCCGAACGCCTGCTCCCTGATCGCGCCGCGGTGCTCAAGTTCGGCAATCGGCCCCTCATACCATTCCGCCCAGTGCCGGCGAACCCAAGCCATCAATGCCTCGGCGGTAGGTTCATAGCGTAGGCCGTCGGCGGGCGGGTCCTCCAGGCATTCCAGCCAGTATGAGCGGATGTCCTCCCGAGCCGTCGCCAGGACGCGGGCATAGGCGTCCGGTTTCCCAGCGGCGAGGATGTTCATCGCCTTGCAGGTCAGCGCTTGTTGGCGCTTCACGTCGCGCAGATCGTGTGCGGTGTCCGCCGGTGTCGCTGACAGTGCTTGCGGAATGTCAGCCTTGACCTTGTGCTTGCCGACCAATGGTAGGAGCGCAGCGGTGGCGACTTGGTCCGAATCTAAGGTGCTGGTGGCGTCCTTGCGCAGCCGCTCGCGGTAGATCGACGCCTCGGCCAATCGCAATCGGCGCTTGCGCCAGATGATGCCGGTCAGTTCCTCGACGAGATGCTCTTCCGTCGGACCTTGTGGCGTGTGTTCCGCTACCAACGCATTGAGCAGCGCTTGGTACTCGGTCCGATCCTCCCACGGCAGAACCGCGTAGCGGGACAGCACGCCGTGGTGCAGCGCATTGAAGCGTGTCTCGTCGTAGCTGGCGTTCGGCACCGCCGGAGCCGGTGGCGATAGGGCGTTCATCGTGGTCGTCCTCCGCGCTGTTACGATCTGTCTATCCGGGCAAGCAGTCGTTGTGCGCCCGCTACGAACACCGCGTTCAAGTGGTCCTCGCCATTCTCGATCTGCTGGACCGCGCGTTGATACGTTCGCTGCCGCATCCACTTCGGGCGGGGAGGCGGGGGGCCGTCTGGCCCATCGTAATCAGCGCCGAGCTTCCGATGGAGGCGGGCAAGACGATGGTGCGCGCGGTCCATCAGACCTCCGCGCTGCACCTGGTAGCCGAGCCGATAGCATTGCCGGCACGCAAACAATCGCCCGGAGCCGTACAGCTTGGCAACCTGTCGGCCGCAATGCACTCCGTTCGCCATGACATCGCAGACGAACCACGGTCTCTCCCCGCCGAAGCGACAGGGCGTCCAGCGGATCGGCACACGCTGGTGGACGGGCTGCCAATCCTCGCCGCGCGTCTGGGTGCGGTAATCAAGAGTGATAGCCTGCCTGCCGCCCGTGATCCCGATGAAGGCCGTGGTCTCGTCCTGGTAGGTCCATTGCCAACCGCCCGACCTCGAACCGGACAGATAGCCGGCGCGGGCAACTTTCATCACGTCAAGCGGTCGGGCTCCTTCTACGGTCCCGTGACCCTTCCAGTTGTGACCACCACGCGACATGGGAATTTGTTTGCCTAAATTCTTTGTCTAACCAGGGTAGAGCACGGTCGTGCTCTGGTCATGCCGGGATGGCCCTGGACTTGTGAAGACGGCTAGGGATGATGTCTGCATCTTCCGATTCCTGAGCGCTGTGTGGTCAGATATAGCAGTTTGTGCCGGCATATCAGAATTAAATGGCCCGACTGAAGGGGTCGAAACCCCAGTGCAATCTTTATCACGAAGTTGGCGTTGCCGGGGCGCTGGCCGCCTGGATCGCCGCGTCCACCGCAGTGGGGTTGTGCGCGATCATTCGCGGCGTCTGTCGCCATCACGTCGCGCGCGTCGCACGTGCCTCGAAAAATTCCGACGCTCGCGCGCAAACCTGCGTAGGGTTCCGGAAACCCTTGGAGGGGCGCGCATACTCGGGAGCGCATTGCAGGCTGCCAAAGTTAGGTTTTGATAGGTCCGGCCGCAGTGGTCGCGCGGGCGCGCATCTCCGCAGAATGGTCCGATCTCACGCGCGTGCGCCCGCCTGTGCGTATTGCGCAAGAAACCCCCTCGATCCGCGGCACACGCGACCTCGGAGTGATCTGGGAGCGTACCGCCGGTCACAGCACGGTTGCGGCGATCTCGGCCGCGGCCCGGTGTAATTGCGCCTGCGGCAGCCCGGGATTTTTCGCCAACTGCTGCTTCAATGCCTTCCGCACCTGCCAGGCATAGGGCCGCAGTTCGTACTGCACGGTTCCGGTGACCCACGGGTCGGTTGCCAGTGCCACCGATATTCGCAACCACGCCCGGGGATTCGGCATATCGACAGTTTCCGCCGCCGCCGTCGCGATCAATTCCCACAGCCGGGCGATTTTCGTGTCCATCCCCAGATCGCCCGTCGCTTCACTCATCGCCCTAGCACCCTGTCGTTGCCACTCCACCCACCGGAACAGTGATCCGCAAACCCGCGGGCTGCCGTCATTTGTTCCGACCGTTCCGACATGTTCCGATCACGCGGTCGGAACGCAACAACCCGCTGAAACCCGCAGGAATCAGCCCTATTTTTGTTGTGTACATGTGGTGTTCCGACTGTTCCGACCAATTCTGAGAGAGAGGTCGCGTGAGAGCGCCGGTTGTTTGCCGCCAAGCCTTCCCCGCAGAGCTTACCCTTCCTTCAAAAATTGTCGGAACAGTCGGAACTGTCGGAACAGCGTTGATATAATTGAGGTTCTTGGTCGGAACACTCTCCAGACAGGTCGGAACGGTCGGAACAGTTGATGGGCAAATGATGCGCCGGGAGACACGGAAATCGGTTCCGACTGCCTCCGCTGGTTCGGTCGCCCGTCGCAGAAAACCGCTCACCGACCGCGCTCCCTGGTATCGATCAGCCGCACCGGGTCCAGACCGGACGGCGGCAAACATGCGGTGCAGTACCAACCTCTCGGCGCCTCGCGCTCGCACCACCACAGTTGCCCGTTGCAGCGGGAACAGAAGCAACCGCGCGACGGCAGCACCGCCGGATCGTTCCAGCTCGCCGGCCGCATTGGCGCCACATGCAGCAGCCCCGCGACCATCGCCGCTTGGTCGCGGTCGAGGTGTGCGCGTTCCGGTGTGCCGGGTTCCGGGAGGGGCGGCAGTGGGGCTTCGGTATAATCAGCCGGGCCGAAGCCCAGCACGTCATCATCCGCATCCAGTGGTGGTGCCAGACCGTCCAAGGTCTCACCGTAACGTGCGGCGAAGCGCGAGGCTGCGTCGCTCATTTTTCATCACCTTGCAGGATGGCGCCCGTCACGGTGTAGAACCGGGTCGGTCCCTGGCCTGGAATGCGATGCTTTTTCGCCCAGTTCTTGCCGTCGCCTTTGTCGAGGAAACAGGCTACATGCAGCGCCTCGGCGACACGCATGGGATCGATGCCCTTGCATATCTCGGATTTCCACACCTCTGGGAAAATTAGAAACTCCCAACCCCCTGCCGTGGTCTCACGCCTGTAACCGACGCGGTTGACGGTCGGCCGCCCGCTCCGGGCTTCATCTTCACCGGCCTGCGTCTCGGCCTGCCCAGTCTGCAGCAGTAACGAAAACCGGCTTTCTTCGTGTTGCTCCAGGAAGCGCCGCACCGTTGCGACGGCTTGCGCATCCTCGGCCGCCCCGGTGCCCCCGCGGGCCTTGATCCACGCCGTGAGCCCAGCCGCAGCAGCAGCCATCGCCTCGCCCTTCGTCCACGGCAACACACCGAACATACGCGCCAACTCGCCGGCTGCGGCGAGCAACGAGAACCGCCGGGCTACGGAAACAACCTGGCCGTCCGCGCCTGCGGGCAGCCTCTTGTCGAGAAAGTCTCGACGCACTTTCTCGATCGTTTCAGTTAGCCCCTTGGGATCGGTTGCCCGTTCATGGGCTAGCTTGTCGAGGAAGGCCCGCGCCGCGGTGCCGTAATAGCTCCGGGTTGCCTCCCGCAGATGAACCGCGAGCGCAGTGCCGTCCGCCTTGCCGTGTAGCTTCTGAAACACGCCGAGGCCCGCGCCAGCGTCCGCCGGGATATTGGCCAGCCGAACCTCCTGCCCGGCCATTGGCGCGGCTCCGCGCTCCCCCATCTTCACCGAGAGCGGCACCTCGCCAGTCGAGAGGAACACCGTTCGCCACGTCCGCCGCGCGCGCGCGGAACCGTCGCGCCCGGCCCGCGCCTTCCCGCTTTCGTTGGCCAAGCTATAGACAATCTCGCCCGCCTCGCGCGCATCGACCATGCCGATCTCGTCCAGCGGCAGGAGCGCATCACACGTCTCGGCCGCCACGCCCTCCATACCGTTCCCGGTGGCGCGCCATGTCCTGATCTGGCCGGACGTGTCGGCACGTCCCCACACGCTCGCACCACAGTACAGCACGGTTGTCTTGCCGGTCTGCGAGCCACCATGCAGATGCAGGCCGCCGCTCGGCTCATTGGCCACGTCCAGCAGCGGTGGGGCGAACGCCGCCGATAGGTACAGGCCGAGCCGATGGTTGCCGACTGCGTACCGCGCAACCTGTTCCTGCCACTCCGCCAGTGTGCCGCGCGGGCGCGTCGCATCGGCGGCGGCGATGTGTTCGCTTTGCAGGATGACGCGCGCCCCACGAGGCCCGAACGTTTCGCCGCCCGGCAAGACATAGACGTGGCCGGCCTCGGTTTGGTGCCAGCCCGTGCGCGTTACGCACCGCAAATGCTGACTCACCTTGATCCAGCCGAGAAATTGTTTGAGGCGCTCATGGGCCTGTTGGCTCGTGCCGACCGTCAGACCGGCGTGGTCGAGTTCCGCCGCAATCTGGTTGCCATCGAGATGCAACAGCCGGCGCGGCATGGCCCACTCGTGGAGCCGGTCGTCGCGGTCATCCCACCGTAGCAGCAACCCCCAGGAGCCGCCGTTTTCATCTCGGGTCTCGGCGATCGGGCGCAATGCTGCGCATACCCAAATCGGCGACGGCTCGGCCTCGCGGGTCGTGGGCCGTGGTTGGTACCAAATCGCGCCCTTGCTGACAAAGAAATCGGGCGGCCATTCAATGTCGATCGTGTCTCCGGCGGCGTCATTGTCAGCCGCCATCCTTTCGTCAGCGAGGGCACGAATCTCATCCAGGCGCTTCGCGGCCCCGCTGTCATCGGGCATTGGCGCGCCCTCGCTGGTTCGCCGCAGCCCACAACGCAATTTCGTCCACCATGGCCGGCGGCAGCCGGTCCGACCGGCGGTCGTTCCGTGCGTGCAATTCGGCAAGCAGATCAGCGCTTCGCGCGCCCATGCGCAGCAACCGAAACGCTGTCCGTGTTGTCTCTTTCCGGCGCGGATCGGGCAGCTTGCGCTCGCGGCTTCGCGGCGAAATGGAAATTGCTGCCGCTTCCACTGCAAGGCTCGCGTAATAGCCTGGGTCCTCGATTGTCGGCGGCGGTTCCGGTTCCAGTCGGGCGGTTTCGATCCCGAACCGCAGCGCCAACGTCCGCAACGCAGCCTTTTGGTCGCCGCCGAAATCTAGGATCGTCACCAAGTCCACCACGTCAATTGCCTTGGCACGGCACCAGCTCGGCAGGTTGCCGGCCGCCAATGGATCGGCAGCGTGGTGGCTGTAAACCCGCGCAATCCCGTCACGGCCGGACAGGATGTAGACCCCAGCAACGCCGGTCTCGGATGCCGGATACAGGTACTTGTCCCCCACCGGCTTGTAGCCGTGCCCGATCAGTTCGCCCGCGAGGTCCAGGCAGTCGCGGATGGATTCGATGATCGAGCTGTTGGGGTCGAACCCTTGTCTGATCCGTTCTTCCCGCCGCCTGGTGGCCGCCTCCAAAGCCTCGGCCCGCTGGCGTGCCTGCTCGGCCTCACGCACCGCCAGGAGGGCGCCTGCGCGCTCGGCCATCCATGTCGCGTCGATCGGACAACCGTCGATCACCACAGCCTCGTGGTGCTCCACTGCTCCCGGCGAGGCGCTCGGCAGATAGAATAGGGACGAGGCGCCGATCTTGCTGGTGTCCAGCACTCCGAGCAACCCCAACAGATCGGCGATCACTTCGACCGCGGGAAGGCAGGTTGCGATCTCCTCCGACAACAGCAGGACGATCCGGTATCGCGGCGCCCCCGGCGCATGGTTGTGGCTGGTGTAGACCACTGTCGCCCAGCCCTGCCCCTCGAGCCGCGCCACCACCAACTCGACCGGCAGCGGCACCTCACCGGTCTTTTTGTTGGTCTCACAGTCCAGCACGATGGCGGTCCGCGTCAGGAGGTTCTCCTTCCGCCGCCGGACACTGCCGTCCGGTTCCGGCTTGAACGTCGCCGGAACAAAGTTGGGACCATCCTTGCGACCTTGGCGCCGCCGCAGAAGCAGGGCAGCGAACGCCCCCCCAAGTCGTGCGCTCTGTCGCGCCGCACGCTGGCCCGTCTGGGAACGCGGTGGTGAATCGCGAGATTGTCAGGGGCAGCGTCGCGCTCGCCAGCACCACCAGGTGCCCGGCGGCGTCATAGTGCAGGATGGTGCCGTTCGCACGAATCACCGTGACGGTGTCGGACGCGGACATCCCCGGGACGATCGCGTTAAGCGACCGATTTCGGCGCGCGGAACGTCGCGGCGGGCAGACTCGCGAGATGTGCACGCAAGCTGTCCATGAGGATCAACGTGCGGGATCCGGACTTCACAGCGCGGATGTCGCCGGTCGCCAGCCGCCGATATATTTCACTGCGGCTCAATCCGGATATGTGGCAAGCATCCGGGATCGGAGCCGCCAGCGTCTCCATGAATGCCGCACCACCTTTGAGGGCGCGCTTCTCAACATCTGTCATTCCCATCAAGATATCCCTCTCTACGCCTGGCTATCGCTCGGCGTTGCGGGATATTCCTAGCCGCGGGAGGGCGTGCGGTCTGTTGACGGTCCCGCAGAAAGGCGTGACACTTTTGCTGTATCAACGCCCTTATTTATGGGCGTTGCGACGGAGAAGCGTGACCTTTTGGCGGAGAAGCGTGACCTGTTCCCCCTCCGGACAACTCAGCGAGCGCCACGATCCTAATTCGATCGGGATTCAGCCTGTAGCCGTGCCACTGGAGGTTCTCGATAATGGCGTCGGGTGAAGGCGGGGCACCATCGGCCTTCTTGGCTAAGTCCGCTATCGTGTCACGGCACCGCTTGATGCGCCGCCGCAGGGTCTCGCCGTCGTTGCACCTGTTTTGGCTTAAGAGTTTGGAGGTCTCGGTAAATGGATAATGCTCTGGTGCAAGTTCATCGCGAGCCGCTTGCCTGAATGGCTCCGCAAGAGCAGTAATCAACGAGGCACTTACCCCCTTTAACTCGCCCCACCGGTCGAAAACGACGCGCTTCTGGCTTGTGTCAATGGCGATTCGGATTTCCGGGCCAGGCGTGGCAGGTAGTGCGGGAACGTCGCTTGGCGAGGGATAGGTGCTACCCCCTTCCCGCTGGCTGACGACAAGTGAAAGAAGACAATCCGACGACAGACGTCCTTCTCGCAACGCCGGCGCGTGCGATGTTATGGCCGCATCGAACACTCGACAGACAGTCGCCGCATGGCGCTGGTGCAGGTCGAATATGCGGCTGGCGACTGTATCGGCAGATTCTGGGAAGAATCCGACAACGCGGCTCGTTTCGCCGTAATGAGCGAAGAACGCGATATCGGTTATCTGATTGACATTGGACGCTGACCGGACATAGGCGAGCGCCATTTCCTGGTCGGGTCCCCGCGGACGTTTACCCTGAAAGAGATCGACCCCATAGGCTTCAGGGGGATCCTCGGAGTCTTGATTGGCGGCGATGATCGCAAACCGGCGATCGACGCACTGAGAGCATCGGCCGCAATGTGGGTGCATTATCGTCATCTCGTGGACGCGCGTGCAGCTCCGAGTATATCGGATCAGATCACTGCACCCATTGTCCGCTATCCGTTGGACGATCTCTGCTTTAGTCAGCCATATAAACGGATTGTCTACGTCGAAGGGGCTACAAAGGACGTTGCCAAGCAAGCGGCGAAAGCCAGCCAGAACCTGTGGGTGCGTGGTTCGGGTAGCGCGAGCGCCGACGACCTGGGCTACCGATGGCAAGTTGAGGCTGACCACCCCGTTCTCAAATATGCTGATCTGATCTCTGCCGAACAGTCGCGCGGTCACTGCCCCAAGTGCCGCGAACAGGAAGGAGCGCGTGCGGTGCGTCAGTTCCCTGCCAAGACTGCCGTCGAGAGTCACCCAGACCGGGACGTGGAGCACACGGTCGGCGCCGAATCGGCTCCGGAGCTGATCCGCCAGGTATCTCTGGACCGAAGTTATCTTCGGCGAGGAACGATGGCTTACGAGTGCGACCTTCTTGCCATGCTTGGCCATCCGCTCGACCGTCCCAGCGAGAGAATCCAGCCCACCGGAGAACAGGATCACCTCATCAGGCCTAAAGCTTGTCGCTTCCTCGGTAGGAAACTCGAAGTAGGTGTCCACAACCGGAATTTCGCTGAGAGACCGGAACTCGATCTCATATTCGTCTTCGGAAAGAAAGCTCAGCGTCTCCACCAATGCAGATGCGACGGGAGCAGAGGACCATAGATCGAGCCGCCGCACCGGGATTACGAATCGAAGCTTTCGCCGCCAGCGCATACCCATCTGTGCGTCGGCCGGACCGCCTCGCAAAATCGCGCTGTCCGCCGCATAGATGTAACAGGCAATCTCCAGCAGATCGACCAGAGCGTCGGGAATATTCGCTACCAGCCGCTTACTGATATCCGGAATCTTTAGATGGACATTTCCCGGCCTGCCATGCCGATCCAGACTCAGGTTGACTGAGCCGGGCTTTCGCGGCCCACTCAGGCCACCGCATAGCACGAGACGCTCATTCGTCGGCATCTCGCCGCTTCCGAAGTTCGGCCCGAATCTTCTTGAACGCGACTGGGGCAAATCGGCGTACGTCGTCTGGGGTTAGACCGTCGCCCTGATAGACGTTCTTGCCATACCAGCCACCCGCGAATTCTTCGACGATCCGCGACGCCTCCCGACAATGCCGGTTGAGGGCGTGGTCGAAGCCGGAGCGCGCGGCATCGTCGCTGAAACGTTCCCCCGCTCCGATGTGGTTGGCAAGCTCCCGGCTGAGGTAATAGTCGAGAGTGCGTTGTGTCAGGCGCGCAAAGAACTCTCGTGCGAGTGCGCTGAAGCGATCCCCCGCGGCCAGGCGCCCTATGGCGCGCTGGACTTCCTCCGGGCCGGGTCCGAACAGCGACGGCAGCGTGGGTGCTACTATTGCCGTAAGGCTCTCAACAGCCGCCATCTGGGCCATCTCGCCCAGGTCTGTCCGCCCTCCTTGTGCGCGCACATGGCGATCGACCGCGTCTGATAACGCGGCGACGACACTCATCAGGCTTGGGGGGTCAGCAACCTTGATCCCGAGGCGGCCTAAATCCTCGGCGAAGGCAGGGCCACGCGCCGCCAGCGGGACTTGAGTCAGCAGCCAGAAGGCGTGAAGAAACGCCGGATCATTTGCGGCCGCCTGAAGACTCGTCTCGGCGGCTTCCGCGGCTAGCGCAGCTATTTCCCCGACGCCCGCACCGAGCCGAAGCTCTTCGACGACCTGGCGCCACTTCAGCGACTTCAGCAGAACGCCGAGTCGTACGTGGCCCATGTTTGCCCTCCCCGAGGAGGCTGTCTTACCGATTGAGCATGTGCAAGAGGGCAAGCGCGCGGCGACGCCGAGTGAGTGTAGGCACCGGAGACAAAACAGATCGCGAATCGGTGCCGGTGTGGCGTGGCCGCACCACCAGCGCTAACGTGCCTGCGGCTCCGCGATATCGATTACATTATGCGGTCCGGTCACGCTTGGAGGGTCCGGCGTTCGGGGCCAACCTAACCCCGCGACCCGGAATTATAGCGGATCACGTCCCCGTCGTGTCGCAACGTGTCCAGTCTGTCACGCCCCTGCGCGCAGCGGCACCACTTGCGCCGCACCGGCCTCGATCCCGTCCAACGCATCCGCCAGCCGTTGCAGCGCTGCGGCCACCTGGGGCCGATACCGGCTCCGGTTGTAGGTGGCGGCCAGCGGGGATCGGATGCTGGTGTGGTTCAGCGCCGCTTCGATGATGTCCGGCAACTCGCCCATCTCCCCGAGCATGGTCGCGCCGGTGCGGCGTAGGTCGTGGCGTGTCCATCCCTGGGTGCCGCTGGCCTCTTGTAGCGCCTTCGTCTCGCGATCCCAGTTGCCTATCGCTGCGCCGGTGGACGTGGCGAAGATCAGCGCGCTTGGGTCGGGCTGCTTGCGGTTTCCAGCATCGTCAGTCGGCACCCGGGATCGCAGCAGGTCCATTGCCTGCTGGGATAGGGGCACGACGTGGGGTTCGCCGTTCTTCGTCTCGGGGATCGTCCAGGTCCGCGCCTCTGTGTTCACGTAGCGCCACCGGGCCAGGGCCGTTTCCTGCCGGCGGGTCAGGGTCAGCAGCATGAAGCGCAGCGCAGGCGCATATGGGCGGCTGGAAGCCCGCAGCACGGGCAGCAGGGTGGCGAGTTCCTCGCGGGTCAGGATGCGCTTCCGGCGCCCGACCGTAGCCGGGGGAGTGATCTGGGCAAGATCGGGTGCCGAGTAGCCACGTTGTGCCGCCCATTTCAGGATCGGGCGGAGATAGCGCACTGCCGCGGCTGCTGACTGCGCAGCGGCCCATCCGTCCGCCTGCAACTGCAAATCGCCGACCTTCAATGTCGCGATCGGCTTCTTGAGGAACGGCGCGAACACGCTGCCTATCCGTCGGCGGCACTCCGCCCAGCTCTTTAGGCCGCTGCCCTTCTGTCGAGCATACAGGTCCAGCAACGCCGCCACGGTGCCGATCCCTTCACGGGCCTGCCGCCCGATCGCTCTCTGGCGCTTCCGCTCGGCCACCGGGTCCGCGCCCTTTCGCACCTCCGCCCGCATTGCACGCGCTGCTGCACGGGCGTCGGCGACACCCATGGTCGGATACTCGCCCAGCGGGAAGCGCCGCATCCTCCCAAGCGTGTCCCGACAGGCCAGCACCCAGGACCGGCTACCCTTGACGGTCAGGCGTAGCCGAAGCCCGGGCAGCCCGGCATCCGCCAAGTCCATGCGCCCAACCGTCGTTACCCTCTTGGCGGCGGCTTGGATTGCCGTCTCGGTCAATCGCACTGGCATATGGCTAGGTCCTTCCCGCCTGGGGCTTCAATGGGGCTTCATCGGGGCTTCAGTCATCCGGGGATAGCCCGGAACGGCATAGGACAAAATTAGCGGGTCATATGGAGGAATTGCAAGTAGAATAGGGATATCTTTGAAATGTCAGCGAACGCAGTGGGACGGCCCGGGATGCTATGATCTGGTAATTCGTAATCAGTAGGTCCACGGTTCAAATCCGTGCGTCGGCACCAATGCACCTACCTGTAATAACGCGGGATTCTCGATACCGACCGAGTTCGCGCGGCGATGCTGGAATGTCCTGACAGGACATTGACAGGACATGGGGGCGAAAAGGTCGCCATCCCCGGCCGAGACTGCTGCGAGTTGTAGGTACGCGCTGGGAAGCCGACCCAGCGATCGAGTGGCGGGAGATACGCGCGCGCCATCAGTTGATGTTCTTGCTACGTTCCCCCCCCCCGCCATCCCCTATCGTCCCGTCATGCCCGACACGCCCAATCTCCGCCCGGCCAAACGGGACGAACTCACGCAGTCGCTATCCTTCGCCCTCCGGTTCAACGGCCGGAAGCGCGTGCACGACGCGGACGAGGTGATGGCGCGGATCACCGCAGAGCGACTGGTCGAGCACTTGGAGCGGTCCGGATCTGCGGATCGTCAGGCTCGCGCGGCGCTCAAAAAAACGGTTTGCGCCTGCGGCGGCTCCCGACGGGCTGCTACGACCGGCGGCAGCGACGTTCACGACCTGGCACCGCAGCCCGCAGACGTGGTGCACACGGTTCTTCTCCCATTGGTCTATGGCTGCATCCCTGCCACAATGGCATTCACCACGGATAGCCATGACGCGATCCAGTCAGTGCAACCGGAGGCCGGCGGCATACCAGCCCTGGCTTATTCGGCGGGAGCCCGAATCCCCAGTGCCGTTCCCAAAGTCTCGTTCCAAGCGGCCACGCAGTCATTGCCGCAGCGTTGGATCCAACGCGGCAGAATGCTTTTTGACAACAGCAGTTCGCGTTGCGCCTCGTCTTCCAGCTTGATCGGCACGAGGTTCATATGGAAGATCTTTCCGCCGACGCAGGCGCTTGAACCGATATCGCAGGCCAGGCCGCTGGCGGTTTCCTGATCGGCGGAATCCCAGATCGAGAGTTCCAGCTTGTGTATGCCACTCTGCAGCTCGGCGCGTATATCAAGCGGCAGTTGATCCCATGCAGCCCCGTTGGCGCCAAAGAACGACAATCCCCAACTGATCGACATCGGATATATGTACGACGTGACTTCGGCTAGTCCAATCTGGTTGCCGCTCATCGTGCCGGTGATCGCGCAGTCGACCACATCGTTCTTGATCGCGCTCACCATCTCTGAAAATGGCGTCACGATTGGGATTGCGCCCAGGGCCGACATCAACTCCGATTGGCTGACCGCGGAGGTGCGGACCCTGCGTCCGGCAAGGTCCTTCAGTGTGGTGAAGGGCTGTGTGCAATACAGGACCTGAGCCGGATAGGCATACACGCCAAGCAGTTCGATCCCGTATTTCTCTCGCAGGATCTGATGCAGGTGGGCGCGGTAGAGCTTCACGGTATTTCGCAGTGCTGCCATATCCGGATTGAGCATCGGCAGGTCGACGGCATTCAGTTCCGGCTCGTCGCCCGACACCACGTTGAGCAGGGCGGTGCCGAACGGCACCACGCCGAGGCGCATAAGCTGCAGCATTTCCCGGCCGGACAGTCCGCTCTCGTCGAACGGATGGATTTCCGCCAGGACGCGCCCCTGCGTCAGTTGCGGGACGTCGTGTGTCCAGAATGGCGCTTCGAACTTGGTATACTGGCTGACCGCTGCCAGGCCGCCGACGACTTCCAGTCGGATCGGTCCGTCGGCGGCCCGGCTGGGCGAGGCAGCCAAGGCGGCGACCAGCATCCCAAGGGCGACCACCGAGCGAACAAGCAAGCGAATGCCTCCAAGAGGCTCATGACTACAACGACACATTTTGTTCGCACATCCTTGATGGTGGCGCGGCTTTGCTTGTACGCGAATCTCGCTGCGACGTTCGCCGACCACGCAACTCGATGTCCAAAACGAACAGATCCTCACGTCCCTCCCTGGGCTGTCCACGTGGATGCAACCGTTGCAGCAATTCTCGTTTTGGTCGGGCGGTACGGCCTGTCATCGTCATGGCCAGACTTGTTCCGGCCATCCCCGCAGCACGGTGCCACGATGGATGGCCGGAACAAGTCCGGCCATGACGATGTGGCAACCAGATGGGCCAAAATGAGAATTGCTGCAACCGTTGCTTGCCCCGCAGATCGCGGCCGGAACGATATGCTGACGGGCAGGCAGATCCCCTACCCGCTCCAGGCGAAGTGCGGGCGGCATTTTCATGAATGTTGTTGACATGACTACAGAAGACTGACATATTTATTTTGCCGTCCGCTGACAAATTCATGGTAACCATCTCGATGAACTTGGCAAGCCGAAATTGTCCCGAAGGTATCACTACTTTGTTGGCAGCCGAAACAAGATCCCGTCTTATCGGGTTTGTTTGCGTCGCATTCACGGCGTTGGGATGGGGGCTCAATTGGCCCGCCACGAAATTCCTGTTGACCGAGTGCCCGCCGTTGTCCGCCCGCGGTGTCAGCGGCGTCGCTGCGGGTCTGGTGCTGTTCGCGGTGGCTCGGTTCCGTGGCGAAACGCTTGTCGTGCCACGCCATCTGTGGCGGCGGCTGACAGTGGCGGCTTTGCTGAACGTGAGCGCCTGGATGGGTCTCACAACGGCCTCCATGCTTTGGCTTCCCGCGGGGCAGGCCGTGACACTCGCCTACACGATGCCCGTCTGGGCCACATTGCTGGCCTGGCCGATGGTCGGCGACCGGCCCAACTCACGACAGATCGCGGCGATCGTTCTGGGTATTTGCGGCGTTGTGATCCTGGTCGGGGGTGCCGGTCTCAGCCTTGACGCCAGAAGGCGTCCTGGCATCGCCCTGGCGCTTTCGGCAGCCGGGCTTTTTGCCTTGGGGACGGTTCTCGCCAAACGACGGCCGATTCCGCTGCCGCCGGTGGCGCTGGTGGCATGGCAGGTCAGCATCGGCTGCATTCCTCTGCTCCTCGGCGGATTGCTGTTCGAACAGACGCATTTCGATGCGATGCCGCTCATCGGCTGGATCGCGCTGGCATACACCGCTCTGGTCTCCATGGGATTATGTTATGTTCTGTGGTTCGCTGCCGTCAGGCGCCTCAAGCCATCCAGTGCCGCGATTGGAACGCTTCTCACGCCGGTCCTCGGCGTGGCCGCCTCGTCGTTCGCGCTCGGTGACCCGTTGACAATCCGCCAAGCCGTTTCCCTCGCCCTGGTGGTTGCAGGGATCATGTGTGCCATCAAGAACTGAGCAGAACGATGCCGGAACCAGAGGGCGATCACCCTCTCGGGCCAGGTCACGACTCAAGCGGTTCTCGTCGTACCGCTCGACCTCCTTGGCGTTATCCGGCGCCTTCCAGATCCTCGCGCGCGAGCCGGTAATAGGTCCGCAGCAGCACTCGGGCCCCGCACGACTCGTACATCTGCCGAGCGGCGGCATTGCCGGTCTCTGTGGTCCAGTCCAGCGCGGAGAAGCCCTGCGCATACGTCAAATGCGCCGCAGCCTTTACCAGCGCCTGTGCAACGCCATGCCGGCGCAGCGCTTGCGCAACATACAGATCACGAATGTAGAGGGCGCGGGTCAATTCATATGCTGGAAAGACCACGTTCAGCACGATCGAGCCGACGATGGTGCCGTTCATGACGCTGATCAGCACCCGCGGATCGAACATCGCGGCGATTGGCCTGCAGGCCAGCGTTGCCGCTTCGACGGCCTGATCATCCGGGACGGGGCGATTGTAATGACGCTGCATCTCCGAGAACAGCGTCGCGAGACCAGGCACATCGGCAAGCGTCGGGCTGCGAATATCGATGTCAGGCGTCTTCGAGACCGCAAGAGGGGCCATTTGCCTGGCGACTAAGGTCACCATGCTACACACACTGCTCACGGCGATCGTATGCGGCAAGGGTGTGTCGTTCCATGCCCGGGATCATACAAAAAGATATGTTAAGGCCCCATTAACGTAATGCCGGTACGAACATCCGACCATGACGGTGTTGTGGCAGGCGCCGAGGGCGAAACATGCGTGAAGGCCGATGAGATGGGCCCACCAATAGTGGCTACCGCGGTGTCCGACCGCGATGCCGCGAGAGCGCAAGCGGAAGGTCTTCAGGTGTTCATGGCGGCTGTTGACGGTTTGGTTGGGTGAGCGGCATGAATCCTGGCGTGGCACGCCGCCGCAAGCGGCTTCCCCGGGCAACCCGGCGTGCGGTACCAATCGACGGAGGTGTTGCAACGGGTCAACGCGTCCGCAGGGCGGTGTCAGAGACGTCGCTTGCCGGTTTTGCGATCCCGCTTCCGAGGCTGGCCGTCGGGCTTCCCGGCGCCTTTGCGACTGGGCAAACGGCGGATTTCATCAGCTTCAACGATGCCGCGCGGTTCGGCCATTGCGTTCTTGGCAGCTCGGAGAAAGCCAACGCGTTCCCGTCCACCGATCAGTCCCTCCTGCATTTTTTGCATCCCATGAAATCCTGCGGCGCGACGTGAAAAACGCCCATGCCAACTTTTGGGGCATCGGACTTGCCTGGCCAGTCCGATTGGCCGGACGGGTCTGGCCTGCGAGACCCGCACGCATGGCAAGACGGCGCTTCGTCCGCGGCGCCATCGCTTTCGGCTTCGGTCTCGTTCTGTTGACATTGATTGGCGGATCGTGGCTCCTGCTGCAACGCACGCAACAGACCGCGCTTCGTGCCGCCGACGCGACGCTTCAGAATGCCGCACTGATCGTCGAAAGCGTCGTGAACCACCAATTGCTGCAGGTCGACGGCGCGTTGGTCAGCTTGCCCGCGTTGTTGGCCACGATTGCCAGGGACGGACAGGCCGTTGATGCCCAATCCGCCGGACGTCTGCTCAGCGGGTTGAACTTCCAGACCTTCACCTTCCGCGACATCATCATGTTACGTCCGGACGGTGCGGTATGGGCCTCGGCACGGCCAAATCCCTGGAACAGCAACTTTTCGATCGACATGCCTGGTCGCGGTTCCGCTGCCCGCAATGGTGCCGCGGTTGTTGCCGGGCCAATCCGCAATCCCACAACGGGAGACTGGGTGTTACTGGTCGTGCGACAGGTGTCCGTGCCCGGTGTGGGTGTCATGGACGCCGTGGCCGAAGTGCCATTGTTCCTGGTCACAAAGCTGTTCTCCGCGGTCGGCGCAATACCAGGCTTGCGGGTCGTTTTGGAAAGACGCAGCGGACAGCTTCTCGTCAGCCAGCCATATGACGAGATGCAGGTCGGCAAGCAGCAGCGCGTCGCCATCAGCAAGGTCCATGCGAGCGGCACCGTATTCATGGTGCCGTCGGATTTGATCCAGGTGCCGACCATCGGTGTCGCCAGGGCGAGTCTGTACGGCGACGTCATGATAGCGCTGACACTCGATCTGAATACGGCGATGGCGGACTGGGTGCGGGATCGGGACCGCATGGTTGCCTCGGTCTCGATCGCCGTCGTCCTGGTGTTCGCCCTGGCTCTGACGCTCAACGCGGCACTCCGCCAGAGCGAACGCGCGGAAGCCGAACGCAGCAGAGCACGCGCCACGCTGGATGCCGCCATCGAGTCGATGTCGGACGGGTTCGTCATGTGGGATCGCGATGATCGGCTGGTGACCTGCAACGAGCAGTACCGGCACATGTACCGGCTCAGCGCCGACTTCATCAGCCCTGGAGCCAAATTCGAGGACATCATCCGGGGCGGTATCCAGCGCGGCCAATACCCGCAGGCGACTGGCGACATGGAGGAATTCGTCAGGCAGCTCACGGCCTGGCATCACCACAACGAGGGCCCGCTGGAGCGCGAACTGCCCGACCATCGCTGGATCCTGATCACGGAGCGCAGCACGCCCGACGGCGGCATCGTCGGCATCCGGACAGATATCACCGACCTGAAGACGGCCCTGTCCAAGCTGGAGGCGGCGAACGAGCGCGCCCAGCAGGCGGTGGAGGAGACGCAACTGCAAAACGCCGCCCTGCGAGAACGCGACCGGGCACTGCATATCCAGAACGTGCTGTTCGACGCAGCTCTGAACAACATGTCACAGGGGCTGCTGATGACCGATCGCAACCAGAGGCTGATCGTCCACAATAATCGGTTCCTCGACCTGTTCGCGATTGATCCGGCGGCGTTTTCCGCGGGGTTGGCGACGCATGATATATTCGACAGGATGCAAGCATCCGGCCAGTTTCCCGTCGACGTGCTGGAGAACGCCTATCTGAAACAGCGGGGCCTGGCAGACGCCCAGCAGAGCGGATCGTTCGTCATGACCAGCGAACAGGGACGCTCGATCGCGATCTCGCAACGCCCGATCGCCGACGGAGGTTGGATTGCCACCTATGAAGACGTGTCGGAGCAGCGACGCGCCGAGGAACATATCCGCTTCGCCGCACATCACGATGCCCTGACGTCGCTGCCCAATCGTGTTCTGTTCCGCATCCGCCTCGACGAGATGATCACCAGCCTGACCCACCCGGGCGCTGGATTGGCACTCCTCTATGTCGATCTCGACAGGTTCAAACAGGTCAACGACACGCTGGGTCACCCGATGGGTGACGCCCTGCTTGAGGCTGCCGGCCGTCGGCTGATGAACTGCCTGCGGGACACCGACATCATCGCGCGCCTTGGTGGGGATGAGTTTGCCATCGCTCATGTGTCGACCGACATGCCGGCGGCGGCGGAGCATCTCGCCCAGCGAGTCATCGACACGCTGAGCGCGCCCTACAAGCTCGCGGGTCACACGATCATCGGCGGCGCCAGCATTGGCATCGCGCTGACCGACACCGCCGACATGGACGCAGATACACTGTTGAAAAATGCCGATATGGCCCTGTACCAGTCGAAAGCCAAAGGCCGTGGCAGTTTTAGCCTGTTCGAGGCGGACATGGAAACGCAGTTGATCACCCGTCTTGCGATCGAGGAGGACCTGCGCGACGCGCTGGATCGAAAAGAGTTCGAGCTGCTGTATCAGCCATTGTACGATCTCAGCAACGACCGCATTGCCGGCTTCGAAGCGCTGATCCGCTGGCATCACCCGGTCCGCGGCACCGTCTCTCCCCTGCAGTTCATTCATATCGCGGAGGAGACGGGACTGATCCATTCCATCGGGGCATGGGTGCTGAACAAGGCCTGCGCCGATGCCATGAAACTGCCCGACGACGTCAGGGTGGCGGTCAACCTGTCGCCGGCACAGTTCGGCACCGGCGACATCGTCGAGATCGTGGCCGCCGCGCTGCACGCGTCCGGTCTGCCGGCAAATCGACTGGAGCTGGAAATCACCGAGACGACCTTGCTCGATAACAACGACAACACGATCGCGCTGTTGTTCCGGCTGCACGCGCTGGGCCTGCGCATAGCACTCGACGATTTCGGCACGGGATACTCCTCGTTGACCTACCTTCGCATCTTCCCATTCGACAAGATCAAGATCGATCAGTCCTTCGTCCGGGAAATGGCGACGCGGCCAGACTGTGCCGCAATCGTCAATTCCGTGGTGGCGCTGGCAAACAAGCTTAACATCACCACGACCGCTGAAGGCATCGAAACCCTCGATCAGCTCAAGCTCGTCCGCGAGACCGGCTGCACCGAGGCGCAGGGCTACCTGTTCAGCGTGCCTCGCCCGCTGCAGGACATTCTCGATTTCTTCGCGGTGTCATTGGTCGCAACGGCCGACGTCCAGGGTTGAATCACCGCGTTGCCGGCGCCGGTGAACCCCGTGCCTCGCCCAGCGGATCTCCAGCCCGGGCGTCCGCCGTGCCGCGGCGTCCGAACCGGATCACAGCCAGGCGCCGTCCTTGAACACAAGCCGGAACTGCCGGACCGAGGTGGTGGCGAACAGCCCGGCATCGACGTAGGGATCGGCAATCGCGAATGCGTCAGCTTCCGCCGCGTCCGCCACGTCTATGATCAGTATGGACCCGCCCTGTTTGCCCGCGTCATCGAGAAGCGCTCCGCCATACATGATCTTGTCGAGGACGGTTTCCAGATACAGGAGATGCTTGGGTCTTTCCGATAGCCTCAGGTTGAGGCTGTTCGGCTTATCATGGCGAATCACGGCGAATAGCATGACTGATCTTCCTTCTGTTCGCGAGCGCGGCCGCCATCGAACGACCAGGCGTAGCGGCCGTTGCCCGGCGGAGCGGCCCAGACGGCCGCACCATGGCGACGATTGGTGACCGTCGGGTAAACCGAGGCGCAAGCGAATGGCCAGCCACGCGGCGAGAGTTGGCTTGACAACGCGGGACTTTGTCGCTCATGCAGCGTTGCGCTGACTTTGTCGCTCATGCGGCGTTGCGCTGACTTTGTCGCTCACGCGGCGTTGCGCTGATCCGGCCGGGCGCCGATGAGGGCGACGTTCCTCGGGGCCGGCTGGGCCAGGCCGGAGACGCCCAAATCAACACCGCGCTGTAAAGGAATTGCAAACGCGTTGGCCTTAGCATTGGTCGGCCGTCTGCTCACGGCGCTGGCAGTAACCGGCTCTACTGGAGGTCAGAATCAGATGGACCAATCTGTGCGAAGTGGTGCAAAGCGAGGCGCGGTCGTCCCCTCGGTCAGTTCCCCCGACCGGGCGTGCGCGGAAGACATAGTCGTCCGCTGCCCGTCCGAGGCTGACATCCCCGCACTCGCGGTGCACTTCTCGGAAATGCAATCCCATTACAAACAGCCGGTGTCGGACGCCGCGGCCACAAAAGCGGCCGCCCTGGCGTGCAGGGCACCCACGAGCACCTTCGACCCGCGCGTCCTTGTCGCCCTGGCGGGCGACGCAGTCGTTGGCTCGCTGGTCATGAATGTTACCTTTCCGGCATCCGAATTGAGCCTGGCGCTCTATATCCGTGATCTTTACGTGGCGAAGGCTGCGCGACGGCGCGGTGTGGGACAGATGCTCGTGCAGGCTGCGACGCACCTTAGAGCCAGCGAAGGCTTTTCAGCACTGGAGTGGACGACGGATTCGACGAACGCGGCGGCCCGCAGGTTGTATGAGGCATGCGGAGCGAGACAGGTGGAGCGAACCTATTTTAACGAGCGGCGGGGACTTGACGAGCGACGCGGAGTTAAGCGGCCGGTTGCTGCCGAACGTCGCCTGCGTGACGGGCGGGTTCCCACCACGTGATTCGTAATCAGTAGGTCCACGGTTCAAATCCGCGCCTCGGCACCCATAAAATCAGGTTCGTCGGGTGAATCTGTGGGTGATTGACGATCCCCTATTAGGCCGAACTTCGCCATAAATTTCT